>CALKQT010000038.1 GCA_937990735.1 uncultured Campylobacter sp. | reverse complement strand
AATACAAAGCCCGCCATAAAAGCAAAAGCAGTGTGCTGTTTGCGTCTTTTGTTTACGATGAAGATAATACTAAATAAGAAGAAGGATAAACCACAATGGAAGATGAGCAAGGTATTTAGCGAATAGTACAAACTAATACCCTCTGTGTTTACGCAATAATCGTACAGCCAAAAGAGTCCTACCCCTCCGGCAATAAGCAATAATAAATATTTTACAAACAGGAGTATGTTACTCTTCATCGCTCATCTGTTGGGCTTTCTTAATTACTGAATACATAGCTCCAAATACCCCAAAAAGCGAACATACCACTGTCCATAGAGAGTACTCATTAGGAAATTTACCGTCTAACCAAACACCAAAAAAGCTACAAATGGCTATGGTAATAGCCATTTGTAGCCCTATTTGTGAAAAGGTAATCCACTTATTTAGGTGGTTGTTTTTCGGCTGTAAGTGGTGCTTGTGGTTTTTCATTGATGGTAAAACTGTTTTTGCCTCCTTTCATTGAGCAAGAAACGTTAAATACCGCTCCTGGTTCTATAGAAAGCTTATCTACGTACACTTCGCCTTCTACAACTGCAGTAGATTTTAAACTTAAAATACTACTCACTTTGAGGGTACCTGTTATTTTACCTTCAATATCAGCGTTTTCGCAAATCACAGTGCCTTTTATTACACCGGTTCTGCCTACTACTAATTTACCTGAAGTTTGGAAAGTTCCTTCCACTTCACCATCAATTCTAAAATCAGATTTTGAATTGATTTCTCCTTTGAATTTTGTTTCAGTAACAATACGGTTGCTACTTCCTGTGGGATTTTCTGCTGCCATAATAATCTTTTTATTATCTCTCTCTTTATTAAATATAGCCATTTGTATTTCTATTTAAAATACAGCCCCAAAAGTACAATAAATATTTTAAAACTGCAATTTTTTTAATAATTCTTTTTTTATTATTTTTCTTAATAAATTGTTTTTTAATAGTTTAAGCTAATTAATATGTAAGAAAAAACTCTGGCAATTCTTGAATTTTACCAGAGTTTACTTCTTTTTATATATGTTCTTTAATTAAGTGCGTAGGTAGTCCCATTACGTTGTTATAAGAGCCTTCAATAGCGGTAACTCCTATATGTCCTATCCACTCTTGTATACCGTAAGCTCCTGCTTTATCAAATGGCTGATAGTGACTGATGTAATAGGTTATTTCGTCATCGGAAAGCTCTTTAAAGGTTACTTTCGTAATACAGTGCTCCGTTATTTGCTTTTCATTAGTAGTAAAACATATAGAGGTAATTACCTCGTGAGTCTTCCCTGAGAGCGAACGCAACATTGCAAAGGCTTCGGTAGCGTCTTTGGGTTTACCAAGGGCTTTACCTTCGTGCCACACAATAGTATCAGAGGTGAGAAGCACACAATCCGTAGGTATTTCACCCGCAAAGGGCGTAGCTTTCAGCTGGGAGAGATAGTCGGTGATTTGCTCTCGCTTTAAGTGTTTAGGGTAGGTTTCGTCTATGGGTTTAAGGACTACCTCATAAGGGATATCTAATTCTTTCAGGAACTGCTGACGGCGCGGTGAACCTGAGGCTAATATAATCTTTTTCAAATGTAAGCCACACGGGCAATTTTAATGTATAGTCTATCAGAATTGGTTTGCAAATTTTGTATCGTACCCTTTACCAAAGTTTCAGACTTTGGCAAAGTTGATACACTGATAATCAATCGATTTTTTTAGTATATTGTAGAAGCGATTTGCAAATCGTCCTCTAAGAACAAGCCTATTTATTCGCAATCTATTTTTGTTTGACTATAATAATTATCTAAACTTTATTCAAAATTATCTGCAGTTTTGCGAATACGTTCTGCCAAATCATATAAAGCTCCTCTAAAAAGATCTTTTTCTGTTTCGGTGAAGCCGTTATTAGTATCGTCTATTTTGTCGTATATCCAAGAAGCAGATTTACCAAAATACTTACGTGCTATTTTAGCCCAAGAAATATCAAGAGCGATGTCTTGTATTTGTTGTTTAGTAGCCATCTTTTTATTAATTACTATTTCCATATTGTGTTATTTTTTTCTAAGTTCTTTTTTTATGAGCTTACGACGTTCTTCATCATCTTCTCCATCTATAATTTCTTCGAAAAGTCTACGGGCATACCATTCCAACTCCTCTGAAGGATTATGTAAAGATTCTCTAAAGTTCCGTATCGCAATAATCAAATTTTCTTCTTTGGTCGTTAATTTCATTTGTTTCTTCATTATCGGTTGATGGTAAAAGGCAATCCGCTATAAGGCTTCATATATTCGTCTTCAAGACTCTTTTCGAGCATTTGTTTTTCGAGGTCGCAGCGGTATACTTCACCTTTTAGGTATTTTTCAATCATTAGTGAGGCGATGGGAGCAGCTACTCGTGCTCCGTAATACCCGTTTTCCACAAATACGGCAATAGCAATCTTAGGGTCTTCTATGGGGGCAAAAGCTACGAATATAGAGTGGTCAGTAAGTTGCATACGCTTGCCATTCACTTTTATAAAGTTTTCGGCGGTACCTGTTTTAGCAGCGATATTAATACCTTCAATTTGGGTACGGCGTGCAGTACCTTGCTCATATGCCATATTCATACCTCTAATCACAGGTTCAAAGTTCTTAGGGGCTATTGTAGTGTGTTTAGCAACGGTATACTCTTGAAATGGAGTAATTTTATTATCTATTTTTTTTACGATATGAGGGGTATAGTAATAACCTCTATTAGCGATGGCAGCCATCACATTAGCAAGCTGTATAGGAGTGGTAAGCAATTCTCCTTGCCCAATAGCGTTAGAGATATTGGTTGTGCCATTCCAGCGACCTTTACCATATTGTTTGTCATATAAAGCAGTATTAGGTACTTTCCCTGCACGTCCCGTCGGTAGGTCAGCACCTAAAAAGCTTCCCAATCCAAAACTTCGTACGTGAGCATTCCACTTGTCCATACCCACTGCCGAAGTGGTTTTCATATCAATAGCACGCTTATAGGTATTTGCAAAATAAGAGTTACAAGAAAAAGCTATCCCGTGTAATAGGTCATTAGAACTGCGCCCGCAGTGGCAACGCATTATACGCCCTCCAAAACGATAACCTCCTCCACAGCTGAACACACTACCTGGTGTTATCACACCTTCCTGTAAGCCTATGAGTGCGTTTATTACTTTAAATGGCGACCCTGGTGGATATTCTGCTAATAGCGTGCGGTCGTAAAGAGGTTTAGCAATCGAATCGTTATAAAGGGCTGTGTAGTTCTTAGAGCGTTCACGTCCTACTAACAGAGCAGGATCAAAAGTAGGTGCTGATATCAATGCGAGAATCTCACCTGTTTTAGGTTCTATAGCTACAATTCCGCCGTGTTTGTGTTGCATCAGCATTTCGCCATAGGCTTGCAAATTGATGTCTATGGTTAGTTGCAAAGGTTGCCCAGTGATAGGCAAAGTATCCATTGCGCCATTCTTATAGCGTTCAATGGCAGCGTTGTGTTTGTCCTTTTGGAAGAATTGTACACCTTTTTTACCTCGTAAGAATTCCTCGTATTGTTTTTCTACCCCACTGCGACCTATCAGTTCACCAGCTAAGTAATAAGGGTTCTTTTTTAGTTCCCATTCATTTACCTCGCTGATATATCCCAATACATTCCCCGCATTGTGGGTGAGGTAACTGCGGAGCATTCGCTTCTGTATATAAAATCCTTGAAACTTGCGCAATTTTTCTTGTAGTACGGCATAATCGTCTTTGGAGAGCTGGTGCACGATTACTGAAGGTTTTTTGCGTGAGTAATCACTTGCTTTTATGAGCCGTTCCCTAAACTCTTCTTTACTGATTTCAAGGAGTCCACAAAGCTCTAAGGTATCGAGTGTTTTCACCTCACTGGGCACAACCATCACGTCATAGGCAGGTTGGTTCGATACCAATAGTTCTCCATTACGGTCGTAAATATACCCGCGTTCGGGGTAATCGTATACCGTTTCAATAGCAATGTTGTCAATTCCTGTATTTTCCTCGTGAAATATTACTTGTAAGAAGAATAACCGTACTAAGAACACCACTGCCACAAAAAGAATAATAATGGGCAACAGATATTTTCTCATTTCTTATTTTTACTAAACAGATAGATGAATAGCAAACAAACGATGATAGTGAAGATAGATGCTCCTACAATCTTTGCTAATGTAAGAAACAAGTGATTGAAGTTAAAGACTTCTAAGAAATAAAACAGTGTGTGATGCACTACCACCATCAAGGTTGTATAGCTAAAAATCTTAGAAAACGGATAAGCGAGCAAATCCAATTCTTGATACTCAAAATTCTTGCCAAATACTGTTAGTAGTATCGGATTACGCAAATAAGCTATGAGTACACTACTGGCAGCGTGCAACCCTCCCGTATTAGAAAAAATGTCTATACACAACCCTATTAAGAATGCCGCTACCAATGAAGGTATTCTGTTTTCACGATAGGGCAATAGCAGTATAAACACTATGTAAACCATCGGATTTACATAGCCCCAATACTCCACATTGTTGAAGATGAGTACCTGCAACAACACTAAGAATACAAATAAATATACATTTCTTACTACTGGGTGACTCATTTTGGGTTCTGTTTTTCTAAGTCAGAAACGGCTGCTCTATCTCTATCTTCAATAATATACACATATTCAAGGTTCGACATATCAGCAAATAGCTTTACATCAATGATATACGTATTATCCTTTTTGCTCTTTTCAAAATGAACTATTCTGCCAATAGGAATTCCCTTGGGGAATATGTTCGACATACCCCCTGTTACAATTGTATCTCCATTCTGTATAGGGGCTATATTAGGTACTTCTAACAGCTGTACTTTATTCACCTCTCTAGTATCCCAACGCAATGAACCAAAGTGTTGTGTGCGCTTCACCATTGCATTCAGTGCCGACCTAGTATTCAGTACACTTTGTACAGTGGCAAACCTCTCCGAAGTATTCTCTATTATTCCCACAACTCCCTGTGGCGAGAGCACTCCCATATCTTGCTTTACACCGTCTTTCGTACCTTTGTCGATAGTGAGGTAGTTGTTTTTTAAACGGAAACTATTTTTTATCACATTTGCTTTAAGTACCTTGTATTTCAGTGAATCGGTAGTGGGAAATGACACCGAATCTACAAGTGATATATTGCGGATTTGCTGTTCCATCCGTAAGAGTTGTGAGCGCAGAGCTCGATTCTCCTCAGTAAGGGTTTCGTTCTGACCGCGTAAGCTAAAATATTGTACCCAGTAGTCTGTGAAACTGTAAAGCCTACCCGACACTGCATTCGCTGAGTTTATGTAAGCACTCTGAGGATAATAATTGCTGTTAAAAACCAAACCAATAGCGCATAAGAACAGTGCGAGGAACACAAAAAAGTCCCTCGACCTCATAAAGAATTGAATGATTTGGTTCATACCTCTTGTTTCTTATCTCTTACCTCTATCTATTTTTACTTTAATAAAATACTTCTGAATTTGTTAATGTTTTTTAGAGTGATACCTGTTCCACGTACTACGGCACGCAAAGGGTCTTCGGCTACGTATACAGGGAGGTCGGTTTTCATAGAAATACGTTTGTCTAATCCCCGCAACATCGATCCACCACCTGCCATATAGATACCTGTATTATAGATATCGGCAGCCAATTCAGGAGGCGTTTGCGAAAGTGTCTCCATTATAGCATCTTCTATACGAAGAATAGACTTATCCAGTGCTTTCACCATTTCGCGATAGGATACTTGCACTTGCTTAGGTTTACCGGTGAGCAGGTCACGCCCTTGTACCATAATATCATCTGGTGGGGCATCGAGGTCTTCAGTAGCAGCTCCTACGGTCATCTTAATGTTTTCTGCAGTACTTTCCCCTACGTAAAGGTTGTGTTGCGTACGCATATAGTGCACAATATCCGAGTTAAAAATATCCCCTGCAATTTTTACCGACTTGTCGCATACAATACCCCCTAAGGCAATCACCGCAATCTCGGTAGTACCCCCACCTATGTCGATAATCATATTACCCTTAGGTTGCATAATGTCAAGCCCTATACCAATAGCCGCTGCCATCGGTTCGTGTACGAGGTAAATATCCTTACCGTTCACACGTTCGCATGACTCGCGTACCGCACGCGTTTCCACCTCGGTAATTCCTGAGGGGATACAAACTACCATACGCAACGAAGGCGAGAAAAAGCGTTTGCGCAACGCAGGTATACTCTTAATGAGCATTCCTATCATCTGTTCCGAAGCGTCAAAGTCGGCAATTACCCCGTCTTTTAGCGGACGAACAGTGGTGATATTAGGGTGTGTTTTCCCTTGCATTAGCCGTGCTTCTCTACCTACGGCTATAATTCTTCTGGTTGTCCTATCTATTGCTACAATCGATGGACTATCAATCACTACCCTGTCATTGTGAATAATGAGGGTGTTCGCAGTACCCAAATCAATGGCTATTTCTTCTGTCAAGAAATCAAAAAAACCCATATTATTTTTCTTTCTATTATATATTTACCTTATAAATCAGTTATTTAAGTGTTTTGTAGACACTACTTTTTGCGGGTGCAATTTTACGATTTTTTTTTGACCTACACAAATATTCTTACACTTTTTCTCAAAACTTTATGGCTAACCTCCTCTTATCTCACTGTTTATCAGTTCATATGAATTTCTATTAAATAATGTCTATTCGATATAATATAACATCTTTTAGGTATACGTAAAACTAATTTCTAATCTCGCATAGCGTTCTACAATAGCTCACCGACTTTTGAGTAAGCACCGAGTTCCTATCCTTATCCATTACTCATTCCCTTTTCTTTCGCCTCGAAACCCCGTTTTTAACATTTTTAGCCTTGTTGTATTATATTATTAATCAATTATTTATATACCCTTCCTATACCAATCGTCCAAGATTCGTATAAGCTTCCTATAAGCTCTCTATAAGCTAACTCCACCCAAATTACAGCTCATTTTTTACCTTTCATCTGAATCACCTCTTCCGTTTCTCTCCGATATCCTTCGGATTCTCTTAATAGTCCCAACACATCATCTTTGCAGTACACACTTTGCCAAAGTTTTGCCCGTCGTGCTACGACCTTTGGTAAAGTTGAATAAACTGACAATCCCTCCACTAGCACTTTTCTTGTAGCTCGTACCCCATTTTCTCATTTCCTCATTTTCTCATTTCCAAATTCTCCTATCTCATTGTTTTTAAGTATTTATCATTAGATAGTTGTATTTTTTTAAGATAAAAACGCATCAGGGCATTGCAGTTTGCTTTTTGTTTTATATCTTTGTAGCGTTAAAAAGAGACAAAAATGAACGATTTTCTTAACACTCAGGAATCCCGAAAGAACAATCGCACTAAAAACATTGTTGCAGTAATAGTGGGTGTGGTGTCTTTTATTGTGGTATTTTTAGCAGCATTCTTTACGACGCGCTATCTCACAAGCTCCTTCTTTTCAAAAGCTAAAAACGATTTAGTTACCGATGAAATGAAGAATCAAGTAGCCGAAATGAACCGGCAGTTACCACAAATAATAGAAGAGGGGGTACGCTTAGATAGTGTTGCCCTAAAAGGAGAAAAAACTATGGGGTATTATGTAACCCTCTTTAATTTCGATTCCGAAGGGGTAGAGTTCGACGCATCAGCAGCTAAAGAAGCTATTGTACAAAACCTAAGAACCAATCGCGAGAAGATGCGCTTTTTCATTGATAACAATATAACACTGTACTATTATTACTACGATAAAAATAAAAAAGTTGTAACCGAAATAGAAATAGCCCCATCACTCTACAAATAACTAACGATTAAAAACTAATAACTAAACACTAATGAATATTATCATTGCCATTGACGGCTATTCCTCAACAGGAAAGAGTACTACTGCCAAAGCCGTAGCCAAAGCGTTGGGCTACGTCTATATCGATACAGGTGCGATGTACCGCGCCGTTACTTATTTAGCCTTAGAAAAAGGCTATGTTTCTACCTCGGGCATCGAAGTAAAACCCCTGATGAAAGCCCTACGAAAGTCGGAAATAAAGTTCGTGTACAACCCTGAGTTGGGATTTTCTGAAATTTATTTAGACGGTAAAAATATCGAAAACGAAATACGCGGTATTGAAATAGCCAATTGGGTGAGCGAAGTTGCCAAACAACCTGAAGTCCGCACTTACTTAGTAGACCTTCAACGCAAAATGGGTAAAGACAAAGGTATTGTAATGGACGGACGCGATATAGGTACAACGGTATTCCCGAATGCTGAACTTAAAATATTTATGACCGCTAGCGAACAAGTGCGCGCCCAGCGCCGTTATAAAGAGTTACAAGCCAAAGGCGATAAAGCATCGTTCGACGAAGTGCTTGCCAATATCCAGCACCGCGACCATATCGATACCACCCGTAAAGAGTCACCTCTCAAAAAAGCCAATGATGCCATAGTTATCGATAATACCAATCTTACTATAGAGGAACAAGTACAAAAAATCTTAGCATTTGTTAATTGTTAATTGTCAATTGTCAATTGTTTTGTATCTTTGCCCCCGAAATAAAGAAAAGAACTATGTGCGAAAATCAACATACGTGTGGCTGTAGCAATGCCGAAACCCGTCATAATTGGACGAAAGAAGAAATAATGGCTATTTATAATAAACCCCTAATGGAGTTGCTCTACGAAGCCGCTACCGTGCACCGTAAATATCACGACCCTAACTCAGTACAAGTCTCTACACTTCTCTCTATTAAAACCGGAGGTTGCTCCGAAGACTGTGCTTACTGTCCGCAATCGGCGCGTTACGAAACCGAAGTAAAAATAGAAAACGCCGATATGATGAGTGTTACTCACGTAAAAGCCCAAGCCCTTCGTGCTAAATCAGCAGGAGCTTCACGTGTGTGTATGGGGGCAGCGTGGCGTAACGTAAAAGATGGTCCCGAATTTGAACAGGTGCTCGAAATGGTGCGTACTATCAATAAGCTGGATATGGAAGTGTGCTGTACACTCGGTATGCTTACCGAAAACCAAGCCAAACGTTTGGCGGAAGCAGGCTTGTATGCTTACAATCACAACCTCGATACGTCAGAAGAATACTACAAAGAAATCATTTCTACCCGTAGTTATGACGACCGCCTCAAAACGATTGACAACGTGCGCAAAACCAATATCACTGTGTGCAGTGGAGGGATTATCGGTATGGGTGAATCACTCGAAGACCGCGCCGGAATGCTCGTAGCGCTCTCAACGCTCAATCCACAACCCGAGTCAGTGCCTATCAATGCCTTAGTGCCCGTAGAAGGAACACCTTTGGAAGACTGTGAGCCCGTAGATATCTTCGAGATGGTGCGTATGGTAGCTACCGCACGTATCGTGATGCCACAATCGCAAGTGCGCCTTTCCGCAGGTCGTACCCAAATGAGCCAAGAAGGACAAGCTCTCTGTTTCTTTGCGGGAGCCAACTCTATCTTCGCAGGCGATAAGCTCCTCACCACTCCTAACCCCGATATCAATGAGGATATGCAAATGCTCGGTGTACTCGGTATGCGCATTCAGAAACCTTTTGAAACACATCCACAGCCTCAAACGGTAGAAGCAGAAGATTCTCAATATCACTCCTTAGGTGAAAACCCTAAATGGACGCGCCCTAACCATAAAATAGAGCGCAACGAAGGAAAAAGAGTACGAGCTACACACTAATATCACAATTGCTTTGCGAATTTACGCCCTACACTTTGCCAAAGTTTCTTGCCAGTGTGGCTCTTACCTTTGACGAAGTTGAAAAATTGCCTAATTAATTCACAGATTTGTTAATTTACAAAGAAATAGACAACTTTTAATTGTTAAACTATGGATACAACCACATTAAAAATAACTTTTAATCCCACAGAATTATCCATATTTCAACCATTGTTTGATAAGTTTAAACTAAAAACAACAGTTGTAGAAAGAGCAGATGATTTTAGTGAGCTTACTGAAGAAGACCTTAGAAGTTTAGCTCTTTCAGAAGAACAATCAAGATTAGGAATGTTAGTGGATAGTTCTGAAGTACACAGAAGGGCTACAGAACGAAGAAGACAACGTTATGAAAGTAAAGTGGACTCAAGAAGCTGAAAGAAATTATAACGATACACTTGATTATTGGGACGAAAGAAATGGTAGTTTTTCTTATTCCGATAAAATTACTAAGGCTTTGATAGATTTAGAAAAGGAGATTTCAATAGATCCGTATGCCTTATCGTATTATAACAAAGACCTAAATATTTATAGACGAACTATTCTAAAAGGAAAGTTTCTTGTTTATTACAAAGTTGATAAAGAAAAAAATATAATAGAAATACGCCATTTTAGAAGTTCTAAACAGGAACCTTTGTTCTAAATTGAGCTGAAGAAAGATTAGATGTTATTAATTTGTAAAGGTTATTTATATGATTAGTTTTAAAGAACCACAGTTTATCACAGGTACTTCTTTAATTATTATTTCTACAGAAGAGTATCGTGAGTTATTAGCCTTGACAGAGGAATTAGAAGATTTTCTTGCAGTAGAGAAGGATAAAGATGAAGAAATAGAATCTATTGATCTTTTTGAAAGACTTAAAGAATACAGGAAGAAAAAATATAAAAATAGCCAAAAATACTCGGTTGATTCTGACGATCTTAAAGAAATTATCACAACTCCAATGCCTTATGGTATGTACAAGGATAAAATGCTCATTGATTTGCCTTTTAATTATCTTGAGTGGCTTAATGACAAAGGTTTTTTTAATGGAAAAATAGGAAAGTTATTAGCTATTACTTTTGAGATAAAAAAGATTGACAAGACGTTATTATGAACCCCGAAATTCTCGAAGAAATCATCACTACCCCAATGCCTTATGGCAAGTACAAGGGTACTATGATTGCTGATTTGCCTTCCTATTACCTCGAGTGGTTTAGCACTCAAGGATTCCCCAAAGGAAAATTAGGAATGTTATTGGCTACTACTTTCGAGATAAAAACTAATGGTCTACAAGAGATAATCGATAAACTAAAAGAATATGTTAGTCAAGAAAGTTAACGGAAAGCAACCTACCTTTGGGGAAGGTTGCTTTTTTGCTGAAAATGCTACCCTTACCGGTGATGTGCACTTAGGCGACCGCTGTACGGTGTGGTATAATGCGGTTATTCGTGGCGATGTAAACACTATTTGCATAGGTGATGACACCAATATCCAAGATGGTGTAGTGATTCACGCTACCTATCAAACACACCCTACAACCATTGGTAATCGCGTGTCCATAGGGCATAACGCTATTGTACACGGCTGTACTATCGAAGATGATGTGCTTATAGGTATGGGAAGCATCGTAATGGACGGATGTGTGGTAGAAAGCCATAGCATTGTAGCTGCTGGAGCCGTAGTACCTCCTAATACCCATATAGAAAAAGGGAGCCTCTATGCTGGCGTTCCTGCTAAAAAACTCAAAAATATTACCGATGAACAGAGGACTCTCATCGAGCGAACTGCCCTAAACTATCCTAAATATGCAAGTTGGATAGAAAAATAGACAATATGCTACGTATTGATTATCAGTATTAAGCATATGTTATTTAAAATTATTCTACTATTTATTTGGATGTATTCAAAATAATATATACCTTTGCCCCACTATTAGTAAAGGAATATAATAGTAGTAAAGTCTTTATATTTCGTTTGCGATTCCTTGTGAAGTCTGTATTCTTTTTTAGTGTTTTTAATAGTTGTTACCTTTTCTTCACAAGTGAATTAGTTAGTTTTACATATAAAAGTCCAGTGTGCTACACACTGGACTTTTTTTGATTTTATAGTATTATTTTTGTGTATTAGCATAAAAGTAGTATCTTTGCCATTATTTTTAAACTAAGAAAACCGATGAAAAAAATTATTGTAGCTGTAATGCTTATGTTTTTCTCAGCAAAAACATTTGCCCAAAGTGATTTTCCTCAACATCAAGTAAACTTGAATATCTTGAATGTTATATGGTTAGCTTCTGTAGAGTTAGGTTATGAACATTACATAGCTCCTAATCAGTCTATCGAAGGAACTATTTTCTTTAACGACCGCTTTTCTGTATTCCCTAAAAAGAGTGGAGAAAAGTATAAAGCTACTAGTATTCAAATAGGATATAACTACTATTTTGAAGAAGACGGAGGCACAGGGCTCTATGTAAATCCTTTTATCAAACAACGCTTTGGAACATTCTCTGAAGATGGAGTAAAAACGCGTTTGGATAGTTTTATCTTAGGTGTAGGGGCAGGTTACCAATGGAATCTCGATGATACCTTTATCATCGCTCCTTTTGCAAATATTGCACGAAACTTTGGTAAACAAGTTAATGAAAATAAGAAGTTCTGGGCTATCGAACCTAACTTTGGTATTAAGATAGGATATAAATTCTAAATCTATTATCTATTAAAAAGGCTACCTTTTGGGTAGCCTTTTCTATTTTATGTCCTCATCACTTTTCTTATACAGAAACTCCATATTCTCTTAGAGCATCGTTTAGTGAAGTTTTCTTATCGGTTGAGGCTTTACGCTGTCCGATGATAAGGGCACAAGGCACTTGGTAATCACCTGCCGGGAAGTGTTTGGTGTAACTACCAGGGATCACTACTGAGCGTTCAGGTACATAACCTTTCAGTTCTTTAGGTTCGCTACCCGTTACATCAATGATTTTAGTAGAGGCTGTAAGCACTACGTTAGCACCAAGTACCGCTTCTTTGCCTACGCGCACTCCTTCTACCAAGATACAACGTGACCCAATGAAAGCCCCGTCTTCTACTATCACAGGGGCTGCTTGCAAGGGTTCTAATACCCCCCCTACACCTACGCCACCACTCAGGTGCACGTGCTTGCCTATCTGGGCACAACTACCCACAGTAGCCCAAGTATCTACCATTGTACCTTCGTCTACATACGCGCCTATATTCACATAGCTGGGCATCAGTATAGCTCCTTTGGCAATAAAAGCACCACGACGTGCTACAGCAGGTGGTACTACGCGCACTCCTTTCTCATCGTAGTTGTGTTTGAGCGGAATCTTATCGTGAAACTCAAAGATACCCACCTCTACGGGTTTCATATTTTGGATAGGGAAGTAAAGCACAACAGCTTTTTTCACCCATTCGTTTACTTTCCAGCCATTGGCAGTAGGCTCTGCCACTCGCAACTGACCTAAATCTAAGAGGTGAATCACCTCACGGATAGTCTGTTGTACGATTTCCTCACGAAGCAGTGAGCGATTCTCCCACGCCTCATCTATCATTTGTTTTAAGTGTTCCATTTGTCTAATTATCAATTGTTAATTGCTTTTATCGCTTTTTCAAGTGTTTCAATTTTTGCTAACGCATCAGCTTCTTTTTTACGCTCGTTATCTACTACTTGGGCAGGCGCTGAATTTACAAACTTCTCATTAGAAAGTTTCTTGCGTACTGATGCTAAAAATCCTTGTGTATAGGTGAGTTCCTCTTGTAGTTTTTTGAGTTCCTCTTCTACATTCACCGCGCCTTCCATTGGGATAAAGTATTCATTAGCTTTTACGCGGAAAGACATTGCGCCTTCTATGGCTGTACTTACTTCGGTAATAGCCTCAAGTCCGCCCATTTTGCTAAGTACCACATCAAAACGGTTGCTCATTTGCTCTTTGTTTAGTACCGAAAGGCTAAGCGGTGTTTTGAAAGGTATATTCTTTTCTTTGCGTACCGTGCGGATACCTGCTATCACTTCGGCAGCAAAATCAAATTCTGCCAATAGTTTTTCGTCGTACGGCTGTACGGTGGGGTAGGTAGCCACGATAAGGGCTTGTTCAGGGGTACGAGGTGCTAAACTTTGCCATATTTCCTCGGTAAGGAATGGCATAAAGGGGTGAAGGAGTTTTAGTAAATTCTCAAAAGCGATTACCACGCCCTCGTAAGTGGCTTTGTCCATTGGTTTGCCGTATTCGGGTTTTACCATTTCTAAAAGCCACGCACAGAAGTCGTCCCAGGCGAGTTTATAAATTGCCATTAGGGCATCGGAGATGCGATATTTCTCAAAATGGTCTTCTACTTCGGTGAGTACTGCGTTGAACTTCGCTTCAAACCATTGCAAAGCGAGCTGAGCAGCTGCAGGTTGTGCTACCGAGTTATCCACTTGCCATCCTTTTACCAATTGGAAAGCATTCCACAATTTGTTGCCAAATCCTTTTCCTTGCTGACAAAGGGCTTCGTCAAACAGCAAGTCATTACCTGCTGCCGATGAGAGCAAGAGCCCCACGCGCACACCATCAGCACCGTAATCGGCGATGAGTTTGAGTGCATCGGGTGAGTTACCTAAAGATTTAGACATCTTGCGGCGTTGTTTGTCGCGTACAAGTCCAGTGAAGTATACATTGTTAAACGGACGTTCACCTTTGTACTCAAAGCCTGCTACTATCATTCGGGTTACCCAGAAGAAAAGGATATCAGGTGCCGTTACTAAATCGTTGGTAGGGTAATAATACTCGATTTCAGGGTTGTTAGGCTCTAAAATACCGTTGAACACACTCATTGGCCATAACCAAGACGAGAACCAAGTATCGAGGGTATCCTCATCTTGTCGCAAATCGGCTTCAGTAAGATGAGCATTGCCACTCTTTTCTTTAGCCAAAGCGAGGGCTTCTGCCTTAGTTTCGGCTACTACAAATTGGTCTTTGCCCTCGCCGTAGTAGTAAGCAGGAATTTGTTGTCCCCACCACAATTGGCGTGAGATATTCCAATCGCGTACGTTCTCTACCCAATGGCGATAAGTATTCTCGAATTTCTTAGGGTATAACTTGATGCTTTCGTCTTCCAATACCGCCTTGATAGCTGGCTGGATAAGGGTGTCCATTTTTAGAAACCATTGGTCTGAAAGACGAGGTTCAATCACGGCTTTGGTACGCTCGGATGTCCCCACTTTGTTAGTATAAGTCTCTTTTTTAGCGAGTAAGTTTTTTTCTTCTAATTCAGCTACTATCTCCTTGCGCACCACAAAGCGGTCTTTGCCCGCATAGTGCAAACCGTAGTGATTAAGGGTTGCATCATCATTGAAAATATCAATTACTTCCAACTGATGTTTGTCGCCCAAAACCTTGTCGTTAGGGTCGTGGGCTGGGGTTACTTTCAGGCAACCTGTACCAAATTCCATATCTACGTACTCATCTTCGATAATCGGAATCACGCGGTTGCAGATAGGCACAATCGCTTTTTTGCCTTTGAGGTGTTGCCAACGCTCATCGTTAGGGTTGATGCAGATAGCCGTATCACCAAAAATCGTTTCAGGGCGCGTTGTAGCGATTATAAGGTACTCATTCGTCCCTTCAATTTGATATTTCAAATGATATAAAAATCCTTGACGTTCTTCATAAATCACTTCCTCGTCAGAAAGGGTGGTTTTAGCCTCTGGATCCCAGTTCACCATACGATGACCGCGGTATATTTGTCCTTTGTTGTACAAATCCACAAACACTTTGATAACCGAAGCCGAAAGCTCCTCGTCCATAGTGAATTTAGTGCGCTCCCAGTCGCAAGAGCAACCCAATTTTTTGAGCTGTTCGAGAATCACCCCACCGTATTGGTGTGTCCATTCCCACGCGTGTACGAGAAACTCCTCGCGAGTGAGGTCGGATTTCTTAATGCCTTGTTCTTTGAGTTTTGCCACCACTTTGGCTTCTGTTGCAATAGAAGCGTGGTCAGTACCTGGTACCCAGCAAGCATTGAAGCCTTTGAGGCGTGCACGGCGGATAAGTACATCTTGAATGGTGTTGTTGAGCATATGCCCCATATGGAGCACTCCTGTAACGTTAGGGGGCGGAATCACAATGGTATAGGGCGTACGCTCATCGGGGGTTGAGTGAAAATAGTTATGGGTAAGCCAATAGGCATACCATTTTTCTTCTAATTCTGTAGGATTGTATTTTTTGGGTTCTGTCATATGTGCTAATTTGCCAATTTCTATTCTGACTGCAAAAGTAGTAAAAAAATACCAATTACCAATTTTTAAACTACTTTTGCTCTGTATTACTTTCTTTTTACCTCTGTCTTACTTTGGGTTATTTAACTGTTTTTAACAATTCACTTTTAGCTCTTAATCATTAATAATCAACTCTTTGTATACACTTTCTATAACAATCGTCCAAGATTCGTATAAGCTTCCTATAAGCTTTCTATAAGCTAAGTATACTCTCCTACTACCTTCGACTATCTCCGATATTATCCGAATCCGTACGAATTTTTACTATATGTTCAGAAAACTACAATTTTCGCATTTCTGGTATTATTGGCATTATAAGCATTTTGGGTATTAAAAAATAATCTCTACTTTTGCACCTTAATCAGCAGTTCCACGAGTCGGCAAAATGAAAAAGCTCTTACTTCTTACTTTTTACCTCCTGCTCACCTCTTGCGGTATTTTCTACAAGAAAATCACTCCGCCTGAGGTAACCTATCCGTACCAGAAACCTCAAATTACCGCACTAAATGATACGTTGCGGTATTTTCAGGATAACTATATTGCAAAGAATCAACAAGGCTTGTGGGAGCTCTACCTTTCAGGAAATCCGTATCAGTTAGGGCTCAATTCGGGTGCCCTTACTGAGCCTTTGTACCACCGTCAGGACAGTCTGCTCTTTGTCAAACTCAATCACTTCGTACCTTCACAGCGCAAACAGCGTTTTTTGCGTAAGTTCGTCAAGTGGTTCAATCGAGATATCAATAATTGTGTAATACCCCCTTTCCGGCAAGAACTCTGGGGACAAGCGCAGTACTCCGACACGATTTTCAACTACATAGCCCCTGCTTATCAGCGAACTCTTTACCTGCATTCAGCTCACGATTTAGGGCACGCTTTGCAAGATTTGATGCTCGTAGGCTGTTCTTCGTTAGCGGTTTGGGGCGATAAAACCGAAGATGGTCAACTCCTCATAGGGCGCAATTTCGATTTTTATCTCTCCGATGACTTTGCTACTGAAAAGGTAGTGCGATTTGTGCGTCCTGAGGAAGGCATTCCTTTTATGAGTTACGCTTGGGGCGGAATGATAGGTGTGCTCTCGGGTATGAATCTCGAAGGTCTTACGGTTACTATCAATGCAGGAAAGTCATCTATTCCGCTGAAAGCTCGCACCCCTATTTCGCTCCTCTGCCGTGAAATCTTGCAGTACGCCAAAAATATCGATGAGGCGATTGCCATTGCTAAAAAGCGAAAGGTATTCGTGTCCGAAGCTATAATGGTGGGGAGTGCTACCGACGGCAAAGCAGTAATCATCGAGGTATCACCCAAAAAGTTTGGGGTGTACGAAGCTCCTAATGCAGTGCTTTGCACCAATCATTTCCAAAGTGAAGTGTACAAGAAAGATAAGAAGAATCTCAAACAGATACGCACTTCGCATTCAGCGTATAGATATGCCAAAATGCAGGAGTTCCTAACAGAAGAACCTAAGCTGAACCCCTCTAAAATAGCTACACTCCTCCGCAGTACCGAAGGCTTACACGCCGATTCCATAGGCTATGGCAATGAGAAAGCACTCAACCAGCTATTGGCACATCACGCAGTAATTTTTAAACCTCAAGAACGCTTGGTATGGGTATCGACAGCTCCTTATCAGTTGGGCACTTTTGTAGCCTATGATTTGAAGCAGATATTTGCTACCAAAGTTTATCCGTCGCACAGTCCTTATCCTCAAACTTCCTTAAATATTCCGCCCGACTCTTTTATGTACACCCAAGCGTTTAAGGATTACGAAGCGTATAGGGTATTAGAGCAACAGATAGAAACACATTTGCGCGAACATACCCCTATTGTAATAGATGAAGTAAAGCCTATAACAAGTCTCAACCCGCATTATTGGAAAGCCTATTATTTATTAGGGCGAGCTTATCAAACACAAACTCTTTGGCATCGGACAGATTACGGCGGTAAACGGCGATCGGCTCACGATAAATTTCGGCGGAATTTCGCGCGTAATAATGACAAATTTCGTAGAAAAGATCGGCACTTATGAATAGATTGTTTTTGGCGGACAAACCCGCGGGCATCGGCAGCAATAAATTTTTAAGCGCTCTTAAGCGCAAATACGGCGTGAAAAAGGCGGGCTTTAGCGGTACGCTCGATCCTTTCGCAAGCGGCGCGCTGATCGTGGCGTTCGGGCAATACGCGCGCTTTTTTAGGTTTTTGAAAAAGGAGCCAAAAGTTTACGCCGCGACGCTGTGGCTGGGCGCGCAGAGCCCAAGCGGCGATAATGAAAACATAGGGCGCGTGGAGCAAATTCCGCCGCTTTCGCACAAAATTTTAGACGCTGCGATGGCGCAAATGCGCGGCGAAATAAAATTTATCCCGCCCGCTTTCAGCGCCAAGAAAATTGACGGCGTGCGCGCATACAAGCTCGCTCGCGCGGGCGAAGAGGTGAGCTTAAAAGAGAGCTCGATGCGGGTTTTTGATGCTGAAATTTTAAGCTACGCTCACCCCTTTGTGAGCTTTCGCGTCGCACTCAGCGAAGGCGGCTACGTGCGCTCTTTCGCGCAAATTTTAGCAGAAAAGCTAGGCGCCACGGGCACGCTAAGCGCGCTTAGGCGAGAAAGCGAAGGGGCTTTTTGCTTGCAAGATCCGCGCTTTGCGGACGAGGCAGCGCTAAATCCGCTCGAGTTTTTGGACCTCGCGCCGAACTTTTACGACGGCGACGCGCGCGACGTAATCTTGGGCAAGAAGCTCGCCGCAAAGGATCTGGCGAGCCGCGCGGACGGCCGCTATCTGCTTATCTGCGGCGATTTTTACTCGATCATCGAGATAAGCTCGGGCGAGGCGCGCTATCTTTGGAACGACGTTCCGATCGCAGGCGGCGCGTTTTAATCAGCGGCTCTAGCCTGCTGCTAAATTTTAATCGGACGGTTCGAGCTTGAAATTTTGAAGCGATCATGAATACGGCGCGTTTTAAATTTACTCGCATAGGACGCTGCTATGTGCGGTTAAATTCTATCGCAGACGGCGGCGGCTCGAGCGATCGCGCTCTTTTGTTGCACACGGATCGCAAAATCTGCCTCAGGCGGCGTAAATCTAAACGTGCGACTAGGCAGGCGACGCTTGCTTGTGAAAAGGAATAAATCTGCGCGGGTTAAATTTAAACGCGGCGGATCCGGCGGAACGGCGTTTTGATTTGCTTTTTGGTGCGCGATTACAACGCGCCGTGAGTTAAAATTTCGCGATTTATAAAACGCGCAGGTTGGGGTTTATTGCGGCGCAGTAAGCAGTTTTTGTCAAATGAAATTTCGGCTTGCGGCGGTGCGTAGTCTGCGCCGACGGGTTTGATTTTGCAGCGGGCGACATACCGCTAAACTAAATTTATGACCTAGTGCGGCGTGCAGCGGTGCGGCTAGAATTTTGCCGGCTTGGAATTTTAATTGTTGAGATAGATTTGCGCCGCGAGTTGAAATTTAGCTGCGTGCGTTGCGGATTAAAATTTCGCGCTTTATAAAATTTACGTATCGGGCGCTGCGATTGCGGATCAAATTCCACGGCGCGCACTTCACGGCACGCGGTTTTGAAATTTTAATCGCACTGGACAGGGCTTGCCGTAGGCTGAAATTTAACTTGCGCACGGATTTAAATTTTAATCGCACCAGATGGGCTTGCTGCAGGCTAAATTTAACGCAAGCGCGCTAAGGCGCAAAAGGAGTAAAATTTGAAAGCTTATGCAAAGATCAATGTTTTTTTAAAAGTCGTCGGCACACGCGGCGGCTACCACGAGATCGCCTCGCGCTTCGTGCTGCGCAGGGAGCTGTTTGATGAGATAAGCTTTGAGCGCGCGAGCGGCTTTGCGCTTGAATGTGGCGCTGCGCAGATCGCGGACAATATAATTTTAAAAGCCAAGGCGGCGCTTGAGCAGGCGGGCTTTGCGCGCGAGCTTGCGGAGTTTTTCGGCTCGCACAAGATCGTGCTTAAAAAACGTATTCCGATCGGCGCGGGTCTTGGGGGCGGCAGTAGCGATGCGGCCGCGTTTTTGCGGCTTGCGAACGAGGAATTAAGCTTAAAAATTTCACGCGAGCGGCTTACCAAAATCGCGCAAAATATCGGCGCGGACGTTGCGTTTTTTGTTAGCGGACTTGAGGCCGCAAACGTGCGCGGTATCGGCGAGATCATCGAGCCTTTCGAGGACCGGCTGCCTGCGATCGAAATTTTAACGCCAGCGATCTTTTGCTCTACCGGCGCGGTTTATAACGAGTTTCGCGTAAGCTTTATGCAAAACATAAATGCCGCGCAGGCGCAAGAGATGTTGCGTTTAGGCAGCGAGCAGCTGCTGGCGCAATATGGCGGCTTTCAGCTAAACGATCTTTTCGCGCCGTGCATAAAGATATATCCGCAGATGGGCAAGTATCGCGATATGTTTCTAAGCGGCAGCGGCAGCAGCGTGTTTTTCTTAAAATAAGAATTCCAAGGCACGCGGTTAAAATTTAAAAGCTAAATTTAAAGATAAAATTTAAAATTTGCTCGCCCGCTTTTAAATTTAAGCAAAAACGGGCTAAGCTTAGGACCAAATTTAGAAGGAAAAAGATGAAAGAACTGAGTAAAAATCGCAAGGCATTTCACGATTTTACGATACTTGAAAGCTTTGAAGCGGGCATCGTGCTAAAGGGAAGCGAGGTCAAAGCTCTGCGCGCGGGCAGGGGTAATCTCAAAGATAGCTTTTGTCGCGTGATTCGCGGTGAGCTGTTTTTGCTAAATGCCCATATCAGCTATCTTGAAAGCACAAACGCCCACTTTCGTCCCGACGAAGGGGCTGCGCGAAAGCTTTTGATGCACCGAAAGCAGATCGATAAGCTTTTAGGCGCGGTTAGTAAAGAGGGTCTTACCATCGTGGTTTTGTCGCTGTATCTCAATGATAAAAACCGCGTAAAAGCGCGTATCGCTTTGGCTAGTGGCAAAAATCTGCACGACAAGCGCGAATCGCTAAAGCGCAAGGAAGCCGACCGCGAAGCGCAAAGTGCGATGAAGCGATACGACAAGCATTCATTTTAAATTCACAAAACTTTGGTTAAAATGCGGGCTTAAATTTAAACCCGAAGGAAATGCAATGAAGAAATTTTTACTATCATGTTTAGCGATTTTTGTCTTAAGTGGCTGCGGAGATGATTCGCAGAAAAAGACGGGCTCTGCTGGCGAGAATACTGCCGCGAGCGAGAATCAGATGGCAAAAAATTCCGCTCAAGATAAAAATGGCGAGCGTATTGGCGGAGAAAGTGGCGAGGAGGTAGCTTTTACGCCGTTTAAAACGGGCGAACGATTTACGCTTAAAAGCGTCGTAGGCGGCGAGGTAACGATTGAGCGGACAGAAAAGGGCTTTAAGCTCGCGGACAGCGATAAAATTTTGATGTTTGATATTTTTGGTACATACTGCCAGCCGTGCCGCATCGAAGCGCCGCATCTGATGGACTTTCAGTTAAAAAATTCCGCGGATTTTCTAATGGTCGGCTTGATTTATTTTGAGGACATTACGGACGCGCAAGTGATCGAAAATTTTACGAAAAAGTTTAATGCGTATTATTTCATCTCCAATTCAAAACAAAACGAGCGCATAGTGGGTCAAATTTTAAGCGACATCGGTTATCGCCACGCGCTTTCGATCCCTTTTAAAGTAGTGCTTAAAGATGGAAAATATCAAAGGCTTACCGACATTAACGAGGGTGATGAGCGGGGCAAGCCGTATTACTTAGGCATGGTCGATACCGATGTGATAAAAAGCGATATCGCCAGGATAAAAAATGGCAACTAAAACCGGCGTGCAGATTCGCACTCGCGCCAAAACAAAATCTTTCGTGCCTCGTCCGTATAAAGTAATTTTGCTAAACGACGACGTGACGACGATGGATTTCGTGGTTTATATTTTGATGGAGATTTTCGCCAAAAACTTTAACGACGCCGTAGATTTAATGATGAAAGTTCATAAGCAGGGTCGCGCGGTTTGCGGCGCGTATCCTAAAGAGATAGCCGAGTGCAAGCAACAAGCGGTTTTACAAGCGGCAAAGGCCGCAGGATTCCCTCTTAGATGTGAGATCGAAGAGGATTAAATTTAAAGGAAAGCAATGATAGGATTTTTTTTAAACAAACATTTTGAACAAGCAATCAGCGTCGCAAATGACGGCGAGGACGAATACATCACTACTTCGCACGTAGTTTATGCGATTTTTAAATACAATAAGCCCTTCCATGGGCTCATCGCCAAAGAAATTCCGGATATTAACTACTTAAATATTTTGGATAATCTGGGCGGGCTTTTGGATATGATGCCTAAATCAAGCGGCAAGGCTCCGGCGCAGACGATAGAATTTAAGCAGTTCTATACTGAATTAAATAACGCTAAAGAGCCTAAAAATGAGCTTGATTTTATGCTTAAAATTCTAAATGATAAGGAAAACGACTGCACTAAAATTTTAAATCACTACGGTATAAACGCTGCGATTTTTGAGCTCATCGTGCGAAAGTACAAATCTGCCTTCGATCACCGCGACGAGGTCGTTTCTCGCGACGAAGCCGCAGCGATTAAGCTAAACTCATACGATATCGATGATATCACGCATGCGATGAATTATGACGAAAGCCGCAGGCAGTGGCAGAATACGGAATTTGAGCCTGCGTTTGAGGGCGAAAAGGACGCCATAAATGAGCGCGATATTAAAAAGGATTCGCCCAGCTCACTTTATACGGCAAATCTCAATAAAATCGCGCTTGAGGGCAAGATAGATCCACTCATCGGACGCGAAAAAGAGATCGAAAAGACGCTGCAAACCCTCTGTCGCCGTAAGAAAAACAATCCGATCTTAGTAGGCGAAGCAGGAGTTGGTAAAACCGCGATCATAGAAGGTATCGCGCTAAAAATCGTCCGCGGCGAAGTGCCAGAAAAGCTAAAAAATAAGGTGATTTACGCCCTTGATGCAGGCGCACTGATCGCAGGCACTACGCTGCGCGGGGAGTTTGAAGAGAGGCTAAAGGATCTCATAGACGAGTTTAGCGCTAATCAAAACGCGATTTTATTTATCGATGAAATTCACACGATCGTTGGCGCAGGCACGGGCAATCGCAACGAACTTGATATGTCAAACATCCTAAAACCTTCGCTTGCAAGCGGCGAGCTATCGGTCATCGGCGCTACTACATATGGTGAATACCGCTCGTTTTCACAGGATAAAGCGCTTAGCCGCAGGTTTTGTAAGATCGATGTAAGCGAGCCTAGCATCGACGATAGCGTTGAAATTTTAAAAGGCGTAGCCAAAAAATATGAGGAATTTCACGGCGTAAAATTTAGCGACGAAATTTTGCGTGATAGCGTAACGCTTGCTAAAAAATATCAAAGCGATAAATTTCTTCCCGATAGTGCCATTGATCTCATCGACGAGGTGGGCGCTAGCTTTGCATTTAAGCCGCACGAAGCTCCGCTTGAAATCAGCAAGGACGATTTGGTAAATACGCTTTCGATTAGCGCAAATATCGCAAATTTAAGCAGTAGCGTCGATAATAAACAGGTACTAAAAAATCTGGAAGCCAATATCAAGCGTGAAATTTTCGGTCAAGACGAAGCGATTAGCAGCCTTTGCAAGGCGCTTCTACGCTCTTACGCCGGGTTTGGAGGCGCAAGCTCCCCAATCGGCGTATTTTTATTTGCAGGTAGCAGCGGTGTGGGCAAAAGTGAGCTAGCCAAGGTCTTAGCCGCGCAGCTTGGAGTGCATTTTGAGCGCTATGATATGAGCGAATATATGGAAGCTCACAGCGTCTCTAGGCTCATCGGCGCACCTCCCGGATACGTGGGCTTTGAAAATGGCGGAATTTTAACGAATAATATCAAAAAGCACCCATATAGCGTCATTTTATTTGATGAGGTAGAAAAAGCTCATCCTAGCATGACGAATATTTTTTTAGGAATTTTTGATAACGCAAGTCTTACCGATAACAACGGCGTTACGACCGATTTTAAAAATACGATCATAATAATGACGTCGAATTTAGGCACGAAAGAAGCGCCACAGGTCGGATTTACAAAAGACGAGAGCTATAAAGTAGATAGCGCCATAAGAAGCTTCTTTGCGCCGGAATTTCGCAATCGTATCGATAAAATCATAAATTTTAACCGCTTAAGCGGCGAAATTTTAGAAAAGATCGTGGATAAAACTATCGGAGAGCTAGAGTCGCAGCTAAAAAACGTAAAAATTAGCCTAAACAAGGAAGCAAAAGATTTGATTATCTCGCGCGGCTATTCAGACGAGTTTGGAGCGCGAAATTTAAAGCGCGAGATCAGCTCTCAGATCAGCGATCATATAAGCGGCGAGCTGCTTTTTGGCGCGCTGCAAGAGGGCGGCTTAGTTAGCGTGAGCGTAAAAGATGGCGAGCTAAGCTTTAGCTTTGCTTCTACGCCTTTGCCACAGATAGAAAAAAAGCAACCTGCACTAGCTCAAAGCAGTGTCGTTAAATAATGGCTCGGTTTTACGATTTTCCAGATCCTATGGATGCGCCAGATTTTGCGCCGCTTGCAAGTGGCGGCGATCTGAGCGAGGATTGTTTGCTTAGCGCTTATAGCGCAGGGATATTTCCGTGGTTTAACGAGGATGAGCCGATTTTATGGTGGTCGCCCGATCCGCGCGCAGTGCTTGATCCGCGCGAAGTGCGTGTGCAAAAGTCTATCAAGCCCTATCTTAAGCGATATGAAGTGAAATTTGATGCAAATTTTAAGGGTTTCATCGAGCGCTGCAAAGACGTGCGAAAAAAAGAGAGCGACGGCACGTGGATCAGCGAGCAGATCGTGCAGGCTTACTCGCGTTTGGCAGCAGACGGTTACGCTCACAGCGTCGAGACATACGAAGATGGCGAGCTTGTGGGTGGGCTATACGGGCTAATTTTTGGGCGAGTGTTTTGTGGCGAGAGTATGCTGAGCCTAAAGAGCAACGCTTCGAAAGTCGCGTTGATTAGGCTTTGTGAGGTGCTTGTAAATTTCGGCTTTCTAATCGACTGCCAGATTATGAACAAGCATCTGAAATTTATGGGTGCTAAAGAGATGCCGCGAGCGGAATTCCTCGCTCTATTTGCTGAGCTTAGCGCGCAAGATAGCGGCTTTGAGCGTTTTGCGGATCTTAAAGTTCCGCACGGAGCGCAGCATTGAGCCAAAGTTTGAAATGCGGTAGCGTAAAAATACGCGGAATTTAGAATTTTAAAGAAATAAGATGTGGCAAAGAGATAAAAGCTCCTCGGTCGGTATGATTATCGTGATGTTTATATTCGTGCCGGCGGCGCTTTTTGTATTTTTGGCGATTTTATATTTTTGGGGCAGCACCGAGCGCAAGTTACCGCGCCTGGATGTCAACGAAACCAACAGCGCGATCCGCGGCGCGATAATCGCAAAAGATAATTATGTCGCGGCAAATTCCGTCAAACTCTATAAAGTTAGCGTCGACGCACGCAGCATCGATAAAAACAAGCTTGATCTTTTCGTGCGGCTTTATTGCATCTACACGGGTGATAGCGAAAAGCGTGTCAAAAGCGCGATCGAGGGCTCCGGCGGCACGACCGTGCTGTCGTATAAGATCGACGCCAAAACCGCCGTGCATCTAAAAGAGCTTGCATATAAGCTAAATTTAAAAAAGGTATTCGTTAGCTTCATGGGCTCAAACGGCAGGCTAAATCCGCCTATCCGCATGAGCGTGAGCGAAAGCGGCGAAAAGCGCAGCTACAATGTCGGTGATTCGCTCACTCCGTTAATCGGCTATATCAATAAAAAAGAGGTTGATGGCATCACCAAGGTTAGCGGAATTAAGGGGATCGAGAAGTACTATGAGTATTATCTAGCGCCGGTTAGAGATGAGTTTATCGTGGGTCCGCGCGATATCGGCGGCAATATCATTCTAGAGCGCAGCAGCAAAAAAACGGGCAGGATCGACGGCTACAATGTCCGCCTAAGCGTGCCGCTAACGCTGCAAAGAAAAATAGAGCGCCTAAGCGATGAGGGCGCTGATAATTACGACGCGCGCGAAATCGTAGTGGGCATTATGAACTCCAAAACGGGCAAAATTTTATCCCTCGCGACCAATGCCCGCTATGATCCCTCAAACATCACAAAAAACGATCTTAAGAATTTAAATTTTACCGCGAGCGAATACGCCTACGAGGTGGGCTCGATTATGAAGCCGATAATTTTCGCAATCGCCTACGACGCCAAAGCTGTCAAACCGGGCGAGATCATTAATACCTATAACGGCAGCTATAAGCTTGGTACTCGCACGATCCGCGACACACACCCGGCTAAGCAGATGAGCGGCGAGGAGATCATCATCCACAGCTCAAACATCGGAATGATTAAAATTTCAGAGCGGCTGGAGGGCCAGGCTATTTATGACGGGCTTATGAACTTTGGTATGTCGCAAAAAACAGGCATTGATCTACCGTATGAGCAAAGCGGAAATATCCCAAGTATCAAAAGCCTGAATAATAAAATTTACAAAGCCACGATCAGCTACGGCTACGGCGCGCAGATGACTTTCCTTCAAATGCTCAATGCCTACACCGTCTTTAACAACGGCGGCGTCATGATTAGCCCGCGCCTAGTCGAAAATTTAGAAAATAACGGCAAAACTTACATCGTCAACGAAAGCGAAACCCGCCAGGTCATCTCTAAAATTACCGCCGACGTAATCAAAGGAATTTTAATCAAGACGGTCGAGAGCGGCACGGGGCGCAAGGGGCGGGTAGCGGGGCTGCAAATCGGCGGCAAGACGGGCACTGCGCGCATCGCCAAGGGAGGCGGCTATTCGAGCGCCTATAACAGCTCGTTTTTTGGCTTTGCCAACGACGCGGACACCAGCTACACGATCGGTGTTTTGGTACGCGAGCCTAAAAGGGGCAGCTACTATGCCGCTCAAAATGCGCTGCCGATCTTTAAGCGGGCGGTGGGAATTTTGATAGAGGAGGGCTATCTAAAGCCCGCAGCCGACGCAAACGCTACGCAAAAGGTCGAGATCAAGGATGAGGCGGTTGAAATTAAAGATTAAATTTGCTAAATTTCGTGAGGTTTTTTGAAATTTTGCAGCTTGCGACGATGAAAATTCGCGGAATTTGGCGCGGCTTTTTGAAATTTTACGGCGTTTAAATTTTATGGCGCGGAATTTTGGCGCATAGAATTTATCGGCGCAAAATTTTAACGGCACGGCGATGGAATTTTATCGTGATGCGGGATTTTGGCGCGGTAGTAAAATTTTATCACGGCTTGAAATTTTGCATGGCGCGGCTCGCTGAGCTAAGGCATTGGAATTTTATCGTGGCTTGGGATTTTGCCGTAGCGCAAAATTCCGCGTCAAGGCAAAATTTTAAATTTGCCGCCGCGCAAGTAACGCAAGCAAAATGGCGAGCGAGCTTGCAGCGTTAAGTTTTAAGACGCGCAATGCGAGCATGAAATTTAGCGGGTTTGGCTGCGGAATTTAACGATGAAATTTAACGCAAAGAAAAGAGGAAAATATGAAAGCAAATGAGGGAAAAATGAAAATAGCAATAATCGGGCTTGGCTACGTTGGGCTTCCTTTGGCGGCGGCGTTTGCCGCGAAACACGAGGTCGTGGGCTTTGACGTAGCTCAGGACCGCATAGACGAGCTGCGCGGCGGGCGCGATCGCACGCTGGAACTTAGCGACGAGGAGCTTGCTGCGGCGATTCAAAACGGGCTTAAATTTAGTGCAAAGTTAGATGATATGAGGCAGAGCAATTTTTATATCGTGTGCGTGCCAACGCCCGTAGATAGGCTAAATCGCCCCGATCTTACGCCGCTAATCAAGGCCAGCGAAAGCGTCGGAGCCGTGCTTAAAAAGGGCGACATCGTCGTGTATGAAAGCACCGTCTATCCGGGCGCTACGGAGGAGGACTGCGTGCCGGTGTTGCAGCGCGTAAGCGGACTAAAATTTAACCGCGATTTTTTCTGCGGATATTCGCCCGAGCGGATCAATCCGGGCGATAAAATTCACACCGTCACTAAGATCAAAAAGATCGTCTCGGCAAGCACCCCGGAGGCTCTGGACGTCGTAGATAGCGTCTATCTTAGTATCCTGCAAAACGGCACCTTTCGCGCTAGCAGCATCAAGGTCGCAGAGGCCGCGAAGGTGATCGAAAACACCCAGCGCGACATCAATATCGGCTTTATCAACGAGCTTGCGATCCTGTTCGGCAAGCTCGGTATCAACACCAACGACGTCATCGACGCGGCGGCTACGAAGTGGAATTTCTTAAGCTTCCGTCCGGGGCTCGTGGGCGGACACTGTATCGGCATCGATCCGTATTATCTGGCGCAGAAGGCGACCGAGGTGGGCTATCACCCCGAAATCATCCTCTCAAGCCGCCGTATCAACGATAATATGGGAAGTTACGTCGCTACGGAGGTCGTTAAGATGATGATAAAATACGACGAAAAGGTAAAGGGCGCAAAGGTCTTGATCTTGGGACTGACGTTTAAAGAAAACTGCCCCGACACCCGCAATACGCGCGTCGTGGATATGATAAACGAGCTTAAAAATTTTGGCTGCGAAGTAAGCGTCTATGATCCTTGGGCGAGCGCCGCCGACGCCAAGAGATACTATGACATCGATCTGCTGCAAAAGCCAGATTTGCGCAAATTTGACTGCGTCGTAATCGCCGTGGCGCATAAGCAATTTTTCGAGCTTGATTACAGGGGCTCGCTGGTTTACGACGTGAAAAACGTCTATAAAGGCGCGCAAGGAAAGCTCTGAAATTTAGCCGAGGTTTAAATTGGTATTTTAAAAGCAGAAAATAATTTTAAGATATTAAAGCATTTTAAAAGGATCGATATGCAAAAAAGCGGCGTCAACTTTACCCTTCGCTTTATTTGGCAGTCAAAGGGGAGATGCTATGGGGATGATAATACTGGTCGTTTACATTATTCCTTACTTAGCAGTTAGCACCATAGTTATGGTTATCGCCATAAAATACACTAAGAAAATTTGGATCAGAGGCATCGTAGCGGCCGTATTATTCCTGATCCCCACTTACGACATCATCATCACAAACATACTTGGGGTATATTACTGCACTACCGCTCCAAAGGCTTTTATAAAGGAAACGGTAGAGTATCCGGAGAGTATTTATTTTGAGGATAATGTTTTTAACGGCTTTAACGAGCAAGATATAGAAAATATGATGAATAACTACCTTGACGGCATCCATCTAAAGACGTTAGCCTTAAATTTACCTGATGGAAACGTTGCCATATATCATTACGAAAAAAATCAAGACGAATACGACAAGATAGTAAAAGAGGTAAAGCAAGAGCTAGGAGATAAGACGTCGCACTATGATGATATCAGAGCTAGAATCATAAAAATAATCGACTCGAATAAAATCATAACTACGAAAGACAAGATGCCTAAGATGAACTATACCGTCCTAGACGATAAGGTAAATTTAAATCAAATCGCTTCGAAATTTTTTCGCGCCGACGATATGAAAGTTATAAATAACAGAACGAATGAGGTAACAAGTTATCAAAGAAGGTATTTTGTATTAAAAAGAATGCTAGATATTGACGCATCTGGTACTTTTACCGGTCATTTTATATGTGAAGAAAAAATTATTGCAATAGTATCAAGGACTTTTCCTAAAATGTATCTGATTGAAAGATACGCTTTGCCTAATTTTGATAGAAGATTTGCAGATCACTTTAAAGGAGAGTAAGATGAGAGCAGAAGAGCAAATTATTGCAGAAATGGGAAAATTAGCTCAGTTAGCATATAAAAAACTTGACGGACATGATGGATACAATATCGGGGATATTATACCAGACTTTGAAGACAAAGAAAAAACATATAAACTAAATTCCAAATATCGAGTCGTCGACTATGCTGACAACAACGGTACGGATATGCAAGCGCTCTTGCTTGAAAGAGGAGAAATAAATGGTAATGGCGAATTCCAAGGAAGCGGTAACTATATGCTAGCCTTCCGTGGAACTAAGGGCAAGGTAGATATAGCAAGCAGTATCTGTAAAGATATCTTTGTGAAAAGGACATGTAAATTTAAAGCCTTATCGGAGATTATCTAAAAAAGATGGAATTTTTCTAAAATATGTGAGGTATCCAAAAACAACAAAAAGAATGCAATGAAGAATCCGCTTTACTACGTAGATTATTGGTATGATTTGATTAAATTCGGCTTTGATCGGAAGCATACTTTTATAACGCTAATCGTTGTTTGCGTTTCATTTATCGCACCGATACTTCTTTTGATAGCATATCAAAGCGCACCTAGTAGAAAAAATATAGAAGATCCTTTTGTTTTTGTTGGAACTATAAGCGAATTTCATAAATATGATAGCTATCGTGGCGGAACCGGCTGCAATATATCCGTGCGAGGAAGCGGTAAAATTTTTGATCTGCATATCGGAAATAGCAAGACGGATTATGAACAATTCGGTATGCAATTTTGTGATTTAATTTACAAAAACTATATAGATCAAATTTGCGTAAAAATTAAAATGTCGGAAAGATTTTTAAATGAATACGGATATTGCGATGGAACAAAAATACATACCTCAAATGCAGAGGATTGGGATAATTTATATTTTCAAAGGAAAATGCTAAGCTTAACTAGTATATTGCTCTTTTTATCCGCGTTGTATTCAATCCTCAAGCTTCATAAAGAATATAAAAAATCCAAACTAAAAGATTAAATTTTAATCTCTAAATTTACAGCGCCTGCGCGAGTATAAATTTTGCAAAATCCTCGCGGGAGTTTGGGCATTTGCACACTTCGTAGTATTCATAACCCAGCTCGCGCGCACTAGCTCGATAAAAAATATCCAGCTCAAAATCGGTCTCGGAGTTATCCACGCAAAACGCGATCGGAAATATGAGCGCTTTTTTGCTCTGCAGATCCCGCAATACGTCCGCGATATTGGGCTCTAGCCACTTCACGGGGCCAAGGCGCGATTGATACGCCAAAATGATCTCTTTAAATTTAATCCCGCGCGCAGCCAGCAGATCTTTTAAAATTTCCACGTGTGCTTCTACCTGCGCCTCGTAAGGATCGCCCGCGGCGATCATTTTTACCGGCAGAGAATGTGCGGAAAATATGAGCGAAATTTGCGAAATTTCATCTGCGCTAAATTTTGCAATGCAGCTTGCGATTAAATTTAGTAAAATTTCGTTATAAGCGGCGATGTCGTAGAAAATATCAACTATCTTATAATTTTTTATACCGAGCTGTTTAAGTGCCGCCTCGGCAGAGCACAGGCTCGATTGCACCGTAGTTTTTGAGAAGTGCGGATACAAAGGCATCAAAATTATCTCGTCAAAATCCGCATATTTTTTAAACACATCCTCCGCAAATGGCGGCGTGTAATTCATCGCATAATCGCAAATTAGCTCATCTATCGGTTTTTCATCCTGCGGCGCCTTGTTTTGCAGCGGCTCGCCCTGCGTCAGGACGTCTTGCGTCAGCTTGCTCTGCAATAAAATGTCTTGCGGCGGCTCATTCGCGGCGCTTGCATCCGCCGCATTTTCAAATTTTAACCCCGCGCCTAATTCGGCTTGCGCTAGTTCATTTACCCGCCCGCAAAGAGCTGCGGTGATGGAGCATATCGGCGAGCGTCCGCCCAGTTTTTCGTAGTTGCTACGCGCCGCCGCCGCTCTGCTTCTTACTATGAGTGCGGCTAAAACGCTGCGCCAAAAATCGCTCTTAACGCCCAAAATAAAAGGGTCGTTAAACATATTTTTTAAAAAAACTTCAACCTCGCTCAGATTGTTCGGACCGCCCATGTTGAGTAAAATTAGGGCTTTTTTCATGAGATGATTTCTCTGATTTTTATCGCATCCTCTACGCTTGCAAGACCTGCATTAGTGCTGCTGTCACACATCGCGCAAAACGCTTCGTGTTCGCGGCGCAGCGAAAAGTCATCGCGATCGACGCGCAGATTTACGCGCCCGTCAGGCGTAATTTTAAAAAGAGTTATTGAGATTAGATCGCCGAAATATACGCCGCTGTCGGTGCAAATCTCGATACCGTGGCGTCTGATCGGATAGAGATTGGACTGCATTAGCGTGCAATAGCAGCCGCTTTTTGTGTGAAGCGTCGCGCATGCGGCTAGAGTGCGCTCTTTAGAGATATTTTTGCTAAGTTCTATGCAAGCTATCTCGCTGTGAGAAAGCAGCCGCACAAGATCGATATCTCTAAAAAGGGCATTGGCGACGATATCTGCTCTATCATCGTTTGCAAAGCCGCTTACGAAGCTCATCGAAAAAATTTTATCCCCCTTGGCTAGCTCGCGTAGCAAGGATACGATGACAGGATTGTAGCGGTCGGAGTAGCCTACGGCTAGGCGCGTGCCGTTAGTAGTGACTGCGTAGTTTATTTCTCTAGCTTCGGCTAGGCTTTGTGCGAGCGGAGATTCTACAAAGATATTTTTGGTAAACGGCAGGCATTTTAAAATCAGCTCTTTATGCGATGGCGGGGGGGCCGTGATGACTACGGCATCGGGCTTAGCGACGTTAAAAAGATCGGTTAGATTATCAAAGATCGGATAGCGAGGGCCGAAATTTTCACTGCTGCCCTTATGATAAAGCGCTACAAGTTCGAAATAATCGCTCCTTCTTAGCTCGCTGAAGTGCTTTTGACCAAGCTCGCCCATGCCTATGATCGCTATCTTTTTTTTCATCGCCATGCCCTAAATTTAATCTTTCGCGCCATTATAACTAAGAATGGTTAAAATTTATAATTTTTAAAATCTAATTTAGCTAAAATGCGCCTTTAAAATTTAACTTGAAATCAGGACAAATCATGGATATTAGAAGCGAATATTTGAATTTTTTTGCGAGCAAGGGGCATCAGATCGTTCCTAGCGCGCCGTTGGTGCCCGATGACGACAGCTTGCTTTTTACCAACGCGGGCATGGTGCCCTTTAAAAGTATATTCACCGGAGCCGTACCGCGCCCGACGCCGCCTATCCGCACGAGCTGTCAGACCTGCATCCGCGCCGGCGGCAAACACAACGACCTAGACAACGTCGGCTACACCGCGCGCCATCATACGTTTTTTGAGATGCTTGGAAATTTCAGCTTCGGCGAGTATTTTAAAGAGCAGGCGATTGCCTATGCGTGGGAGTTTATCACCGAAATTTTAAAGCTTCCCAAAGAAAAACTCTATGTCACCGTGCACGAAAAGGACGACGAAGCTTACGAGTTCTGGGCGCGCCACATAGCACAAGAGCGCATATATCGCTTCGGCGATCACGATAACTTTTGGGCGATGGGCGATACCGGACCGTGCGGGCCGTGCAGCGAAATTTTTTATGATCAGGGTGAGGAACATTTTCACTCGCCCGAGGATTATATGGGCGGCGACGGCGACCGCTTTTTAGAGATTTGGAATTTAGTTTTTATGCAGTATGAGCGCAGCAAAGACGGCAAGCTTAGCCCGCTTCCAAAGCCTAGTATCGACACGGGCATGGGGCTTGAGCGCGTCACGGCGATTAAGGAGGGTAAATTTAGCAACTATGACAGCTCGCTTTTTATGCCACTAATCGACGAGGTTGCAAAGCTTTGCGGCAAACCTTACGTTTATGAAAGCGGCGCAAGCTACCGCGTCATTGCTGATCATATCCGCTCGGTTACGTTTTTGCTAGCGCAGGGAACAAATTTTAATCGCGAGGGTAGGGGATATGTTTTGCGTAGAATTCTGCGCCGCGCCGTTCGCCACGGCTATCTACTCGGCATCAAAGAGCCCTTTATGTATCGCCTCGTGGATAAAGTATGCGAACTGATGGGCGGGCACTACGCCTATCTGAACGAGAAAAAGCAAGCCGTAAAGGAGCAGATCAAACTCGAAGAGGAGCGGTTTTTTGCCACTTTGGCAAATGGCATCGAGCTTTTTAACGAGGAGCTTGCGCGCACTAAAGAAATTTTTAGCGGCGAGGTCGCGTTTAAGTTATACGATACCTACGGCTTTCCGCTCGATCTGACCGCCGATATGCTGCGCGAGAAAAATTTGCGCGTGGATGAGGCTAAATTTGACGCGCTTATGAGCGAGCAAAGGCAGATAGCTAAAGCCGCATGGAAGGGCAGTGGTGATAAAAACGTCCGTGGCGATTTCAAGGTACTGCTAGAAAAATTCGGCGAGAATAAATTTAGCGGTTACGAAGAGCTTAGCCGCACGAGCAAGGTTTTAGCGCTACTTAATGAGGATTTTGCGGAAGTGGATGAGCTCAAAGCCGGCGATATCGGCTGGGCGATGTTTGATATCACTCCGTTTTATGCACAAAGCGGCGGTCAAACGGGCGATAGCGGCGAAGTGGAGTCCATAGCCGATGTGTTTGATACGCAGAAATTTTATGGGCTAAATTTATCCCACTTGCGCCTTAATCGTAACCTAAAAATTGGCGATATCGTCGGGCTTAAGGTTTCTGAGGAGCGTGAGCAGATTGCACGTCATCACAGCGCGACACATCTTTTGCACGCGGCGCTTCGTGCGGTGCTAGGGGCTCATATAGCTCAAGCAGGAAGCTTGGTTGAAGCTGACCGCTTAAGATTTGACTTCTCGCATCCTAAGGCACTTAGCGACGAGGAGCTGGCTAAAATCGAGGAATTTGTAAATAATGCCGTTTGCAAGGACTGTGCGGCAAAAACTGAGATTATGGATATAGATGACGCTAAAAACAGCGGCGCGATTGCGCTTTTTGGCGAAAAATACGGCTCAAAAGTGCGCGTTGTGAGCTTCGGGGAGATTAGTAAGGAGCTTTGCGGCGGAATTCACGTGCGTAATTTAAGCGAAATAGGGTCGTTTTTTATCGTCAAAGAAAGCGGCGTAAGTGCGGGTGTTAGGCGTATCGAGGCAGTTTGTTCGCGCGCCGCTTTAAATTTGGCGCTTCAAAATCGCGCTAAGCTTGCTGAAATTTCTGCGGAGTTAAAGGGGATTGAGCCTCTCCGCGCGATTGAGAAATTAAAAGATGAGATCAGATCGCTAAAAGATCAGATCAAGCATGCAAGCAGTTCTCATGCACTGGCTTTTTTAAATGTCGGCGATACTAAACTTTGCGTAGCCTCAGTCGAAAGCGGTGATATAAAAACTATGATAGATGAGTTTAAAAATAGCCACAAAAAGGCGGCGATAATGCTAATGCAAGTAGGCACCGACGGCAAAATTTCAATCGCGGCAGGCGTTAAAAACGCGCCGATCAAAGCTGGCGAGTGGGTTAAACTCGCAGCGCAAATTTTAGGCGGCGGCGGCGGCGGACGCGATGATTTTGCGACCGCAGGCGGCAAGGATGTGCTAAAAATCGAAGAAGCGATCAAAGAGGCGATCTCTTACGCAAAAGGTAAAATTTGAACGAAATCGATACCGGCTTCATCAAAGCCTCGCAAATTTTGCCGCTGATTCACATTTTAAGCGTGATTTTTTTGATCTGCGCGCAGATCTGCGTATTTTTGATCGCGCGAATTTTTATGAATTTAAGCAGTAAAAACCAAGCAGATGCGAAGGATGTAAAATTTGCAGAAATTTTGCGATATATGAAACGCTATGAGCAGTTCTTTGCGCTATTTTTGGTGATCGTTTGCGTAAGTGGATTTTTTCTTGCGGACGGCGGAGGTTTTAAATTTTCAGATCCTATGGTAAAAGGCGCGATTGCTACGCTATGGGCTGGCGCCGGCTTTATACTACTAAATTTTATCTACATGCATTATAAAATTTCATCTTTGAAGCGAGCTTTGGATGCGGGAGATGAGCTTGAGGCGAATGAGCATTTAATCATCGTCGTTAAATATTTCATCCCGCTAAATATCGTAGTCACGCTGATTTGCGTTTATCTAGGCGTGACGGTGGGCGAGTTTTGATGATCTATTTAGCTTCCAGCTCGCCTACTAGGGCGCAAATTCTAAAGGATAGCGGCGTAGAATTTACGCAAATTCCTTTTAATTTCGACGAAAGCGGCATTAGTAAGGACGATGCACGCACCTATGCTTACCGCGTTGTCTTGGCCAAGAAAACGCAGTTTTTTAAAATTTATAAAAATTATGATAGAGTGCTGTTTGCCGATAGCTCTGTGCTTGTTGGTGGCGAAATTTTAGGCAAGGCGCGGGATGAAGCGGACGCATTAAGTATGCTGCGAGCTCAAAGTGGTGCTAGCTGCGCCGTTTATACTGCGATGATTTTTTGCAGTAAGGCGCTAGAGCTTTCGGCACTTAGCGTCGCAAGCTTTGAATTTGCGGAATTTAATGAAGCAGATTTAAAAGGCTATATCGCTAGCGGTGATTGGCGCGGCAAGGCGGGTGCGATGAGTATCGAAGGCTTTAACGAAAAATATATCAAAAGCTCGCGTGGGTCAAAATTCACGGCGATGGGGCTTGATCTGGAAAATTTAAAGAGGTTTGTATGGTAAGAGTTTTATTTAGTTTTATTACGGTTTGTGCGTTTGCCGCAGGCGGGATTTTTTTGTATTTTTACTCGCAAATCCGCTTGGAATCGGACTCTATCATCGATTATCATCCCGAGCTTACGACTAAAATTTATGACCGCAACGGCAATTTGATAGCCAATGTTTTTAATGAACAAAATAGAATTTACGTAAAATTCGACGAGATCCCAGGCCGCGTGATCGAGGCGCTCGTAGCTATCGAGGATACGGCGTTTTTCGAACACGGCGGTGTGAATGTCGAGGCGATTTTTAGGGCGATTATTAAGGATGTCAAAGCGATGAAATTCGTCGAAGGGGCTTCCACGATTACGCAGCAGATCACGCGAAATTTAGTTCTTTCGAGCGAAAAGAAGCTTGATCGCAAGATCAAAGAAGCGATCCTATCGCTTAAAATAGAAAATGCCCTAAGCAAGGAACAAATTCTAGAGCGTTACTTCAACGAAGTGTATTTCGGACACGGATATTACGGCATCCGCACGGCGGCTTTGGGATATTTCAAAAAGGATTTGCAAGATTTGAGCCTTAAAGAGATTGCGATTTTAGTGGGCTTGCCGAAAGCTCCTAGCAGCTTTGATCCTACTAAGCACCTGGATTTGTCGCTTTCGCGTGCCAATAACGTAATTTATAGGATGCATGAGCTCGGCTGGATAAATAAGACCGAATATGAGCTTGCGATGAACGAGCAGCCTACGATCTACAACGAAACGCTCACGCAAAACGTAGCGCCGTATGCCGTAGATGAGATCATAAAAGAAGCGGAAAAAATTCTACCGGACGTCCGTACGGGCGGATACCGCATAGATACGAGCCTTGATCTAAAGGCGCAAGCGATGGCGCAAGAGGCATTAGTTTTCGGCTACAATGAAATTTTAAAGCGCAACAAAGACGCCAATGCAAGCAACGTAAACGGCGCTATGGTCGTCACGCATCCGCAAAACGGCGAAATTTTAGCCTTAGTAGGCGGCGTGGATTACGCGAAATCAAATTTCAATCGCGCCAGCCAATCCCAGCGCCAAACCGGCTCCAGCTTCAAGCCTTTCGTCTATCAAATCGCCCTTGATATGGGCTACTCGACGATGACTGAAGTACCCGATATAGCTAGAGAATTCGACGACGGCAGCGATAAAACGTGGAAGCCGAAAAATTACGACAAGACTTACAGCGGCTACATCACGATCAAAGAAGCTTTAACGCGCTCGCGCAACCTTGCCTCGATCAATCTGATGCAATCTATCGGCGTTGATCGCGCGGTAAAAAAGCTTGGCGAGTTCGGCTTTAAAAACGTCCCGCCCGCTCTATCGGTGGCTATCGGCAGCTACGGAATTTCGCCGCTTGAATACTCCACAATGTATTCTATGTTCCCAGGGCTTGGAATTACAGCAAAATCAAAATTTATCGTTTCGATTACCGATAAAGATGGCAAAACTCGCTTTATAGAGCCTGAGAGACGTCGCGTGCTGCGCCCTGAGCAGGCATATCTGATGACTACGCTACTAAAAAATATTGTGCAGCGCGGCACCGGTACTCGCGCGCGAGTGCAAGGCATCGACATAGCTGGCAAAACAGGTACCTCAAACGACAGCATAGATGCATGGTTTTGCGGCTTTACGCCGGATTTGCAGATCATCATCTGGTACGGCAACGACGATTATAAACCTATGCGAAAGGTCGAGGGCGGCGGTCGCACTGCAGCACCGGTATTTGCAAAATTTTTAGATGCCTATTTAAAAGAATATCCGCAAACCAAGCGCAACTTCACCGTCCCGGACGGCGTTTTTAGCCGCCAATACAACGGCAAGGAGGAATATTATACTAAAATTTCGCCGCTTCCCAAACCCCGAGAAAGTAGCAGCGACGGATCGCTTTAAATTTGGATGCAAATCCAAATTTAATCCGTTTTCGGAAGCCCTTGCATGAATTGCGTTTATTAAGTCAATATAAATATGCTAATTTTATAGTTTGTTTAAGGTTGTAGGCGCTAAAATGCGTAATCATTTTATTTAGGGGTTAAGATTGCAGGATTTAGAATTCGAAAGTAAAAAGATAAGAATAGAAAATACTCGTGTAGAATTCGGCAAATTTTTTACGAAATTATGTTTTATATATTTTTTATATTCTCTTAGCGCCTTTATAATTCCTAAAAATATTTTAGATATTTCTCCCGTGTGCTTAAATTTCGTAAATTTTATGAAAAGTTATTTTCCAAATATCGAAATTATCGGTAGTATTAGCCCATACACCCAACTTTCGGAATTTTACGTTAGTATTATGTGGATATATGGGATTATTATTTTTGCGGTTTCTAGCTTATATTTATTGGTTTATTATATTTACTTTTGCAGATATGATGATGATTTTATCTTGGTTGCAAAAAAGAAGCGGGAAAACGATTGCCTGTTTTTGTTGCTTCCATTTATGTTCGGTCTAGGTATTTTTATGTTTGAAGTTTATTATACCGGATATTTTGCAAGTAGCGGTATCAGCATAAGAACAAGCCATTTTATGCCGGAATTTCAAAGTAGATTTTCAATTTTTGGATATATCATTTTCTTTCAATCCGGTTTTTCTCTTTCGGGTTCCGTAATATTAATGTCTACATTCGAATTTATTTACAAAATATATTTCTATTTAAAAGGAGTGAAAGATGCAGAGCAAAGTCAATGAAAAGAGCGGTGTATTGAATTAAAAATTTGGAGTATTATCGTATGAAATTTCAAAGTTATAAATCTGAAATGCCTCTTTTTATGATCAAAGATTATTGGACTAAAATCAGCACAGAATGTTATTTAATATTAGCTGTATTTTTAGTCATATTCCTATTTTTCTGCAGAGGAAGTGCTTGGGCATATCAATTCCTAGGAGCTGTTACTTTTTTGGTAGGAATTTTATTTATTAATAAACATAAATTTTTAAATTTCTATTCCGATAGAATAGAATATAATTCTTTATGCAAAAATTATAACGATGTATATTTGGTACATAAAAGCGTAAAGACTTCTAATTTTGATAAAATCGCTATTTATAAATTTTCTGGACTCGTGATTGAAGACGCGTGCAAATACAATGCCAATATAACTAGGTTTAAAAAATTTCTCTTGCTAATTTTATCGTACGCTTTGCATCCGATAAATCTTCTTTGCTTCGGTGTACTTAAAATTTTAAGAAGAATAG
>CALKQT010000037.1 GCA_937990735.1 uncultured Campylobacter sp. | reverse complement strand
GGAGTTACAAAACTTAATCGATAAGCAAGAGAAATAAAATGGCGTTTGTTGCAGAGCATATTCCAAAAGGAATTTTAAATGTGCCTGGAATAGGAGAGTCTGTAACGATGCACCTAAAAGAATATCCACACGCTTTCGTATCAAAAGATTTAAAACGCTAGAAAGGTATATTTCTTGTAATTATAAGGAAATTTCTAAAATTCTTATAAATTTAAAATTCCTATAAAGCACGCGTAACAAAATCCTCGTCAAAATTTCAACGCCCAAGCTTTATTTAAATTTCGGTACGTCAAAGCTCTGCGGCGAAATTTTAGATAAATTTCACCTCCGTTTCATTTAAAATTTAAGAGCATGTTTAAATTTAGGAGGTTTGGATGAAGCATTTATCAAGCGCGAGCCCGATTGATAATGCAGATGATAAAGAGTAAATTTTTCGGGTTTAACGCCTTTTTTGCGTCATATATGAGGCAAAATAATGCAAATGAAAAAGAGCGGAAAATACTCCGCTCTTTAAAATTTTAGTTGCCGCTTAGATCAAATTTATACGCAGCTTGTAACCATATCTCGTTCTCGTCGAACTTTCTATTTACGCCGCTAGCGTAGTGATCGCTTCTCTCAAGCGCAGTGTAAGTTACGCCCAAGCTTAGCCCCTTAACGGCCTTAGGAGCGTAGTTTGCCGTTACCGCCCAGCCCTCTACGTCCATGCTGGTGCCGACCTTTTGGCCCGCAGCCCCGCTAGCATTGATATTATTCGTGCCGCTTACTCTGTCTTGATCGCCTTTTACGTAGTGTAGCGCGGTTTTGAAGCCGTCCAAGCCGATAGCGCCGAAGTCGTAATCAAGCACGATCTTGTGCGTATCCATACCCGCATATCCCGTGAAGACGAACGGACCTCGGATAGGCAGAGCGGTGTATGATCCCGGGCCGTTGCCGACGCCTAAAATAACGGCATCGTCGTCGCTAACGGTCGTATAGGCATACGATAGACCGAATCCGAAAAACTCGCTAACCGAGACTCTTGCGCCGAACATATCGCCGTCAAGCCTTCTTGGCTCCAGCCCTCCGTCTACGCGCGAGCCTTTGTAGTTAAGATCAAATCCTAGTTTTAAAACCTCGCCTACCGGCACTTTTACATTTGCCTCGGCAAGATACAAGCTAACGTCGCCGTCCTTTAACGCATTAGCCGGTTTAACGTCCGTTACCGCTGCGTAAGCGCCGGTTAAAGTAGTATAAGGCAAGGATTTATTTTGAACATATGCGGAGAAGATATTTTCAAATTTTACGGCGACCGGACCGGTCATATTACCCAGAATCACTCTATCTTTAAACAAAGGAGCCTTTCCTTCGCCTGCCGGAGCGCCCATGGCGGTTTTGCTCCTTCCTTGGAATTTATAAAACCATCCGCCCCACAATGTAGTATCTGGGATATCTTTATTGGATATCGCTACGCCCTCGAAAGCCTCTTTAAACGCCCTCGTATAGTTGCCAGCAAAGAGCGGAGTAACGACATATTGTCTACCCGCCTTTATATCGGTATTTCCTATGCCGTATCCTAGGTATAATTCCGATAATACCGCACCTTTAGTATACCACTCCTTATCATAGGCGGTCTTATTGCTTGAGCCTACGTGATACGGCATCAACCAGCCCTGTCCGGTAAGCCCTATTCTAAAGCCGTAAAGAGGATCGGTGACATATCCAAGCTCAAGACCCACGCCGAATGCCTCGTAGTCGTTATCGCCCGTAGCGGCTTCGCCTCTATTGTCTACGGTTTTATTGGCGTAAGTGGTCTTTACCGTTCCGCCAAGCTTACCGTTAGTGATCGCCTCGGCTACGCTATCCGCCGCGCTTAGCGAGGATACCGCACATGCGCAAACTGTCACAGCTAAACTTAGTTTGATGAGTTTCATTCGAAATCTCCTTTCATAAAGATTTACAAATATTTATAAAATGAATTATATCAAACAATCTCGCTGTTTGCGATAAAAAAGGGGGAAATTTAAAATAGAATTACGCAACTTTGTAAAGATTAAATTAATGAGAGGTGGAATTTATCGCCCGATTTATGATTTCATGCTTTGGCGAACATTTTCGACTCTCGCTCCGACCTCGGCTCGCGGATAAAAGCGATCAAAACCTCAAAATTTTCAAAACGCCAAACCGAGCCGCCAAATAAAATTTTTACCGAAATCAAAGGGTGAAATTTCGCCGCTTTTAAATTTTAAAATTTAAAAAGCTCGTGAAGTTTGCCTGCAGAAATTTATCTTTAAATTTAAAACGCAGCTACATAGATATGTAGCCGCGCGAAATTTGGGTAGAGCGGATCGAAGCTCTAAATTTAGATAATCTACAGAGCCTTTGCGATCAGCTCGTTTACGTTTTTGATAAACTCGCTCGGATTTTCAAGCTCCTGCCCCTCGCTAAGGCGCGCCAGATCGTAGATTATCTCGGCTACTTGCGGCAGCATCAGTTTATCGGCCTGCAGCTTTTTGATGATCTCGTGATCTGCGTTGATCTCCAAAATCGGCTTTATTGGCGGCAGATTGCGGCCTCCCATCTGTTTAAGCAGCTGCTGCGTCGCAAAATCGGGATCGTTCTCGTCAAAAACAAGGCAGGAAAGCGAGCCGCTTAGACGCGATGAAATTTTAACATCCTTGACGCGTTCGCCTAAAATTTCTTTGATCTTTGCGGCGATCTCTTTGGCTTGCGGCGTCGCGGCATCGTCGCTCGCAGCCTCCTGCTTGATCGAAGTCGCATTTTTAACCGGCGTCTTGTCAAACTCAAAAACGCCAGGCATCACGATCGTATCGATCTCATCGTCGCAGAGCAACACCTCCGTGCCTTCGGCGTTAAATTTCTCGATCAGAGGCGAACTTTTAAGCATCGCGGCGCTGTTTCCCGCGATATAATAGATCTCTTTTTGCTCTGCGCCCATTTTTTCCTTATACTCGCTAAGCGTGATGAGGCCGTCTCGCAGGTTTGATTTGAAAAGACAGAGCTTTAAAATTTCATCTTTGTTTGCGCCGAAGCCGTAAAGCCCCTCTTTCAAAACCTTGCCGAATAATTCGTAAAATTTTATGTATTTTTCGCGATCGTTCTGCAAAAGCTTCTGCAGCTCGGATAGAATTTTTTTCACACTCTGTTCGCGGACATAAGCTAGAATTCGGTTTTCTTGTAAAATTTCGCGGCTTACGTTTAGCGGCAGATCCTCGACGTCCATTATGCCGCGCACGAAGCGCAGGTAGCTAGGCAGCAGCTCTTTGGCGTCGTCGGTGATGAAAACGCGCTTGACGTAGAGCTTCACGCCGCTTTGATAATCGACGCGATATAGATCGAAAGGCTCGCTGCTCGGCACGTAAAAAAGCGTCGTGTATTCGTGCGTGCCCTCAGCCTTGGTGTGGATGTAAAACAGCGGATCGCCGCTATCGTGGCTGATCTGCTTGTAAAATTCATTGTAATCGCCCGGCTTTAGGCTGCTTTTCGACAGCTGCCAAAGCGCGCTAGCGCGGTTGATCTGGACGTTTTTGATTTCGCTATGTCCCTGCTCGCCCTCTTTTTGCGCAGGCACGTATTCTTCCTTATCCATAAAGATCGGATAGGGGATGTGGTTTGAGTATTTTTTGATGATGCCTTCAAGTCTGTAGCCGTCCAAAAACTCCTCATCTTTCATATGTAGGATTATCGTCGTGCCGAAGTCCTCTTTCTCCGCCTTTTCGACCATGTAGTTACTCGCGTCGCTGCTCCATTTAAAGGCGTCCTGCGAGAGCGGCTTGCGGCTGATAACCTCGATACGATCTGCAACCATAAACGCCGAATAAAACCCGACGCCGAACTGTCCGATGAGGTTACTGTCCTTCGCCGCATCGCCGCTAAGACTCGCCATAAAGCCCTTAGTACCGCTGCGCGCAATAGTGCCTAGATTGCTCTCAAGCTCGGCCTCGTCCATACCGATGCCGTTGTCGCCGATGCTTAGCGTTTTGGCCTCTTTGTCGATCTTTATATCGATGCGCGGCACATACGAAAGCGCCTTGTAATCGTCGTTCGTAAGGCTTAGGTAGTTTAATTTATCCAGCGCGTCGCTCGCGTTTGAGATGAGCTCGCGCAGGAAAATCTCTTTGTTTGAATAAAGCGAATGGATCATCAAATTTAGCAGATCATTCACTTCGGTCTTAAATTTTTTCTTTGCCATTATGCGGTCCTTTTTGAAAATTTTGGCAGATTATATCATGGAGTGCTAATCTTGTCAAGAGTAGAATAAATAAACTTGATATGAATCCTATCAAGTTTTGGAAATTTACGCGCGCTCGAAGTATATGAAATTTAAACCCGGCTGTGGATTATACCAGCGATAACCAATCCAAATTTTACGGCGTATTAAACTAAATTTACGAATTTTTCTTGGTCATATTTTTTTAAAAAATTCAAAATAAAATGATATAATTCCCTTTGATACTGATGCGATTTTGATGATAAAACCAGAGGGTTAACCTACTAGCAAAATCTATCTAACAAAAAGGATTTCATTTGAATAATGAAGAAATCATACAACGCATAAATGAGCTGAGAGAAAAGCGGGGCAAAAATTTAAAAAACTCAAACGAAAATATCTGCGAGGCGGACGCTAATGCAGATCTGAATATGGACGCCGCCGTAAATCTGGTCGAAAAATCAGGCGCAGGTTCGGCCGCAAATTTAAGCCAAAAAACAAACCCCAAGCCTTCCGTCGCTACTTTAAGGGGTAGGCAATCGATCAAAGACGCAGATCTGCGCACTCCACGCAATAATCGCTCTATGCCGAAAATACTTCCTCTCATCATCGTATGTATAGTCGCGATCTTTATAGCGATAAAAGCGCCTTTTCGCACGGAGACTTTGAATGAAACTCGAATTCCTATCAATCAAGCTAACGAAGACGCAAACAAAAATCCTAAAGAAATTTCTATTCGCACCAAAGACGGCACTTTAAAAATGAAAAATCCCGTAAGATTTCGCGAAGATTGCGACGGCGGAGACGGCAATGCCTGTGCCGTACTTTCGAGCCTATTGCTACTAAATGGCGAAATCTCGCAAGAAGGCGCCAAAGATCTACTTAAAAAAGGCTGCTACGAGCTTAACGGCGGCGAAAGCTGCACGAGACTCGCAGGCTACGAGGATAGAGATTCGCAAGAGGGCAGAAAACTGTACAAAAAAGCATGCAAGCTCGGTAACGGCGAAGGCTGCTTTATGTTCGGTTACGTCGCGTATTTTGACGACGATGACAAAGAAACGGGTGCGCGATACTTTGAGCGATCGTGTGAGTTGCGATTTGCAGAGGCGTGCTATTTTCTAGTGGGAATTTATTCAAATGATCCGGCAAAATCGCAAAGATATCAGGCTCTATTTGAAAAATATCAACAAGAAAACGACGATGCGATAATCAGCTTTAGGCGCAGATAATTTTACGGCTCAATGCACTTTTGCGCGGCTTCGTTTACGGGTTTAAATTTGCGCAAATCAAAAAAGCGTCCTTCGCCTGTAAGCATGTAAATTTCAAATTTTTACTCAAACCGAAGCGCCGCGTTAAATTTACGCAAACGCAAAAGTCAAATTTAATCGGTTTATAAATTTAAAGTCTCGTGCAGAGGTCGTCTCAAATTTACACACAAAGTACGGGCATAAAAAAACGGAGGCGCCTTAAATTTTACTCATCACGTCGCCAATAATCGCTTGCGCGCCGTTTCGATCCGCGAGCTCAAGCAGTCCTTTGCTCGCTCGTGCCACGTCGAAGCTCTCAATCAAGCCCAATATCCGCTCGCCGCTTGCGTCCTGCTGGCGTAAAATTTCACAAAGTCCGCGCTCTTTAAGAAATTTCGCGTTATAAAACTGATGATCCGCCGCCGCGAACGGAAACGGCACGAATATCGCGGGCAGGCCGTTTGCACAGAGCTCCCACAGCGTACTGGCGCCGCTGCGCCCGACGCAAAGATCGGCGCTTGCAATGAGTTCGTGCATGTTTTTGCAAAAGCCTACGAGCTGTACATCTAGGCCCTGCTGCGCGTAGATCTGCGAGATGCGCTCAAACTCGCGCTCGCCGCACTGGTGGATCACGCCGTAGCCGAGACTCAAAAGCTTGGGCGCAAGCTCCACGGCAAGCAAGTTGATAAAGCTCGCCCCCTGTGAGCCGCCCAAAAAGATGACCCTCTTAAGCGCCGTGCGCCGCCGCGCCGTCTCGAAAAAAATATCTGCGATCGGATAAGCAAACGCGGGCTTTTCATAGGAGCTGTAAAACGCGCGCGCAAAGGGCCTCAGCAGGCGGTTGAGCCTCCCGCAAACTGCGTTTTGCTCGTGGATAAAAAACGGCACGCGAGAAAGGATCGCCGCGATGGATGCGGGCGCCGAGCTGTATCCGCCTACGCTGATGAGCGCGCGCACGCCGTTTTGCTTTAAAATTTTACGCGCCGCAAGCGATAGGCGCAGGATGTTTAGCAGCGAGGCTAGCTTGGCAAGGCCCTTTTTATCGACGACGCCCGAGCTTTGCAAAAAATAGGTACGCGCGAAAAGCTCGCTATTTTCAAACCACGCGCGATCCTGCCCGCGGTTTGAGCCGATGAAGATCGCCCTGATGCCCTGCTTCGCGAGATGAGCGGCTAAATTTTTAGCGATTATCAGATGCCCGCCAGTGCCGCCGCCGCTGATTGCTATGACCATACTTTTCCTTTAAATTTATAAAATTTCGCGCTTAAATTTTAGCTTCGGCGCGCTTCGCTTAAAATTTTAAGCGCAAATTTGGCTCTAAATTTACGTCTAAATTTAAACAACGCTCGTTACAAAGCCCGCAGAAGCTTTAAAATTTCGCCCTTTTCGACGCCATCAAAACGAGCCCTACTGCAAACGACGCCGCAAGCAGATGGCTGCCGCCGTAGCTTAGAAACGGCACGGCGATACCCTTAACCGGCGAGATCGACGTAATGCCGTAGGAATTGATAATGAACGAAAAGAAAAACATAAAGCCGATACCGAGGCAAAAGAGGAAATTTACGTTACTCGGCGACTTACTCGCGGTCTGAAAGATGCGAAATAGCATCGCATAAAATAGCGCCACAATGAGTAAAATCCCGACAAATCCCCACTCCTCGGCGATACCTGCGAGCACAAAGTCTGTATGCACCTCGCTCAGATAGCCTAGCTTAAAGCTTCCAAGCCCGAGCCCCTGTCCGAAAAACTCGCCGTTGTTTATCGCATTGAGCGAGTGTCCGACCTGATACGGCGCGCTAGCATCCTCTATACGCAGCCCTGCGGCAGTCTCCGGCGACATAAACGACAGCACGAAATCCTGCACGCCGCCCCACCACGAGCGCACGCGATCGACCCTGTGCGCGCTCGTGACGATAAAAACGTAAGCAAGCCCCAAAATCCCCATAAAGCTAAAGCCGATAAGCTTGAAGCTCGTACCCGCAAAAAGCGACATAAAAATCATCGTAAGCCCCAGCACCGCGACCTGCCCCAGATCGTTTTGCACGATGGCGACTAGGATCACCACAAAGCCGAAAAGCGCTACGTAAGGAAGCAGCGTCGCGATCTCGCGCCCGATGCTTTTTTTGGAGTGATCGAGCTTGCGCGAGAAGCTCCACGCCAAAAAGTAGATGAAGCCCACCTTGAAAAATTCCACCGGCGCGAGGTTAAAAAACGGCAACCTGATCCAGCGCGCCGCGCCGTTTACGTCGGCGACCAGGGATTTTGGCAAAAAGCCCATCGCGAGCATCAAAATCCCCATGATCGCAAAAAGCGACATGCACACCGGCGTTAGGCATTTATCGGGATCGGCGCGCGAGACGATCCACATCACCGCGATGCAGGCGATCCCTACCGCGCACTGACGATAAAAAAAATGCAGTGGCGTAGCACCCAGCAGAAGCACCGTATATGAGCTCAGCGACAGCGAAAATATCATGCCGATCGTAATGAGCGCGCAGGTGAAGTAATATAGCCATTTATCGGTTCTCAATCATCTCTCCGTTTTAAAATTTATTCGCATTTACGTGCGTCGCGCATGCTTCGTCTGCCGTGCGAGGCTCAAACCTCGCATCGCGCCCGAGGCGCACGGCGCCGATCGTGGCACCGCCTTTTAAAAAGCGTACGGCACGACCACGTATTGTCTTTTGGCACGCAGCACGATCGTGCGTCTTTGACGCGCGGCGCGAATTTTATTCTCGCACATAGGCGGCTTTTCGGCGTACACTGCAGGGTAGCGCGCCTAAGGTACGATCTCTCGTTATCCTGCAAATGTGCATTGCGTACGCTCTATTCTAACATATCGCGACGATTTCGATGCACGCTGTGGATAGAGCGCTGCGAAGCGCAATCCACGCCGCTTTTTAAGCGTGCATTTTACTCTCGCGTATCGCGCAGCCTTTCGATACGCGCTGCCGTACCGTAGAGCGCAACCTCGCACTATCTTTTAATACACAGGCGGGTGCATTCTACTCTGACAGGCGTATCGCGGCGACTTTCGGCACGCGATACAAGGTCGCAAATCACAACTGCGCAAAATCGCGCGCTACTCGTGCGCGATAGTTGCAAAATTTTACGCGCAACATCCATTACAAACATGCTCGCATACCGATCGATTTTTAGCGCTAGGGCGTTGTAAAACGCGCCGTATCTTACAATATGTGACTTCGCTATAAAACGCGCTTGTACCGCAGACAGCGCGAAATTTTATTTTAAATTTATTCGCTGCTACCACGCAAATTTTATTAAATTTATGCGCACAGCGATAAATTTCATTCTAAAATTTTATGTCGCAGAGCATTTGTAAGCACTCGCTCGCAAAACATACCGCAAATGCAGTTGCACTACGAAACACGCCCGACAAAACACCGCGCGCCAAACAGCTTGTCGCGCGGCTTGCGATGCAACGGTTTTTAACGTGCAGCGCGAGCACTCGCGCTGCAAATCAGTCGCTGCGAACGACTGCGATACTCCGCTACCAACCTTCAGGCGTGGCAAACTTTTCTCATGTACTCGCGCACGGCAAGCCAATACTCCGGCAGTTTCTCCCGCTCGCGCAGTTGCAAAACGCTTAATATCGGCGCGGCGCGATTTAAAATTCAGGTCCGCTGCGGCAAATTCTAAAATTTTAAAATTTCAAAGCCCAAAAAAAGGGAAATTTTAAAATCAAAATTTGCGCTGCAAGCCGCCCGTCGCCCCATACACAGCAGCTTCTGATAAAATTTCAAATTTACGTCGCGAATCACCGCAACCCATAGCCTTTGAACAAAATTTATCCGTCGCAGATCGCCTATTGCTTACATATCGGTAACTCGGGAAGCTTTAAATTCTGCGTTACAGATGGAATTTAAATCCCGCCGAGCATTAAAATTTAAATCTCAAAACCCTTTCGCTCAAATTTTAAAATTTTAAATCCTGCGCTTTTTTCACTGTGCTTGCACTTTGAAATTTCACGCCGCGATTCAAATTTGGCGCCAAGAACACAGCGTCCAATTAAACCGCGCCTTAAATTTCAAATGCGTCCTAAAAACGGCGCCGTAAACGCAAGCTACAAAACGCGCTGTTTGTACCTGCCGAGCACTACCGAAGCACCTTCCATGCTACAAGAGGCTTCGATCACATCCCCGCACAAGTCGCCATTTTGCCTCAGCCACAGAGGCACAAGTGCAAGCCGCAAGGCGCGCAAATTTTAAAATTTAAAATCCGCCATACAGATCAAAAAATTTTAAAATTCCGCCGCTTCATATCCGATAAATTTTAAAATTTTACCAACGCAGATCGATTAAATTTTAAAAATTCCGGCGCCCGCAAATTTAATAAATTTCAAAATTTCGCCGCTTAAATTTCATCGAAATTTTAAAGCTTACTTGATTATGTCGCGCTGGCCTTTGGCGTTGATCTCGCTCAAAACACCCATCTGTTCGAGCTGCTCAATGATCGTCGCGGCGCGGTTGTATCCGATGCGCAAGCGGCGTTGCAGGTAGCTGATCGAGGTCTTCTCCTCTTCCAAAACAACCCTTTTCGCCTCGTCGTAAAGCTCGTCAAGCACAATATTTTGCGGATTGATTATGCCGCCTTCTTGCTTGGCGCCCTCGTTTTCGATCAAAAATCTCTCGTCATAAACGACGCTTTCTTGCGCCTTTAAAAATTCCGCGATCTTGTTGATCTCATTCTCGGTCGTAAACGGCGCGTGCAGGCGGATGAGCCCCGGTGCGGTAGGCGGCGTAAAGAGCATATCGCCCCGCCCAAGCAGGCTGTCCGCGCCCATCTGATCCAAAATCACCTTACTATCGACCTTCGAACCCACGCGAAAGCTGATGCGGCTAGGCAGATTCGCCTTTATCAGCCCTGTGACGACGTCCACGCTAGGGCGCTGCGTCGCTACGATGAGATGAATGCCGCTGGCGCGCGCCATCTGCGCCAGACGCGCGATGTAGTGCTCCACGTCCTTGCCGCTCGTCATCATCAGATCCGCGAGCTCGTCGATGATAACGACGATGTAAGGCAAAATTTCGCCGCCCTCGCGCAGCATCTTTTCGTTGTAGTTGTCGATGTTTTTCGTCCTGTTTTGCGCCATGAGCGAGTAGCGCTGCTCCATCTCTGAAACAAGATTGCTTAGCGCGATGATCGCCTGCTTAGGCTGCGTGATGACGGGCGTTAGCAGGTGCGGGATGTCGTTGTAGATGCTAAACTCGAGCATCTTTGGATCGATCATTATAAGCCGCAGGCTCTTGGGCGAGTTGCGATACAAAAGGCTAAGCAGCATGGCGTTGATGCCCACGCTCTTGCCGCTTCCCGTGGTGCCTGCGATGAGAAGATGCGGCAGCTTTTTAAGATCGGTGACGAAAGGCTGCCCCACGATGTCCTTGCCAAGTACGATGGTAAGCGGGCTGGAGGCACTTTTAAACACGTCGCTTTCTAAAATTTCGCGCAGATAGATTGTGTCGATGTTTTGATTAGGAATCTCGATACCCACGACGTCTTTGCCAGGAACCGGCGCCTGGATGCGGATGGTCTGCGCCCTAAGAGCCATCGCCAGATCGTCTTGCAGCGTTAGAATTTTACTTACCTTGATGTGCGCGGCGGGGCGAAACTCAAAGGTCGTAACGACCGGACCCGAGTAGGTCCGCACCACGTCGCCGTCGATCTTAAATTTACGCAGTTTATCGAGCAGGTCGTAAATTTTACGATCGATCTCGCTCTCGTCGATATTACTTTTCTTTTTCGGCGGCGGGTTTAAAAAATCAAGCGGCGGTAGCTTAAAATCCTTGGGCTTAGCCACCCTGCCCTTATCGAGCTGATCCAAAAGCCTTTTGTTTTCGGCGACCTCGCTTAGGCGCTCGACCCTTTTTAGCCTGCTCGGCCTTCCCTTTTGCGGCATTTTAAGCTCGCGTTCAGCGGAAGCTTGCAGACCATGTGCATCACTGAAATTCTGCTCAGGCTCAGACTCGTGAGCATCGTTTAAATTTTGAAAATTTTGCTCGCCTTCAAAACCGCGCCCGCTTGCGCCCTGCTCCGCAAAATTACCCTGTTTCGCCGAATCTTCCTCTGCGCTCAAAGAGTTATCCAAAGCGTTAAAATTTTCCGCACCTCTCAATCCTTGCGCAGACGAATGCCTTGCCAGCCCGCCTATTTGTGCTGCATCCGTATCGCTAGCAAAATCGTCTCTAATTTCATCCTGCGAGCTTTCATCTCTTGAGCCAATAAAGCAGTTTTTGATGATGTCGGTAAAGCGATCTTCAAATATAAGTACTAGCGAAAGCACAAAAATCGTAATATTAAAAATCCACACGCCGACGCTTCCGATCATTCGCCTAAGCCCGTCCACCGCGAAGCTACCGACTGCTCCGCCGCTAGCGCCAAAGAGACTCGACTGCACCATCAAAATGGTAAAAAATAGCAAAATGGCTCCGATGCTAAACTCAAAAAATCTAAAGTCAAAACCGCGAAAATGCTTATAGGCTACGTATGCTAAGGCGAGCAAAAATAGCGGATAGATGTATGCAAAATAGCCGAATAGCTGGGTATTAAACGAGCGGATGGCGTTGCCTGCGCTGCCTACGAGCGCGGAATCGGGCGCAATAGTAGCAAGCCCAAAAAATATTATGATGGCCGATACGACGATAAAATATACTTCTTTGATTATGATAGATCCTTAAATTTAAAGCGATATTTTAGCCAAACGAAGGTTAAAATTTTATTTGAAGGATGAAATTTTAATGCTTTGATAAAATTCCGCGCCCTTGAAGGCGCGGAATTAAAGGAGTTAGTTTTTGACGGCTTTGCCCAGATCCCACATAGGCATGAAGATACCCAGAGCCAAAAGAAGAACCATGCCCGCCATAAAAAATAGCATGATCGGCTCTACGTAGCTTGAGATATTATCGATAATATCGTCGAATTTCTCTTTATAATAATCCGTGACGTTGCCAAGCATCTTATCGAGGTTACCAGCCTGCTCGCCCGCGCTAATCATCTGAATAAGCATACTCTCATAAAGCCCTGTATTGTTAAACGCCTCTGTTAGGCTCACGCCTTGCTGCACGGCGATTTTAACGGTAGAGAGCTTTTCTTTTAAAGTATGATTATCCACCATTAAAACAGATGTATCCAGCGCATCAGCGATAGGAATACCCGCTCGCACGAGCTCTGTAAAAATAAGCATAAATCGCGACATAGTCGAGAAAAATATGATCTTACCAAATAGATAGACCTTTAAAATCGTCTTGTCAAAGCCTTTTTTAAATTCAGGGTTATTGCGATATGCCCATCTAAGAGCTATGATAGTGCCTATGATGCCTGCTAAAACAAAAATTCCATAATTATTAAGAGTGCTTTCGATACCGAGCAAAATTCTAGTAGGCAGCGGCAGATCCGCGCCCAAATCCTCAAAAATCTCGCGGAATTTCGGCACAACATACATCATCAGAACCGAAAACGCAATCGCCATAACGATCATAAGGATCATCGGATAGCGCATCGCCTTTTTAAATTTACGTTGGTTCTCCCAAAGCTCTTGAAGCATAGCAGCAAGCTTAGCTAGAGATTCTGCCATATTACCGGTAGCTTCACCAAGGCTTACCATCGCGACGACGACATCGCCGAGCTGACCTCTAAATTTCTCCGTAGACTCTGTCAAGCTAAGACCTGCGTTAAGGTCATCGTTCATAGCGCTAAAAATTTCTTTTAGCGTCTTATCCTCCGCCGCCCTTGCGACCTCTTTGATCGAGTCGTGGATTGAAATTCCCGCATTTGTCATAACCGAAAGCTGACGGATCGACGCCACTAACGGCAGTGTTCTAACTCTTCCGCTACCACCCAGCATACGCGAAACCTGCGCCTTAAAATCGCCGCCCGTATTGGCTACAACCTGGGTTTCGCCCCTTTTTACGATCGTCCCGCCTACGCGCTGCTTCATCAGATTGTTTGCTTGCACCTTATCGCTAGCTTGCAAAAACATCTTTCTTCTTGCGCCCTTGGCGTTGTATTCAACTTCTAATTGCTTTTTCATTGTTTAGCCACCCTATAAATTTCTTCTATACTAGTTACTCCGCGCGCAGCACGTATAACACCGTCTTCAAACATATCTATAAAACCCTCCTCCTTCGCTAAGGCTCTCATATCGTCCTTTGAGCCACCGTTAGCGATCAAGCTCTGCATTTTATCGGTAATAGGTAAAATTTCACTAATCATCTCACGCCCCATGTAGCCCGTTTGACCGCATTGATCACAACCTACGGCCTTGAAAAATGTGTATTTTTCAGGTAAGAATTCTTTCAGCTGATCAAGCATCGATTTAGGCAGATTCGTAGGCTGCTTGCAGTGCGGGCAAAGCTTTCGCACGAGACGCTGTGCCTCTACTGCAATGAGCGCACCACTTATGAGGTAGGCCTCTATACCCATATCCACTATTCGCGGGATCGCGCTAACGGCGTCGTTGGTGTGTAGGGTCGAGAAAACCAAGTGTCCTGTAAGAGCAGCCTGGATCGCAATCCTAAGGGTCTCTTGATCACGGATCTCACCGATCATTATGATGTCGGGGTCTTGTCTTAAGATCGAGCGCAGTGCTGAAGCAAAGGTAAGACCTGCTTTTTCGTTAACTTGGACTTGTTGGATTAAATTTACTTGATACTCGACCGGATCTTCTACGGTAATAACCTTAGTATCGATATTTTTAATATCGTTTAGCGCTGCATATAGCGTCGTAGACTTACCGCTTCCCGTAGGTCCGGTAACCAAGATAATACCGTATGGAGCCTTCATAGCGTTATTAAATTTCTTAAAGCTATCAGGGTGCATGCCAAGCTTTTCTAGGCTGATGATAACTTTGGATTTATCTAGGATACGCATAACGGTAGATTCGCCGTTGATAATAGGCAGCGTCGAGATACGAAAGTCATATTCGCGACCTGAAATTTTCATACTAAACCTGCCGTCTTGCGGCTTGCGACGCTCGGCGATATCCATATTCGAAAGTAGCTTCAATCGGCTTACTAGCGGCGGATAGATATCCTTATCAAAGATAAAAATTTCAGCGAGCATTCCGTCGATTCTGGTGCGCACGACGCAGTTATTCTCGGTAGGCTCGATGTGAATATCGCTACCGCGCATCTTAATAGACTGACTGATTATCATCTCAATGAGCTTTAAAATCGCCGAGGTATCATCGCTGCTTCCGCTACCGCCGGTGTTAGCAAGCTCTTTGCGGATCTCCGCTACGAGCCCTTTAATGCTCTCTGAAAGCTCAAGCTTAGATAGATATTTATTTACCTGATTTGGATCGGCTACTACGATTTTAAGCAGCTGTTTGCTAAACATAGCCTGCGCTTTATCTTGCGACTCAAGATTAAACGGATCAGAAAAAGCAACGTAAATATTCAGATCATCCGCTTTAACAGGTATCACGCCGTATCTTTTAAGTTGTGCAGTAGGAGTGCGTTCCGATAGTCTGAAATCTATGTCGATATCGTCTAAATTCATATACGATAGGTTCATTTTTTTAGCTAGAATTTGCAAAAATTCCTTCGGATCCATCGAAAATTTTTCGCTTATATCGTCAAATGCTATCTGACGACGCTTGTATAACTCAACTAAAATCGAGCAAAAATCATCCTGGCTTAGATAGTTATCTCCGACTAAAACCTCGCCTAGCGTCAAGCCGATATCCATCTTATCTTTAATTTCCGGAACAACGGTGCTAGTAAGGATATTATTTCGTATTAAAATCGCAACAATCTGCTCTTCAATCTTTGTCATCGCGATCACCAATAAATTTTAATCGAGCTAAGCTTATCGCCAGTATAAATTGCAATTACCATCTTTTTTACCTCTTCCTCTTCTTTGATAAAAAGCTCGGCACGCTCGCCGTTTTCTAGGGTAAAGACATACGTATCACTCTTTTTTACGTATGCTCTCTCCGTAAATTTATCAAAAATTTCAGACAAAATATAATTAATTTTAGGCGTTCTTATATAGCTTATGTCTACGCCGTCGCAAAGTGCCAAATAAAGCATCTTTTTTTGAAAAATTATGGTCGAATAAAGAGAGGCATTCTCGCGAGCCTCTTTCGTCTTATAAAGCATCACCGTAGGCACGACGAGCTCATTTACTTTATCCATCTTAAGGCACGCTTTGGCATACATATTTGCAAGTGCCTCGCTCTGCTCCTCGATGAATAAATTTCGCACGCTTTCTTGGCAGATACGGTTATACTGACCGATCTGATCCCAGTTGCGCACGTCATCGGCGCTAACTGCGAATAACGACGCGATCGCAAAAGCTAAAATATATAAAATTTTCATAGTTTATCGCTTCTTATCTTTGAAATTAGGTTAGAAATTTCACTATTTTTCGCCTTTGCGTTAAAGGTCTCAAGAGCGTAAAGCGCGTCTTCTTTACGACCCTTTTTATAATTGGCTTTAGCAAAAATTATCCAGCTAGCGACGTTGTCCTTATCAAGCTCATTTGACGTAAGAGCCCATTTGATCGCATTGTCGTAGTCTTTCTTATTATACGCTTCTTCGGCTAGCGATAGCGAATACTCAATCTTATTCGTCGCGTAAAATTTGCTCTCCAAGCTCTGCTTATCTTCGCTTAAATTTGAAGTTTTTATCTCAATTCTAGAACTTAGCGGAGCGCTACTTGCGGTATTTGTAGAACCTCCGGAGAAATTTGATTTAGGCGGCAATGGAGCACGCCCAAAATCTATAACCTCGTTTTTAGGCGGCTGATTTGCGAAAGCTGCGTTATTGGTATTAGGCACATTAAATGTAGGAGCATTTTGATTGCCAAAATTCTGATTGCCAAAATTTTGACCGCCGAAATTCTGAGCCTGAGCCTGCCCGCCATAGTTTCCGCCATTTTCGTAATTATTGGTTATCTTAAACCCACCGGAATCCTCGCTGGATAGTACACCCACATCGTTTAAATTTAAACTTGGGCGTTCCTTTTCGTGTTTAGAGGCGCGGGCAACTTTCGGCGCGCTGATATTATAATCCTCTTTGGAGATATTATTTTGCACTGCAAGATCTGCCGCCTGCTGCTCGGCATCACTAGCAGAATTTGTAGCTCCGCCCTTATCTTCAATATTTTGATTAATACTTGCCATGCTAACGCTATCGCTATCTTTAAGCAACCAAAATATCGCTCCGATCGCAACCGAGATCAATATCAAAAGCCCTAAAATCGTCTTGTCAAATCTCAATACGAAATTCGGCTTAGATTTTAGGAAAGAAAACTGCTTTCTATTTTTGTTATACTCTTCCCATTTTTTTTCAAGTTCGTTTACTTCGTAAAATTCAAGCATTTATTATCCCCGAGCCTATCGCTGCCATCTCTATAATCTTATTATTAATCTGCGAAAAACTAATTTCCGTAGGTTTATTTACTTCGTAATACTCAAAAAGCTCATACATCTTATACATAAGCTTGTTGATGTTCCTCATATTGCCGTCCGTTAAATTTAAAATCAAATCGAAATTATCGTCGCTAAACATAAAATAGTATTGTTGAAAGCCATGAAGCACAAGCTTTTTTTCAATATACAGCTTGACTTCGCCTAAATTTGAATTAGGAAGCTCAATGCTCTCCCAAATTCTGGTTTTAAAATAATCCTTTGCGAGGCGATCTTCCTCGTCAGTCTTATGCACCGTAAATAAAAATTTAAATAATCTAGTATCTGCCATAAGGCGAATTTTTTCTATTAAATTCCCTGGATATAGCTGAGCTTCGTCGAGCAAAATAACGACCTGCTCCACCGCCCCTACGTTAGTAGAAATTCCAAATCTCTCTCTATAAACCCGCATAAAATTCTCATAATTATCAATCGGCTCGCTAGGAGTAGAATGAAAAATCTGCGAATAAAGCTCTAAGAAAAATTCTTTCTCATCAAAAAACGGCTGCGGCACGAATACGACTCTTACCTTTTTTTCAAGATCGACCTTGATCTTATTAAGCAAAAATGTCTTGCCACAACCCGGTTTGCCGTAAAAAAGTATAAGTTTTAACGGCTTTTGCAAAGCATTTAAAATTTTATGATAAGCAAGGGTTGATTTATCGAGATTAACGAAGTCTGAGACTTCGTTATCCTCGATAAAAATTTCCTTGATCGCCGTATAATTATTACTCATTTTCGTAGATGGATTTTGAGTAACCTAGCTCTTTAAGAGAGGTAGCAAGCGGCGCGCCGGTATTGTCGATGATATGTGGAGTTACTACGAAGATTAACTCCGACGTTCGCAAAACATCGGCAGTGCTTTTGAAAAGATTTCCGATTAATGGAATTTCAGCTAGCACAGGCACCCTAGTGTTATCTTTCGACTTAGTTGCACCAATCAAACCGCCTAAAATTACAGTATCGCCATCATCTACCCAAACTACGCTTGAGAGTTTCTTTTGTAAGGTATCAGGCGCAATCTCTCTTCTATTATTTGTTCTTACATTGTCCTCTGCGTATTTAAGAGAGCTTAAAGATGGATTAATTCGTAGCATAATCCTATTATCATCTGAAATTTCAGGCAAGATATTCAAAAGAATACCTACAAATATTGAATACTGATCATCCGACTGAGTACTACCACCCTGATAATCACCCGTATTAGTGGATTTTAATACGTAGTTAATAGTATCACCTACGGAGATAATAGCAGGTTGATTATTCATCGTAGTTACCTTAGGGCTTGAAATAACCTTAGTTTTGCCCTTAGTCTCTAGGAAGTTAATCAAACCGTCGATATTGAAATTTAGATTAGCCCCTATCGTCCAAGTTCCGTGAGTATCGCTCGCCTTTCCTCTATTGCCGTTATCTATGTGATAGCCTGAAAGCTTAGTCGGATCTCCACCTACATAGGTATTAAATCCCAATTGGAATTTACTCCAATCTATACCAGTAGTGTATTCGTTATTTAGCTCGACAGATATGATATTTACATCTAGCAAGACTTGACGACTAAGGCGTTTTTGCATACCGCTTAGATATCTATCGACGCGAGCTATCTGAGACTTCATAGCAGTAACGGTTACTAAACCGGCATTTTGATTTATAATAGGAGCGACTGCGACATATTTTTCGGTACCGTTATTTAGAACAGAGGTGATTTCCTCGCTAATCTTCTCCCAAAAATCAAATTTCTCTTTGGTAGTGATCTTATTATCTTCTTTATTTTCTTTATCGTCACTATCATCCACTTTCGTAGGTGCGGAATCGACAGAAGATTTAGTAACAGCAGTGCCTTCTCTAATAGAGGTGATGTAATCCACTTTAAAAGTCCTAGTCTCTAGCGCTGAAATTTTTAATATGCCATGAGAATACTCATAGCTTAGATTATTCTCTTTTATGAGTAGATCTAAAACTTCACGTAAAGAAAGGTCTTTGATGCTTACGCCTTGCAGCGGCTTGCTCATCTCCTCTTGAGCGATAGCATCTTTTGCTACCACCGAGAAACGGCACATATCGGATAGCTGAGTTAGCATCTCGTTTAGCGTAACGGTATCGTTAATCTTAATATTTAGCGCCTTCCTATCGCAGTTACCTGCAGTTGCAGGAGCGGCATATAGACTAGTAGCCGTAACAGACAAAGCAAGCATAGCGGCTATGCTAAGCTTTTTACTTATATGTAATAATGACATTTTGACTTCCTTGTTTTAGTGTTAGTTCGACTTTATTTTCATCGTCGTTGGTAATAATAACGCTATTGCCCGTTATTTGCACGATCTTATATGAGCCTACATATTCGCCCAAACCATACCACTTATCGTTTAGCTTAACCTTATCGCCCATAATACCTACTAGCCGATAACCTAGATCCACCTGCTGATTAGCTTCTCTAGGCGCATTGGCTTCTTTAGGATAAAACGGATCCTGCAAAGAAGCTATCTGCTCATCGCTAAGACCTACTCTAGGCCTACTAAGATCATCGAATATCGCATCGTATTTAGCTTTATAGGCTCCATTACTAGGCGCCACCGTCTGATTATTATCTACAGCAAATAGAGCAGTAGAAAGTAGCAAAGAGCATAAAATTAACTTTTTCATTAGTAATTTACTCCCCAGATAGATATACCGATGCTTCCACCGATTTTGCCATTTTTAGTGGCATTGATATCCATCTTATTTACATCTACGATCATCTCCGATTGTTCGATAAGGTTGATATACCTAAGGACGTTCGAAAATGCTCCTTCAAATTTCACATCTATATCCAGCAAAGCTTCAGGCTGAAAAATTTGTTTGATGCTAGGCTCTCTTCTATCGCTGTGAATAGCATAAATTTTAATATTGTTATTCTCTGCGATCGTTGAGAGGCTATCCATAAATTTAGCCCAGTTCTTTTCATTATAAGTAAGCTTCGAAATTTCTTTTAGCTTGCCGTCTAGATACCCACGCTCTTCAATAATATTGTTAAGGTTGGTCCTAGCACCATTGAGGATATTGCGTTTATTATTAACAAAAGCATCAGGATCACCGCCAAAAAACTCGTTATACTCTCTTTGTGCGCCCTCAAGCTTAGTCGTGGCAGTACTTAGATTTGTTTCGCTCTCCTCTAAATACGGATCCGCATAGTTACTCAAAATAAAGTAAGCTACCACACCTACAAACAACAAAGCTATGTAAAAATAGTTATTTGCACTATTTCCCTTGGAGGCAAACCATTGATCAAGTTGATCTAATGAACTTTTCTTTTTCATTATTTAACCTCCACACTGATGTTGCTATCGTAAAAGACGGTTTTATTACCCTCTTGTAGCGCGATTGTTTTAGTATCCACGCCATACACCTCTTTTTTACTGATATCCTCTAAAAGCTCGGTCATCTGCTTATCGTTTTTGGTGCGCACCTGAACAGTTAGAGTCCTATTCTCATCACCGATCCTAACCATATTGCCCTTATTTTTAACGACCATATTGGTTAGCTCAAAAATAGAAACACCCTTCATAGCGTAATTATTTTTCTTATCTAAGATGGCATTAATTAGTTTGCGCCTGTCATTAAGCTCCTTACCACTCTTAGCAGCCTGAGCATTTACCTCTTTAGTCTCTTTATCCAAACGCGCACTTTCATCTCTAGCGGGACCCATCTTTTCCTCTAAACCTTTATATTCGCTAGTTTTATCATCAGCTACCATATTATTATAATAGCCGTAGCCAAAATTATACGCAGGATACACAGCGCCAAGTAGGCAGCCTAGCAACATATAGCCTATCAGCTTGCCGGTTGATCTTTGAGTCAAAGGCGGAGGTCTCATAAACGGCGAGTAGTTGTGATCGTCATCTTTAGTAATTAAATAATCTTGACCCACCAAGAACATCAAAATATCTAGCTGAGTGAGCGGATAATCTTTTGCGTTGATTGCAACATTAAAATTAAAATCCTTGTATCTTAGCTTTAGATTATTTTCTACAAAAACCTCGATCGCAGGAATTTTACCGATATCCGTTCCGATATAGACATTTTGAATATTGACGTTGTAAATTTTACTAATACCGTTCAACACGTCGTTGATGTAGTAAAACATATCGTCAAAAATTTGGATCATATAATCGCGTTCGGTCGGATTTTCTAAATTTACTCCCTGTTTGGAGAGCAATCTATAAAAGCTCTCTTCATCGACTCTACTACCGACTAGCTCAACATATTTTTCATGCAAGAATTTTAGGTTGTATCTTACTTGACGAGATTGAAAATATTCGCCGTTTTGATACACTACCAAAAACGCATCGTCGCGCTGCAAGTAGATGAAGCAGTCGATTCCGTCGCGAGTTAAGACGCCTCTATTATACAAGCCCTCGTATAAAAACGGAGCCATAGCCACATAGTCGATGTAGTTCGTCCTAGCGGCGATCGCATCGAATTCTGAAGTGAGTTTGGCATTATCTACGACAAAGACGTTGAAAATTCTATCATCGCCGCCAGCGCCTATTACCTCACTATAAGTGATTTTGTAATCCAAAGCGGTGTCAAGCCCCAGCTCCTCATACACCTTAACGACGATCGCATCTAAAAGATCCGCGTCCTCTACCGATCTGCTTATCTCGACCGTCGCAGTCATTATATCCTTATACGGAATATATGAGATGTAAGTTTCCTTCGCACGATTCGCTTTTGAGAAGTCGTGCTCGAAAACTTCATTCTCACTTAGACCGAATATGGTTTGCGTGACTTTGTTAATCGCAACAATCGAACTAGCATTTTTACTATTCTTTGCCATAACACTCCACTTCCAAATGAAATTTTCTACGCTGCTAATACTAATAGAAATAAAATAAAATGTCAATAGATAAAATCGGTTTTTACCCTAAATTCGTCATTTTTCCAGCTTTTTTTTACAAAAACTGTTAATTTTAAGTAAATTTTGACCTTAGAAAAATTTGAAATTAACTTTTTGGCTCGAATTCCGATCCGCTTTATTGCCTCGCCGTTTTTGCCGATCAACATCTCTTTGTGTGAATTGCTGTCCGTTATGATCCTCGCATATACCGAGGTTAGACCCGGTTTTTCCACCACTTTTTCCATAACGACGTCGCTGCAATACGGGATCTCGTCGCTCATGCTCTCAAAGATCGCCTCGAGTATGAAGTCGCGGTAAATTTCACGCTCGTTGGTCGCGCTTAAAATTTCGGGGTCGTAAAAATACTCGTGTTCGGGCAAAATTTTACAAATTTCGTCCAAAACCTGCTTTTTATAGACCTTTTTTTTGATGCTAACGGGGATTATCGCTTCGAATTTATCGGTAAATTTTTGATATTGCAGCAGTTTTTGCACGATCTTTTCGTCGTTTGCTTCGTCGGTTTTAGTTAAAATTACGATGTGTTTGGTGCCTGCGTTTAAATTTAAAAATTTTTCGTATTCAGATGTATCATCGTGCACGGGCGCCAAAAATAGCACCAAATCGCAACCCTCAATCGCTCCGAGTGCCACTTCAACCATCAACTTATTCATCAGCTTGGCGCTTTCATGCAGCCCCGGCGTGTCCGTGAAAATCACCTGATCCGCGCCATTCATCGCGATGCCGCTAATCTTGCGGCGCGTGGCATTGATCTTGTGCGAGACGAGCGAAATTTTCTCGCCGCAGAGGTAGTTTAACAGCGAGCTCTTGCCCGCATTCGTCCGCCCGATGAGCGTTACAAATCCGCTTTTCATATTTTCCTTAAATCAAAATTTTATCTTAATCTAGCGCCTTCGCGATCTGCACGCGATTACGGCGCTTCATACTCGGCATGTATTTCTCAACTCGCAATTTGCGGTATTCCTTGCCCGACGCTCATTTTTTCCGCGCGCGGTTACGGCTTTGCTTAAATGCGCTCTGATTTGGGGCATTTTACTTTGCCGTCGTCACGACGGCGCCTATTTCCCCTTCGCTCGCCGTCAATTTTAAATCGCGTCAAATTTCATGAGCAAAAACCGCAAACGGTGAAATTTAAAATTTCATTTTAGCGCGCTGCATAAATTTAATATTTTACGCATTTTATAAACACAATGTGAATTCGGCGTAAATTTAACCGCTGCGAACATAAAATTTTACGCCGCCACGGATACGAAACCGACCCCGATCTTGCGATATTAAAATTCTCCCAAACGAGCCGCGCAGCGAAATTGATCCAACCGGCGCGAGTTAATTTTACAATATAAAAGGTTTGAAATTTCACCCTTCGTATGCATTTGATCCTTAAAATCGATGTCGCCAAACAGCGATGGATCTTGCTTTATTTTAGCGCCCGAGCTTTTAAAATTCCTAACGGCGCGCCGTATCATACTTAGCTGCGCCACCGAAGCGATGCTCTAGCCGCACTCAAACGAGCGCTTTAGCTCCGCGGCGGTCGCGAAATTTAAAAATCACAAAATATACTTCGCTAGATCCTCGTCGCTTGCGATGCCTGCTAGCTTTTCGCTTACGAGTTTTTCATCCACGACGATCTTTTGCCCTTTAAACTTATCCGCTTCGAAGCTGATATCCTCAAGCACCTTTTCCATTATCGTATGCAGCCTTCTGGCGCCGATATCTTCGACCTTTTCGTTCGTACTCGCCGCAAATTTTGCGATCGCCTTGACTCCGTCCTCGCTAAATTCCAGCTCCACGCCTTCGGTCTTTAAAAGCGCCGAGTACTGCTTAAGAAGCGAATTTTTAGGCTTGGTTAAAATTTCACACAGCGCCGCCTCGTCTAAGCTGTCAAGCTCGACGCGAAGCGGGAAGCGCCCCTGAAGCTCGGGTATGAGATCGCTCGGCTTGCTGATATGAAAGGCGCCCGCGGCGATAAAAAGGATGTGATCGGTGTCAATATTGCCGAATTTCGTGCTTACGCTGCTGCCCTCCACGATCGGAAGCAGATCGCGCTGCACGCCCTCTTTGCTCGGATCCTGCCTGCCGCTATTTCCGCTTGAGACAGCCACCTTATCGATCTCGTCGATAAAGATAATGCCCTCGTTTTGCGCACGCCTAACGGCTTCGGCTTTGATGCTCTCCATATCTAAGACCTTCTCGCTAGCCTCGCTTTTGAGGGCAACTTTGGCGTCTTTTACCTTCATCTCTTTCTTGCTCTTGCGCGTCGAAATTCCGATTACCTTAATGAAGCTTTCCTGCATATTCGCCATCTCGGGCGGCAAATTCGGATTTGATTCAAGCGCATTTTCGCTCACTTCGATCTCGATGCTAAGATCGTCCAGATCGCCGCGCTCGAGCTTGGCTGCCATCTTTTCGTAGCTTTTTTCGTAATCTGCGACCTTCTCCTCGCTCGCTCCGCGCGGAAGCGGCGGAAGAACTTTTTCTAAAATTTTGCGCTTGATATAATCATCGATCTTGTCTTTGTTCTTTTCAAATTCCTCGCCGCGCACTAAATTTACCGATGCAGAGGCCAGATCGCGCACCATGCTCTCCACATCGCGTCCCACGAAGCCTACTTCGGTGTATTTGCTCGCCTCGACCTTGATAAAAGGAAGTCCAAACATCTTCGAAAGTCTGCGCGCGATCTCGGTCTTACCTACGCCGGTAGATCCGATCATTAGGATGTTTTTGGGCATCACCTCGTTTTTCATCTCATCTTCGAGCGCCATTCTGCGGTAGCGATTTCGCAAAGCCACCGCTATCGTGCGTTTGGCGCTATTTTGTCCGATTATATATTCGTCTAGTTTTTCTACGATCTGCTTTGGCGTCATCATCTCTTTTCGTCCCAAATTGCGTATGTTTTAATGTTCTCGTTCGTGTAAATGCAAATCTCGCCCGCGATTTTGAGGCTTTGCTTTACAAGCTCCTCTTCGTCTAAGCTTGCAAATTTATCCAAAGCTCGCGCCGCGCTAAGAGCGTAATTCCCGCCGCTTCCGATCGCTGCAATCTTGCCGTCGTCCGGCTCTACCACATCGCCCGTGCCGCTAAGCAGAAAGATATTTTTGCGGTCCAGCACCAGCATCATCGCTTCGAGCTTTCGCAGATACTTATCCTTGCGCCACTGCTTGCTAAATTCTATCACGGCCCTTAAAAGATCGCCCTTTGCGCCATCTAAGCACTTCTCAAACATATCAAAAAGATTAAACGCATCGGCGGTGCTGCCCGCAAAGCCCGCCAAGACGTTGCCTTCTTTGCCGATCTTTCGAATTTTAGTCGCATTGCCCTTTAAAACGGTGTTTCCAAACGTAACCTGCCCGTCGCCGCCGATGACGGAGCCCTTCGCGCCTTTGTAGGCTAAAATGGTAGTCGCTTCAAACACTAGCCACCTCTATCTCAAATTTAGCGCTTATGCCGTGCTTTAGCTTGACATTTACGTCGTAAATCCCGGTCGTTTTAATAGCCTCAGTCTCTAAAATTTTCTTATCTATTTCGATCCCTTTTTGCTCTTTTAGCGCGGTTGCGATCTCATCTTTGGTCACCGAGCCGAAAAGCGCGCCGCTCTCACCCGTTTGCTTTACGATCTTTACGCGGATCTTAGCTAGCTCCTCGGCTAATTTTTGCAAGCTTGCAACCTCGTATTTTTCTAGCTCGGCTTGCTTTTTCTTATCCGCTTCAAATTTACGCAAAATCTCAGTCGTAGCGGCTTTGGCGTAACCTTTGCCGATTAGGAAGTTGTTGCCGTAGCCGTCCTTGACCTCTTTTATCTCGCCCGCCTTTCCGAGCCCCTTAACGTCTTTGATCAATAATACTTTCATCCATCTATCCTTTTAAATTTAGCTTTAAATTTATAAAATTTTATAAGCGGCGCGGGCGGATCTAAAATTTCGTGAAATTTTATGAAACCTGCCCGCAGCCGCTCGCATTTTTCCGATAAAATTTTAAAATTTCGTTTTGTGAAATTTGCCTGTCTGTCGTGCGGCAAAATTTCAGCTAAAGCTTGCGTCCGTTCTTACCCGCGATGATAAATCTTAACGCGCTTAGTTTGATAAATCCGTCGCCGTCTTTTTGATTAAAAACTTTATCCTCTTCAAACGTCACAAAATCGGTATTAAACAAACTATCGCTCTTGCTTTCCCTGCCCAGCACGATCACGTTGCCCTTATAAAGCTCTAGCTTAACCTTGCCGTTTACGTGCTCTTGGGATTTGTTTATAAGCTCTTGAAGCAGCAAGCGCTCAGGGCTGAACCAAAAGCCGTTGTAGATAAGCTCGGCGTAGCGCGGCATTAGATCGTCTTTTAGATGCGCCGCACCGCGATCTAGCGTGATGCTCTCGATCGCGCGGTGAGCCTTTAGCATGATCGTGCCGCCCGGAGTTTCGTAGCAACCGCGGCTCTTCATGCCGACGTAGCGGTTTTCAACAAGATCAAGCCTGCCGATGCCGTTTTTAGCGCCGAGTTCGTTAAGCGCTGCTAGCATCTCGTGCGGCTTAAGCGCCTTACCGTTTAGCTTTACAGGATCACCATGCTTGTATTCAATCTCGATGATCTCGCTCTTATCTGGCGCATTTTTAGGGCTCACGGTCCATCGCCACATATCCTCTTCAGGCGCATGGGCGGGATCTTCAAGCACTAAGCCCTCGTAGGAGATGTGAAGGATATTCGCATCCATCGAATACGGCGACTTGCCGGGCTTTGAGGCGATGTCGATGCCGTTTTTCTTAGCGTAAGCAAGAAGCTTCTCGCGAGAGTTCAGATCCCACAGCCTCCACGGCGCAATCACCTTAATATCGGGATTTAGCGCGTATGCGCCAAGCTCGAAGCGGACTTGATCGTTACCCTTGCCGGTTGCGCCGTGGCTTATGGCGTCCGCACCAGTTTTTTTAGCAATTTCGACTAACTTTTTAGCGATCAACGGGCGCGCAATCGATGTGCCTAAAAGATATTCGCCCTCATAGACGGCATTTGCGCGAAACATCGGGAACACGTAATCGCGTACAAATTCCTCGCGCAGATCCTCTACGAAGATATTTTCCTTTTTGATGCCCAGTTTCACGGCTTTGTTTTTGATAGGCTCCAAATCCTCGTTCTGACCTATATCTGCGGTGAAAGTCACCACATCGCAGCCGTAAGTATCACCGAGCCACTTTAAAATAATGCTAGTATCTAGTCCTCCAGAATACGCCAAAACGACCTTTTTTACATCTTTTGCCATCTCAAATCCTTTACGTAAAATTTGGCGAAATTCTACCAAAAATAGTTTAATAGTTGCTTTTAAGGCAAATATCGCTAAACTCACGCCTATGAGAATCGATAAATTTTTAAACGCAGTCAATATCACCAAGCGGCGCGCCATCAGCGAAGATATGTGCAAAAGCGGCGTCGTAGCCGTAAACGGCGCGGTAGTAAAGCCCGCCAAAGAGCTTAAAATCGGCGACATAATCACGATAAGCTTTTTGGATAGAAAACAAAGCTTTAAAGTTCTAGCCTTTCCTAGCGCAAAAAATACGCCCAAAAGCGAGCAGGCAAAGTATGTCCAAGAGCTTTGAACTCATCTGCGGCGAGGATGAAATTTCACGCCTCGTGCAGGCTCTGCCAAAAAGCGGCATAATATTGCTAATCGGGGGTCTCGCCGCCGGCAAAACGACGCTTGCGCGCGCGATCGTGCGGGCGCACGGGTTAGACGAACACGTAGGCTCGCCGACATTTTCGATCATGCAAAACTACGGCGAAATTTATCATTACGACATCTATAACGGCGGCTGTGAGGGGATTTTAAAAAACGGACTATTTGAAAATTTATTTGAAGAGGGACTTCATCTGATTGAATGGGCGGATGAAAATTTGATAAATTTACTTAAAAAATATGAGCTTGATTTTTGCGTAGTGAGGATCACGCCGCACGCGCAAGGGCGAAAATACGAGGTAAGCTATGCATAAACTAGAAGTCAGGGGTCTTAAAAAAACCATAAAAGGCACGCCGATCATCAAAGGAATCTCGCTAGAGCTTTACAACGGCGAGATCGTGGGGCTGCTAGGGCCCAATGGCGCGGGCAAAACCACGACGTTTTATATGATCTGCGGGCTGATAAGTGCTAGCGGTGGCGATATATTGCTTAATGAGAGCAGCATCGCAAAGGTTCCGCTTCATAAACGCGCCAAGCTCGGCATTGGCTACCTGCCACAAGAAAGCAGCATCTTTAAGGAGCTCAGCGTTGAGGAAAATTTAATGCTCGCTGCAGAGATTACCTATAAAAATAAAGTCGAAGCCTCACGAAAGGTCGATGAGATGCTAAATCTGCTCAACATCGAGCCGATCAGATTGCGCAAAGGCGTGAGCCTAAGCGGGGGCGAGCGCAGGCGCTGCGAAATCGCGCGAAGCCTGATGATAACGCCGAAATTCCTACTTTTGGACGAGCCGTTTGCAGGCGTCGATCCGATCGCCGTTAACGATATCCAAAGCATCGTGCGCGATTTAAGCGATCTTGGCATCGGAGTGCTCATAACCGATCACAATGTCCGCGAAACGCTTGCGATCTGCGACCGCGCCTACGTCATCAAAGACGGCGAGCTTTTCGCAGGCGGTACCGCAAAAGAGATAGCCAGCGATCCGAATGTCCGTAAATTCTACCTCGGCGAAGATTTTAGCATTTAGCCGCGCAGGGTTGTTTTAACTCCTCGGGCTTCCGCTTCGGCGCGCGCGTTAATTTCTGCGATTTAAAATTCAGGCAAATGGCTGCGACTAGCCGTGCACTTGAATTTCGCGTATTAAATTTTTGAAAAGTACCTAGGTTCGTCTTAAAAATTTTTAAATTTCAAAAGGCGTTTTGTACACTGTAAATTTTAAATAATTTTTTTGCTACAGACTCACTTTTGCGACCGAAATTTACACCCGCGGTACATAAAATTTAAATCGCATTTTAATCGCACTTTGTTTAAATTAAATCAAATTTTAAAGCGTGAGACGTCTTTAAACGTAACGCTTTCATCTGCGCATCAAAATCATGCGGCAGTTTGCAAAAAATATCCGCTCGTAGAATTAAAATTTTAAAGCAACAGCCTAAATAAATTGCGTATGCGAAGACGCCTGCAGTCGCGCGATGTAGCTAAATTTCATGGCGTAATTCTGCGAGCGGCGGCGTAAACCAAATCGCACACAAAACCTACTCGCTTCGGCTTCGACGCATCAAATTGAAAGCGACGCGCGAAGCAAGGCCTTCCAACCCGCTAGAATTTTGCCGATTAAGCCGCCTTGTTTAATTAAAATTGTGCTTTTATTTGCCCTGCGGGTTTAAATTTCGCTCATCTTAAAGCTCGCTGCGAATTTTAAAATTTTAACCCGGCACTCGTCGCTTCCCTTAAAATTTTAAAATTCTTAAAATTTTGGCGAGATCAAGGAGAAATTATGAAAAAAGTTCTGCTTTCATGCGCCTTGGCGGGCGCGCTTTTTGGCCTAGAGATCGACGGATTTAGCGCACCTAGTGGTTCGCTCATTACCGATGACGCTTTTTATATCGCAAATCGCGGCAGTAGTGAAGATCCACAAGAGCGCGACGGCTTCATCAGCCGTATAGTAAAAAACTCGGGTGTCGTTGAGACAAATTTTATAGACGATCTGGTAAATCCTGGCGGAATGGCGCAGATCGGCGACGTGCTCTATGTGTGCGATCTGGACGCGATCAGGGGCTTTAGCAAAGGCCAAGAGGTTTTCAATCTAAAAATCGAGGGAGCGCAGGCCTTAAACGACGTCGTAGCGCTCGGTAGCGAGGTTTTGCTCGCAAGCGATAATGCGCGTGGGAGGATCTGGCGCATCGACCTGCTCTCGCGCACCGCGGATGAGTTTGCGCGCATCGATCCATCGTTAGGCAGCCCAAACGGACTTTTGGCTAAAGGCGATAAGCTTCTGATCACTACATTCGATCTTAGCGGAAATGTCCCTGGGCGCGTGCTAAGCATGGATCTGAAATCTCGAGAAATTTCGATCTTTGCCGATATGAAGGGAGTTTTCTACGGCATAGCGCGCGGAAAAAACGGCGAAATTTTAATTAGCGACTGGGGCGAGGACCTTTTAAGCGGTAAAATTTGGCGTATCGATGCAAACGGACAGATACGCAAAATAAACCTCGGCGCGATGCAAAGACCTGCGGACATCTCAAGCGACGGCAAGGTTTTATTGATCCCAAAAACGCTGGAAAACAAAGTCGAGCTGATAAATTTGCCGTAACCGGTCGTCTTATTGCGCTTCGCAGTTTGCTTAAATTTTACAAAATATATGCTGTATCATGCTTTATAAGCCATCTTTTTGTGCTTCGCCGCTTGCGCGGCAGTATCAGTTACGGACCAGAACCAATCGCGATATCGAAACTAGGTCAATGTCGAAGCCGCATAAAGCAAAACATTTAATAATGCCTCTTTAAAGCACCGAAGCCGGTCGCTGCGGTGCCGAAACTAATCGCTCTTTTTCGTGCGCACTCAAGAGCCAAGTACGCTCAAAAGCCGCGCGCGGCGTCTTGCAACACGCAAATGCCGATCCTGCCGTAAAATTTGCAAATCCATCTGCCCTCTTTTTAAATTCCATCGCCTTAAATTTCATCGCTGTAGATATTTTCACAGGCCGAGCGGCGTTAAATTTCAGCGCAAAATTTGACGCCCGCCGTGACTCAAAAGCCTTGAAGACTCATAACGCGCGAAATTTCAGCGCGATATTTGACGCCGAAGCGTGCTTTTAACATACCGCATCGTATCTGCGCGCGAGCGAATTCTACGCGGCGGCACAATCTCGACTCCTGCGCGCTGTCGCTGTACGGACGCGTGAAGCTTACCACTCTACGCAGCGCCTATGTCTAGGATGCTCCTGGCGTCCGCGCGTGGAACCTACCCCTCTACGCGCCCCTCCCACACGGCGGGAGCATCAAGCTCTGTGTATGAGTTTAAAATTTCATACGGCTCGTAGCTAAATTTATACGCTAGGCTCGGGCACTGCTTCACAGCGTAGCCCAGATAGATCCAGCGTAGCCCCAGATCTTGGGCGAACTCGATCTGTTTTAAAAGCGAAAATTTGCCCAGACTTAGATGCGGCAGATACGGATCGTAGTAGCAATATACCGAGCTAATGCCGTCGTCCACGATATCGATGAGATCGACGCAGATAAGCCGCCCGTCCTCGCCGTAGTAAGAAATTTCTTTGCCGAAGTCGCCGTGGCCCTGGACGTAAATTTCATCATATCGCTCAAAATCGATCTCTTGCACAGGCCAGCCCTTTTTTAGATGCATGTAGTCGTGATAGAGCGCGAAAAGCTCCAAACGCGCATCGTTTAAAAGCGGGCGAGATTGCCATACATAGGCGGTCGTGCGATTATTTTTATAGACGCGGCGGTGCGATCTGCTAAATTTAAAATTTAAAGCATCGACGCGTAAGCTTTTGCACTCCGCACAGGATGCGCAAATGGGCTTTTGAAAATACCTGCCGAAGCGGCGGTAGCCGTGCTGCACTAAGCTTGAATTATACTCAAAGTCGCAGCCTTTTATGTAGAGATACTCGCTGCGCGCGGCTCTGCCGTCCAGATAAGGACAAGAAAAATCCAGCGTACAAAATGGAATTTCAGTCATTCAGCTTTTTAATGTTTGCCGCGTCCACGTATTTTAAAAACTCGTCTTTGAGGCGCTTTTCGCGTGCGGCGATGCTCTCTTTGGCTGTGTCAAGTTCCCCGTCTGCGGCGCCGTCTAAGCCACTTTCGCTTTGCGAACTCGAATCATCATCTCTGAAAATATCTTTAAACTCGTCGCGATTTGGATTCCTCTTTTTAGGCTTTTTGGGCGCGGAGCTTGCCGCCTTGTCCTTAAGCATATCCTTTTTTATATCTTTTAGGCTATCTAAAAAATCCATGCTCTTTCCTAAATCCGCGCCGATTTGCGCATCGCAGCGGCGATGGCGGCGATCGCTTCGTTTTTATTCGGCTGCATATCGTCCATAGTGTTCTCTAAAATTTTGTCTAAATTTTTCTCCACATAGCTCGTGTCAAAAAAGCCGAGTCGAAATTCGCGCGATTTGCTGATGCTGAGCAAAAACGGAATGATCGTACGCACTCCCTCGATGCGAAACTCCTTCAGCGCGCGCTCTAGCTTATTGACGGCCAGGTCGTAGTCGGTGGTTTTAATGATGAGCTTGGCTAGAAGCGAGTCGTAAAACGGCGGAATTTTATAACCTTTGTAGATGTGGCTATCGACGCGCACGGAAGGACCGAGTGCAGGATAATAATCGCTAACGGTGCCGGGAACCGGAGTGAAATTTTTCCAGACGTTTTCGGAGGTGATACGCGCTTCGATCGCGTAGCCGTGCGGCTTGATATCGCTTTGCTCAAGCTCTAAAATTTCGCCGTTTGCGATGCGGATCTGGCGTACGACGAGATCGACACCCGTGACCTCCTCGGTGATGCCGTGCTCGACCTGGATACGGGTATTCATCTCCATAAAATAGAAGTTGTTGTAATCATCAAGTAGAAATTCCACCGTGCCGACGTTTGTGTAATTCACCGCCTTTGCCGCAGCTACCGCGGTCGTACCCATCGTCTTACGTAGATGCTCGCTTATCGAGGGACACGGCGCAATCTCGATAATCTTTTGGTGGCGGCGCTGGATCGAGCAATCGCGCTCGCATAAATGAATGATGTTACCGTAATTATCGCCGATGATCTGAAACTCGATGTGGCGCGGCTTGACGACGAGTTTTTCCATAAAAATTTCATCGTTGTTAAAAAATGTTTTCGCCTCTCTAGTGCACGAATCGTAGGCACTCTGCATATCTTTTTCGTCCCATACCTCACGGATACCACGTCCGCCGCCGCCGCCGCTAGCTTTTAAAATCACGGGATAGCCGATCTCGCGCGCATATTTTTTGATCGTATCCATGCTCTCGTGATTTAGCTTTTCGGTGCCCGGCACGATCGGAATGCCGTTTTTGCGCATCAAATAGCGAGCGATGTTTTTGTTGCCCATTTTACGAATAACGTCGGGTTTCGGACCGATAAAGATAATGCCCGCGTCCTCGACCTCTCTTGCAAAGTCAAAATTCTCGCTCAAAAAGCCGTATCCAGGATGTATCGCATCAGCGCCACACTCTTTAGCGACTTCGACGATCTTTTTAGCGTCCAGATAGCCTTTTAGCGCATCAGTGCTTACCTCGTAGGCCTCGTCGGCGATTTTTACGTGCAAACAATCAACGTCAGGTTTGGTGTAGATCGCGACGCTTTTAATATGCAGATCCCTGCAGGCCCTAATGATGCGAACCGCGATCTCGCCGCGATTAGCGATAAGAATTTTACGTATCATAAATAATTGCCTCTTTTAAAGAAATACCGCGGTAATAATAGTATAAAAAATTTTATAGCAAGTTGAAATTTACAAAAGGCGGTTGAAATTAAGGATAAAATTTAAAGAAGATTTATGGTGCCCGAGGTCGGAATCGAACCGACACGAGGTCGCCCTCGCCAGATTTTGAGTCTGGTGCGTCTACCAATTTCACCACTCGGGCATTTTAAAAAGTCTTGATTGTATAAATTTAAAAAAGATAAGCCCCGAAGACGGGGCTTGGAGCAAGAAAATTATTTTTTCTTCTTGCCTTTTGCAGCTGCAACAGCCTCTTTTAGCTGTTTGCCGACTTTAAATTTTACTACTTTAGTAGCAGGAGATTTATAAGTTCTGTTTGTGCCAGGAACTTTACCCTCGCGAGCTGCACGCTCTGCAATACCGAAAGATCCGAAGCCGATGAAGCTTATGTCATCACCTTTTACCAAAAGCTCTTTGATAGCCTCAAGAGCAGAATCTACTACCTTAACGGTATCTTTTTTAGAAAGACCTGCCTTATCGGCAACTACTTGGATAAAATCAGCTTTTTTCATGCTAATCCTTTAAAATAAAGTGGTTTGGGCGGTATTCTACAATAGTTTCGCAAAAAATACAATAGTTTTTTAAGAAAAAAACGCAAAAATCGGCAAAATTTAGCCGAATTTAGCCCAAATTCGTCAATTTTTCAGATTTTGCTTCTTTAAATTTTAAAATTTCACCATATTTTTGGGGCTGATTTTTGAAATTTCACCAGATTTCAAAAAATTTCAAAATTTCTTCCCTTCCCGCTTCATTTTTATAAAATTTCGCCCCAGCCTGACGCTTTAAAATATATAAACTATATTTTGTTATAATCCGCGCAAAATTTCAAAGGCTTTTTTATGACTAAAATTTTAATGATAGAGGACGATTTAGAACTCGCCGAAATTTTAAGCGAATATCTGCAGCAATACGATATCGATATTACCGTCGCGGACGATCCGTTTTTGGGGCTTTCTAAGTTAAATTTAGAAAATTTCAACCTCGTGATTTTAGATCTCACGCTTCCTGGGATGGACGGGCTTGAGGTCTGCAAAGAGATCCGCAAAAACACCGATATACCGATCATAATCTCAAGCGCCCGCCACGATCTGACCGATAAGATCAACGCCTTTGACTTCGGCGCGGACGATTATCTGCCAAAGCCCTATAATCCGCAAGAGCTTTTAGCGCGCATCAAACGCCACATCGAGCGCTACGACATAAACTCCATCCAGCGCGCCGCAAAGCCCAAAAAAGACCTCGAAGTGGACGATTTCCGCCACGTCATCAGCTTCAAAGGACAGCCCCTGTCGCTCACCATCGCCGAATACGACGTGCTTTCGTATCTCATCAAAAAGGAAGGCGGCGCGATCACCCGCGAGGAGCTCATCTACAACTGCAGCTCCATAAGCGAGGAATCCTCGAGCAAAAGCATCGACGTCATCATCGGTCGCATCCGTTTAAAGCTTGGCGAAACGTCCAAGGCACCCAGCTACATTCACGCTATCCGCGGCGTAGGCTATAAGCTGATACAATGAGCGGACTTGCGCCCGGCGGGCGGTGCGATAGAATTTAGCCGCTCGCGGCTCTAAATTTAATAGGCACTCGCGCGGCGAAACTGAAATCGCAAGTCGGTCCACGCGATCTTGCCGTTTAAATTTAAGGCGCCGCAACTGAAGCGTTAAAATTTTACGATAAAATTTTGTAGTTATAAATTTAGCACGCGACTGGATGCGCGTGGAATTTTATCGTCGAATTCGGCAAGCAGTTCGGCTCTACGCGCGAGGCTAGTTATAAAAAACAGAGCCCAGGGCAGCGAGAAAAATTTTAAAATTTAAAGCGGCGCGGCTGTTAAATTTAAAAGCGCCCTGCTTTGCGATGAAATTTTAAAATTTACACGCCGTGCCTTTAAGACGCGTTGCAAATTTAAAGCCGAATGAGCCGTAAGCCGGTCCGCGCGCCAAAGCCAAAGTAAGCCCGCGGCTTACAAAGCTTTGAAATTTTAAAAATTTAAGGATCATATAAATTTAATGAAAGTAAGATCGTCGATTTTTTACACCATCACGTTCATCTTCGCGCTCGCTGCCGTGGGCGTTTCGCTCGCTCTGCTCTGGCTTATCGGCTATGATCAGCAAAACTACACCCGTGAACTAAACTCCAAATACTCCATCGTTGCGCGCGCGAACCTATATCAGATGAGCAAGCTCATCAGCGATGTCGAATACGACCGCCAGGTCGCGAATTTCGAGTTTTCGACCATCCGCGATGAAGCTAAGCGCGATGAGATCATCAAAGGCGCCGAAATTTTAGACAGCATCTCCGCAGACATCGGCTCTGCGGACATCCTGCTTTTTAAGCGCAAGCACTACTTAAAAATCACTCACGCAGGCGAGACGCGGCTTTTAAACGACAAGGAGTATCAGCCCTACCGCTACGATATTTTCAAAGCGATCTACGGCGTCATTTTGGTGATCATCCTGCTTGCGTATATCTTTATCATCCGCAAAATTCGCCCCCTTCGCAAGCTCAAACGCCAGATCGATAAATTTGCTAAAGGCGATCTTCAGATCAAGGACGTAAGCGTAGGAAACGACGAAATTTCCGAGGTTTCGCACGCATTTTACGAGGCGGTCACGCAGATAAATAAGCTTAACGAATCGCGCCATCTTTTTTTGCGAAACATAATGCACGAGCTCAAAACCCCCATCACAAAGGGTCGCATCGCTGTCGAGATGATCGAGCACGGCAAAAATCAGGAGCGTCTCATCTCCGTCTTTGAGCGGCTGGAGAGTCTAATCAACGAATTTGCAGCGGTCGAGCGTGCGACTGCGGGCACGGCGCTAGGCGAATGCGGAATTTTTTCAATGGATGAAATTTTAAAAGAAGCGCTTAGTATCGCAATGATTGAGCCCGGCTGCGTCACGCTGCAAAATCCGCTAGACCTAAGCCTAAACGTAGATCTGAAGCTCTTTTGCGTCGCGGTGAAAAATTTAATCGACAACGCCGTAAAATACGCCGCGGACGGTAAAATTTTAATCCGCCTAAACGCCGAAACGATGGACTTCGTAACGCTAGGCGAACCGCTGCAGAAGGACTTTAGCTACTACAAAGAGGCCTTCGTCAAGGGCACGAACGCCAAGCAAAGCTTCGGCCTGGGGCTCTACATCGTCGATAATATCGCCAAGGCGCACGGGCTAAAATTCCTCTACCGCAGGCAGGATAAGCTAAACGTCTTTTATTTCGAGGGGATCGAAAAGATAGCGACGTTATGAAATTTAAGCACATTTTTTATATTATTGCGCCAAAAATTCGAAACGAGAAGATGCGAAATTTCATATTTTTAGCGCTGTTTTTAAACGCGACCATATTTTTTCTACCTCGCGGCGCACAAGCCGAGAGCTTCATCACCGACGAAGAATACGGCGCGATGCTGTATAAAAACCCCCGCGGCATCGGCTGCGACAAGTGCCACGGCGAGAAGGGAGAGGGCTCGCTGATCGCGACGTATAAAGAATTTAACCGCACCGCGGGCGCCTACTACGAACGCGCCCTAAACGCGCCGCCGATCAACGCTCTCTCGCTTCAGGAGCTCGCCGACGGGATCAGCAGCTCGCGCGACGTGATGCCCAGCTACTTCCTGACGCAAAACGAGATCATCATCATCTACAAATATATAAAATCGATAAATCAACCCAAAAAGAAGGAGAAAAAATGAATAATCACGACGAATTTTTAGCAGCACAAAAACTTATCCCAGGCGGCGTAGATTCGCCTGTGCGAGCATTCGGCAACGTAGGTAGCGAGCCTTTTATGGTAGATCGCGGCGAGGGCTCGTACATCTACGACGTCGAGGGCAAAAAATATCTCGACTTCGTGCAGAGCTGGGGTCCGCTCATCTTCGGCCACGCCGATGCTGACATAGAGCGCGCCGTCGTGCAAACCGCCAAAAAGGGACTAAGCTTCGGCGCATCCAGTCCGCTTGAGACGCAGCTTGCCTCGCTAGTGCTAAAAAATTTTGATTTCCTAGATAAGATCCGCTTTACCAGCAGCGGCACAGAAGCTACGATGAGCGCGATCCGTCTCGCGCGCGCCTTTAGCGGACGAGATAAAATTTTAAAATTTGAGGGTTGCTACCATGGCCATAGCGACAGTCTGCTCGTCAAAGCGGGCAGCGGCGCGAGTACCTTCGGTAACGCAAGCAGCGCAGGCGTGCCGCAGGACGTCGCAAAAAACACCTACCTAGCCAGATACAACGACATACAAAGCGTAAAGGATGTCCTAGCGCAAAACGACATCGGTACGATCATCATCGAGCCGATCGCGGGAAATATGGGCTTGGTGCCGGCGGATCCCGAATTTTTAACCGAGCTTCGCGCGCTGTGCGACGAGAAAAAGATCGTACTGATAATCGACGAGGTAATGAGCGGCTTTCGCGCGAGCGAGCTAGGCAGCTACGGCATCTACGGCGTCCGCGGCGATCTGGTAACCTTCGGCAAGGTCATCGGCGGCGGCATGAGCGTGGCGGCGTTTGCAGGCAAGTGCGAAATCATGGATATGATAAGCCCGCTAGGAGCGGTGTATCAAGCAGGCACGCTAAGCGGAAACCCCGTCGCAATGGCTGCGGGCATCGCCAGCTTAAGTAAAATTTACGCTAGCAGCGGCCTTTACGAAAGGCTCGGTGAGCTTGCCCGCAGGCTCGCAGACGGGCTTTGCACCATAGCACAGCGCCGCGGCATCGCGCTGCAAACCGCCTGCGTAGGCTCGATGTTCGGCTACTTTTTTGCAGACGAAGAGGTGCGCGACTATGACGGCGCCCTGCAGGCAGACACTACGCGCTTTGCGAAATTTCACGGCGAGATGATTAAGCGCGGCGTATTTTTGGCGCCTAGTCAGTTTGAGACGGGCTTTATCTGCGCCACGATGGACGAAGCGCAGATCGACTTTGCGCTAAATGCGGCAGATGAAGCGATGGCGGCGCTTTAAGGGCTACATTTTAAAATTTTACGGATTTTAGATGAGAGTAACGAAAAATTTAAACAAAATCGTAAAGGGCGCCTGCGACATCAGCCTAGGCATCTCAATCGTTGTAGCGATCGGCATCGGCGTAGCGATCGGACTTGGACTGCGGCACCTCACGGGCTCGCTGCTTCTGCTCTGGCTTGGCATCGCTATCGGCATTGCAGCGGCGTTTTTGAACGTTTACCGCGCGTGCAAGGCGCTAAATTCGAGCTTAAAAGAGCTTGAAAACGATCCGAAATACAAGGCGGATCCGAAAAATTTCGACGACGACGATGAATGGGATGAGCGAGATTGAATAGGCGGTTTTTGCTCATATACTGCGCACTAAACGCGGCGTTTGCCCTACTCGGGCTAGCGCTTTGCGGCGCAGGATTTTTCGGCTCGGGCTCTTTCGGCGTGCGGGCGCTTGCGTGGCTTCTTAGCTTGGAAGCGGGATTTTTAGGCGCATTCGGTGCGGTATATTTTTCGTTTCGCGCTTACCGCAACAAAATAGAAGATGAGCTCAGAGCCGGCAAATACGATGAAATTTTACGGCAAAGCCCTAAAAATTCCATCGGTTTTATGAACGACGAAACTTCCGCAAACGATACGAATTCTGCAAGCTGCGGCGACGAAAATCAGGGCGGCGCGGGCGGCGATAAAATTTTATATAGCAAAATTTGCGACGGCGAGATTTTAAAGAGAGAAAGCTTTAGCGATCTAAATTTAGGCGCCGAAATTTTAAACACTCAAAATTCCGAAGGCGCCGTAAATTTCACAAGCGGCGATAGCTGCGTCGAAAACAATGACAACTACGCCCTGCACGACGAAACCGCCGCCGAGCGTGTCGCAGACTCCGCCGCTGATGTAAATTTTACTCGCAGCTCAAATTTAGACGCCGAGTACGGCAGAGCTTCCGCTGGCGAGCGCGACGTAAATTCTACGAAGAGCGACGACAAAACCTCCGCTTACGACGCGACCGCCGCCTCCGATAAATTTAATATGAATGTCAGCGCGACTTGCAGCGACTCATACGACGGCATAAACGACGAAGCTAGCGATAGTTCGCAAGGCGGCATAGGCGAGCGTTGCGGCGACTTAAAAAATGTAGCGAGCAGCGATCTGGGCGACGGCGCAGATCGCTGCAATCATAGCGATGGCACAGATAGCGGCAATCGTGGCGGCGATGTAGATAGCGGCGAGCCGGGCGACGGTACGAGCAATTTTGAGGGTGGGATTGGCGGCACGCGCGACGGATCAAAGGATGATCTCGACGGCGCGGACGGCAGCATTGATGGTTGGGATGATGAGCGCGAGAGAGGCGAGGTTCGGAGCAACTTTGCTGGGGCGTTTTTCTCTCCGTTTAAAATTTTGTCTTACGCGGCGCTCGTGGTAGCGATCTACCTGCTTGCCAAGCTGTCCTTGCTAAACCCGCTAGCGATTATCTTGGGCGTTGCGATCATTCCTCTGGGCACGATGATTGTTGCCTTCGCCGACAAAGACGCGCGCTAAAGCTCAAACGGCGCGAGTGGACGCTTTAAATTTTAAAATTTAGCGTCAGCGGTATTGAGCGCAGATCGGCGCAGGATAAAATCGCGTACGACCCCTGCACCGCGAGCTGCGCCACG
>CALKQT010000036.1 GCA_937990735.1 uncultured Campylobacter sp. | reverse complement strand
ACCGCTGCACCGACAGGCAAGGTTTTAGAGTTTGGGCGGATAAAATTTAGCCTATCTGCACGATTTTAAGCGGTACGGCTTGTAAAGCACAGCGACTTTTTAAACTAAAAATTTTAAAATTTTAATGCGGGGGCTCCGCTCGGAAGCGGAGCTTGAAATTTTGACGTGCGGGCGATACATAGATGCCGCGCGAGCGAAATTTTGTCGCGAAAGCAAGATTTTATCGCACCAATGGCGTACAAGCATCACGGGCGGAATTTATCGCTTTATCACACGAACAGCTTGCAAGTTGCCGCGAACTAAATTTTATCGCGGCAATTGTTTAGAGCTATTCGGCGCAGCGAGCCGGAATTTGCGGCTCCCGCTAGCGATAAATTTTACGTGGCATGAGCAGGCGGTGCTTGAATGCGGCGGAAATTCTAACGCTGTGGCGAGTAAAATTTAAGAGGACTTCGCTCGGAAGCAGGCGAGTGAAATTTAAAACTCGCCTCCAACTGCGGCGATCCATTTATCAGCCCTCGCCTGCCAGTGCTCGTCGCCCTTAAAATCGATCGTAAGACCTACGAATTTGCCGTTTATGAAGGCGCGCGAATGTTTAAATTTATATCCCTCTGCGCCCCAAGCGCCGATGAGACGAGCCTTTTTAAGCACCGGCAAAAACGCGCTCATGCCGCTGCAAAAATCGCTGCCGTGGCGCTCGACGTTGCCAACGCCTATGAGCGCGACCTTGCGTCCGTCAAAATCAGTTTTGTTCAAAAGCTCTAATTTGTCGTCAAATTTAGCCTGGATCTGTCCGTCGCCGTGCGTCGAAGCCGCAAAAATAAACGCGCCCGCTCCTGCCAAATCCTCCTCATTTAGCTCTTTGGCTTCCTTGATCTCAAAGCCGAGCTTTGAAGCGATGTATTCACTCGCGACCTTCGTATCGCCGCCTTTGGTGGCGTAAACTAGTAGTTTTTTCATTTTTTCTCCTTTAAAATAAGAATGATTCTAACAAAATAAGATAAATTTTGAGTGAAATAAAAATTTTATAAGGCGCCCAGATACGGCACGATGCCTCGTATCCAGCTAATTTTAAGCCGCAGCGAGCCGATAAAATTTTAAAACTGCTACTTAACCGCTCGTATAAAAACTCATAGTATAATGCCACCCGTAGCTCATTACAAAGGAGAAAACATGAAGAATTTCACATTATGTTTGATCGCAGCGATCGCACTTTGCGGCTGCGCGACCCTGCAGGATCGATACGGCGGAGATATTTATGGCGCGAGCGAGACGAACCGCATGAGGCAGAGCGATCAGATCGAGATCATCGACGTCCTGCCCGCTAAAATCAACGTAGAGCGCTCCGAGGGCAATACGGGTAAAATTTTAGGCGGCATCGCGGGCGGAACCACGGGCGCTATCATCGGTCATAAACTCGGCAAACATAGCAGCGGCAAGCGCTTAGCCGAAACCGTGGGACTCATAGGCGGCGCAGCAGTGGGCGCGGTCGCCGGAGATGCGATCGAAAACTCCCAAAAAACGGTGCAAGGCTCCAACATCATCTATAAATTTAAAGGCAAGGAGTACTCATCCGTGCAAGCTGATCCGCCGTGCAGATTTAGACGCGGCAAGGCTCTGCTGATCCACACGGGCAGCGAAACGCGGGTGCAGCCAAACTCGGGATGCTAACAGAACTCGGTATGTTAAATTTAAAGCCGCCCAAAGCTTGCGGTGGGATTTTAAAATTTCACCGCGACGTTTAAAAATTTAAAAGCGGCGTTTTAAATCCAGAAGCGGCGCGGCTTTTGAAAACGGTGCCGCTAAAATTTGCGGGCGATCGAAATTTTAACTATGCAAAATTTTAAGAGCCCGCTAAAATATTTTAATATATAATCGCCGCTTAAAAACAGGGAGCGGCGATGAAAAAATTCTATCTTAAAATTTGGGCACTTGCGCTTATAGCGGCATTTGCGGCGATCCCCGCTGCGGCAAAGGTAAGCGTAGATCATTTACAAACCCAAGAGGAAAAAGATTTAGCGATCTCTTGCGATAGCGGCAATGGAAAATACAGCGCATGCACGAGGCTAGTCGAAATTTTATCCAAGAGGTGCGACGACGGAGATTACGAAAGCTGTGGGGCCGTCGGGATGATATTTACGGATTTGGGTCAATACGAATTTTCATCCGCTCCTTTGATTAAGGCATGTGAAGCAAATATCATGTCTTACTGCTCCTATCTTGCCATTAACGATATACTTTTTACGGGAAATCTTGAAAGAGCCGCTAAGGGTTTTGATAAAATTTGCAAACAGGGAATTTCAGAGGACAAAAGGTTTGCTTGCAGCATAAAGAAAGAGATTGAAGACTGCTCTAAAGATGCAAAGTGCGATCCGCTAATGAAAGCCAAAGAAATTATCAAAGGACTATAACCATGAGAAAAATTTTATCATTAGCGCTACTTTTATCTATGCCTTTGCTGGCAAAAAACGATATAGACATTGATATCTTTGCCGCAATAAACGATACAAACTTAAAAAATTTAGCGAATAAATGCGATTGGAACAAAGGCGATTATGAAGCTTGCTCGATATTAAAAGATACTTTATCGGCAAAATGCGACGAAAAAAATTTTGAGAGCTGCGGTGCATTGGGAATTTTATTAATATATTTGCGCAGAGATGAAGACGCAACAAAAGCGCTAAATAAAGCTTGCGATGCCAGATTATTAAATTTTTGCCTAAACGCAGGGATGCACGATTTGTACTATACGGGCAATATAAAAAGAGCATTTGTAAATCTTAAAAAGGTATGCGATGCGGCGATAGAGCCTTCGAAGAAAAAATTGGCCTGCAAGATGACCTATGGTTTGGAGCCGTGTTTAAACGACGATGAATGCAATCCGGTGAAAAAAGCTAAAGAACTTTTGGAATAAGATTAATTACAGGATAAAAGAACGGCAATAATTTTATAAAGTTTGAAAAGATAAAAGGTCGCGGCGGGCAATTTGAATTAGTACAACCCATCAAAAAATAATGTAAGCAGTTAGCTATATAATTTTGAAATTCTCATATAAAAGCTTTATATCTTATGTAATTCTTTAATCCCAAATTCTATCCGAGTCTTTAAATTTACCCAACCTCTCTCGCGTATTTCATCCCCAAATCATACGCCTTTTCATTTAGCGCGCGGGTTTTTTCGGGCACAGAGCGGAGCATTTGCTCTTTTACGAGCCCTGAGTCCATACAGCGGCTAAGCTCTACTGCGATCGCTAGAGCCACGACACTTTGAGTGATGACATTTCCAACTTCGTATTTTGCGATGGTGATGATTGGAATTTCATAAATTTTAAAGCTTGCCCTATCCTCATCGCTCGGCGCTACTAAATTCGGCTCGATTACGATCACGCCGCCTTTTTTCACGCCGTTTTTGAAAGCATCGTAGCTACTTTGCGCCGTTGCGAGCATAAAATCGATCTCGCCCTCACTTGCGTAAGGATATAGAATTTCTTCATCGCTTAAGATAATATCCACTTTCGTAGGTCCGCCACGTACCTGAGAGGTATACGTAGATGCCTTGATTCCATAGCCGCCGTGCGCGATCTTTGCCGCAGCTAGAATTTCACCTGCTAAGATCACGCCTTGACCGCCCACTCCCACAAATCTTAATTGATTCATCTTAGTCCTTCAAAATTTATCGCTTCGCCGCTTTGCGCCGCGTCTATCACCTTTTGATACGCCTTTGTGTATTCGGTGTGCTCATTATCTTCATGTAAAACCCCAATCGGAAATAGCCCCGCTCGCTCATCCTCGCTAAGGGCGTCAAATTTAGCCTTGGAAATCGTGCGCGAATCAAGCCACTTTAGCATTTGCACCGCCTCGCTCATTTTATTTTTACGACCCAAATTTACGTGGCAGTTGCTAAAAATATCAAAAAAACTATAACCATCGTGCTCAAAGCCCTTGGCTAGAAGTCGCTCGATTTTTTCGGGATTTGTCACGCTTTCGCGTCCGACAAAAGTTGCTCCAGCGGCGATTGCAAGTTTTGTCGCATCAAAGCTGGGATCGACATTGCCGTATTGCGCCGTAACCGTCCAAAACCCACGCGGCGTCGTAGGGCTCGTCTGCGAGTTTGTAAGCCCGTAGATGAAATTATTTACTAAGATATGATTTAGATCGATATTGCGGCGGCATCCATGAATCGTGTGATTGCCTCCTATCGCAAGCCCATCGCCATCGCCAGTGACTACGATTACGTGCTTACCTGGATTTGCGAGCTTGATACCCGTAGCATAAGCTATCGCGCGTCCGTGCGTCGTATGGACGGTATTGCAGTCTATGTAACTAGACATCCTGCCGCTACAGCCGATACCGCTTACCACGCACACATCGTCCATACTCCAGCCTATGCGGTCAATCGCGCGGATGATCGCTTTTAAGATCACTCCGTCGCCGCAGCCCCAGCACCAAAGCGTAGGCATCTTGTCCGTTCTTAGATATTTATCGTAATCAAACGCCATTTAAAGCTCCTTTACTTTCTCGATAATCTCGCTGGGGCTAATCGGTCTGCCGTTTGCCTTAAGAAGCGTCTTAAAATCATCTCTCAAACAAGCGCGCTGCACCTCTAGCAGATACTGCCCTAAATTTAGCTCGGCGATCAAAATTTTATTAAATCTCTCCCCTAGCTCCCTTAGCTTGTGCGCAGGGCTTGGCCATAGCGTGATCGGGCGAAAAAGTCCCACACGCACGCCTTGCCTTCGTAGCTTTAAAATCGCGTCTTTTGCTGCCAGGCTAACGCTGCCGTAGGCGATGATGCAGATTTCGGCGTCATCTAGCATAAATTCCTCATATTGTACGATCTCATCTTCATGCGCCGAAATTTTATTAAAAAGCCTTTTTATAGAGCGATCCACGATCTGCTCGTTTTCGGTCGGAAAGCCCTTCGCGCCGTGATGAAGTCCCGTTATGTGATAGTGGTATCCCCTAAAAAAGGGATTTAGCACCGCAGGCTTATCGGGCGCAGCATCGTAGGGCTCATAATCTTTCGGACTACCTTTAAATTCCGCCCTGCGCTCGATTTTTAGATCCGAAATTTCAGGCAGCACCGCCTTTGCCTGCATATGCCCAAGCGTCTCATCAAGTAGCAAAAATACCGGCGTCATAAACCGCTCGGCTAGATTGAAAGCGCGCACGGTCTGCGTGTAAGCCTCCTTTAGCGAGCCCGGGCACAGCGCGATGCTTTGAAAATCACCGTGAGTGGGGTTGCGAGCTTGCAAAATATCGCCCTGTGCTACTCGCGTAGGAAGCCCGGTGCTAGGACCTCCGCGCATAACATTTACGATTAAAAGCGGAATTTCAGCGATAAAGCCAAGTCCAATCTGCTCTGATTTCAGCGAAATTCCAGGACCGGAGCTTGCCGTCATCGCCTTTGCACCGCTCATCGACGCGCCTAAAGCTACAGAAATGCCCGAAATTTCATCCTCCATCTGGATAAATTTGCCTCCGACCTTAGGCAGCAAGCGACTCATCTCGTGCGCGATCTCGCTGCTCGGCGTGATCGGGTAGCCGCCGAAAAAATTACAGCCGCAATCAATCGCCGCACGCGCAATTAAGGCGTTGCCTGTGGAAATTACCTCTCTCATTATGCGTCCTTGGGTTTCATAAAATTATTGTTTTTGATTTTTTCAGCCATCTCTCTAGCCTGCGAGCTTAGACGAGCGAATTTAAAGCCTTTGGGCGCAACGAAAATCGCAAAATCCGGGCAGTGCAACTCGCACTCCCTACAGCCGATACAGGCGCCCTCATCCACCACGTCGATCATCATGCCCTGCACGGCGCCCTCATCCTGTCTCATCGCGATCGCGCCGCTAGGACAGACGCTTACGCAGATGTTGCACGCCTTACAGCGGCTCTCATCCGTCCAAACAGCGCGCTGGCTCTCATTTTCGCTCATATTTTCTCCTTAATTTATCAAAATCCGCACTAAATCCCGCTTCGCGATTTAAAATTTGAAATTTTGCGGCGCAAGCCTGCTTTGATCGCATTAAAGTCCTCTCGTTTTTAAATTTTGCAGAGTTTAAATTTTAAAATTTTGTGGCGTTTAAAAATTTTACGTCACGCAAAATTCTGAGCCAAAGTAAAATTTTAATCTATGAAATTTCACAGCGGGCAAAATTGTGCAAATTTTAAAATTCCGCAGCGAATGAAATTTTACGCTGTAAAATTCCGCGAGCTTAAATTTCTTGCCAAAGTT
>CALKQT010000035.1 GCA_937990735.1 uncultured Campylobacter sp. | reverse complement strand
AGCGGTTGATCGAAAACGCCACTCAAAAAAACCTAGCAAAAATTACGGAAATGCTAGATAAAAACACCAAATATGAAAAGGTAGGCGTAGGCGACGGAGTGCAAAATTTCGAGCCGGTGGAGCTAAGCGCGAACGACTATAAGGCGCTACAGGACGCGATAGATAAAGCAAGCCTAACCCTTGGCGTAAATCCTCGCTTTCAAACACTACGATAAATAATGCAAATGTAAGCCAAGAATCGCAAATTCAGCAGATCGTGATACAAAAAGATGAGTAAATTAGAGGTCAAGCTGCTTCCGCACCAATACGAGCTACTAGCCGACACAAGCACAAAAATAATCGGCTTAGTCAGCGGCTATGGTGCGGGTAAAACCTACGCCGCGGTTAGAAAGGCGCTGCAACTGGCATTTTTAAACCCCGGTTGTATGGGCGTAATAACCGAGCCTACGTATCCGCTTCTGCGAGATATACTATTCGGCGATCTTGAAAATGCGTTAGTCGAATGGGGCGTGCCGTATAAATTTAACCGCACCGATGCAATATTTACGCTTGACATCAACGGCGCCAAAACGCCTATTTTATGCCGCAGTATGGAAAACTGGGAGCGTCTTGTAGGTATAAACGCCGCGTGGATAATATGCGATGAGTTTGACACATCAAAGACGGAGATCGCGCTAAAAGCTTACGAAAAGCTACTAGGGCGTTTAAGAGCGGGCAATACTAGGTAATTTATCATCACCACGACGCCTGAGGGTTTTCGCGCCACATATCAAATTTTTGTAGAAAAAGGTGGCGAGGCAAAGCGCCTAATTCGCGCCAAAACCACCGATAATAAATATCTGCCGCCCGATTTCATCAACACGCTAAAAGAGCAATACCCCGAAAATTTATTAAAAGCATATTTAGAGGGTGAATTCGTAAATTTAGCTAGCGGTAGCGTGTATAGTTATTTTAGCCGCGATACACACGCAAGCACGGAAACCATCAGAGAGGGCGAAACGCTGCATATCGGCGCGGATTTCAACGTGGGGGGCTGTATAAACATAGTCTGCGTAGAGCGAGCGAATGAGGACGGCGCGATAACCACGCACGCCGTAGAGGAGCTAATCAGCTACGACACTTACGCTATGGCGCAGAGCCTGCGCGAGCGCTACAAAGGGCATAAAATCATCATTTATCCCGATGCTAGCGGACAAAATAGAAAAACTAGCACGAGCGAAACCGATGTGCAAATTTTAAGAGGCGCGGGATTTTTGGTATTCGTCAATCACTCAAATCCGAGCATTAAAGATCGCGTAAATTGCGTGAATAATCTATTCGACAAACGGCGGCTATTTGTAAATACCGCTAAGTGCCCGAGTCTAACAAAGGCGCTAGAACAGCAGGCGTGGGATAGCAAAACTGGGCTACCCGAAAAAAGCGACACTCACCCGGCAAACGATGACTACAACGACAGCTTGGGTTATCTCATCGCATATAAATATCCTATCGTGCCTAGAAGCTATGAAATCAAGGTCGTGGGCATTTGATGCTAAAATTTGAAAAAATGAAAGGCATAAAATGGGAGTAAACTCAATTCATCCGCAGTATTTAAAGAACAAAGACAAATGGCAAACGATGCGCGACGCGCTAAGCGCAGAGGTGGCAAAAGAAAAATACGTGCCTAAGCTTAGCGATCAGGACGTGGCAGAGTATCAGGCATATGTTAGCCGCGCGGAGTTTTACAATGCGACGGCAAGAACCAAGGCTGCTTTAGTAGGATTACTTTTCGCCAAGCCGCCTAAAGTGGAGCTACCCGAAGCGCTAAAGAGCATAGGGGAGAATATCAGTCTAGACGACGATAGCCTAGAGGCTTTGGCAAAAAACATCGCCGATGAGTGCCTAAGCGTAGGGCGCTGCGGGGTACTCGTGGATCTGCCTAGCGTCGAGAAGTCCGAATATTCTAGGCTTGAAGCAGAGAGGCTAAATTTAAGGGCTTATGCCACGCTC
>CALKQT010000034.1 GCA_937990735.1 uncultured Campylobacter sp. | reverse complement strand
GATTTCAGACTCACTCTACCGCGTGGCGCAGGTAGACGGCGACTATCGCTACGCCCTGATCTTCGGCGCCGATACGAGCGAGCTTTACATCCTCTCGCGCACCAAAACCCTGCCCGAGCCGATCCGCATCCTCTATCTGAAAAAGGCGAAGCACAGCGGCTACGACACCAAAAAAATCGTCTGGACGAAGCAGCAATAATGGCTAATCAAAAATCAGGCAAAGACCATACAGAGGCTTCGCTGCGGAATTTTAAAGAGCAAAATTTCGTAGCGCAGAATTCCAGCTTGAAAAATTTTACGGAACAGAATTTCACAAGCAATGGAGAAAATTCATCTCAAAATATCAAACGCCCAAGGCAAGAGTTGAGCGAAAACAAAAACGGCGATGCGCACCGCGCAGATGAAGCAGACACCGACACCTCTTGCAACAATGAAACGACTTTTGGCAGTAAAACGGTTTATAACGACGCTTGCGGCAATGGCGTAGACGCGCAAGCTCAAGGCACGCTTCCTGCTTGTGCGGAAATGCTGCGTGCGCGCCTAAGCGAGCAGTTCGCACGTGGCGAGATTTTCGCAACGCTGCAAGGCGCAAACCGCGATAATGTGCGCGCCGTAGCGATCGGTAACTTCGACGGCATGCACCTTGGACATCAAAAATTATTTGAGCGCCTAGGCGAGCAAGGCGCAATAATCGTAATCCTAGCAGGTGGTGGCACGAAGCTCACCCCTTTTGCGTCACGACAGGCATTTACGGACAAAAAGATTTTTTATTGCGATCTACGCGCTATTAAAAGCCTTAGCGGAGGCGAATTTATCGCACTTTTAAGGCAGAATTTCATAAATTTACAAAAAATTGTCGTCGGTGAGGATTTTCGGTTCGGGCGCGATCGAGCCTGGGGAGCGGAGTTTTTGCAGCGCGAATTTTGCGGGCAAACCTGCGTCTTAGGGGAGTTTTGCTTAAGCGGCGGCGGCGTGCATTCAAGCAGGATCAAGGAGCTTTTATCGCGTGGTAGATGCGAAGAGGCGGCGGAGCTTTTAGGACGAGATTACGAGATCTGCGGGCGAATCGTGCGCGGTCAGGGGCGCGGCGCGCGGGAGTTTGTAGCGACGCTAAATCTTGATGCGAGCGGCTATTTTATGCCAAAAAGCGGCGTGTATGCGACCCTGGCGCGCACAGGAAGCAAGGAATTTGCAAGCGTGAGCTTCTTGGGGCACAGGCTCAGCACCGACGGAGCTTTTGCGATTGAAACGCACATTTTAGGGGACTTTGCAGGCTTTGAGGCGGGTTTAAATTCCGCGCAAGATCGCGCGTCGTGCTGCGGGGGGCAAGCCGCACATTTTGCGCAAAATTTAGATGAAATTTCGGCGTGTAATTCAGTAGAAATTTCTACGCAAAATTTTGCGGCGAGCAATAGCTTGGGCGCCGAAAATAAAAATTTAGAGGCTGCGGACAAAAACAGCGGCGCGAAATTTGCCTGCGTGAAATTTATAAAGTTCCTGCGCGAAAATCGCAAATTTAGCGATCTAGCGCAGCTTAAGGAGCAGATTTTAAAAGACGCTTCGGAGGCGGAGGCGGTATTACGAAGCCGCAAATTTTAATCTACAGCTTGTAAGCTTAAAGATGAAATTTGCGGGCTGTGCGCTTGATTTGATGCATCCGTCTGCGCTTCGCATCTATAGCGCATTAAATGAGCCATTTGCGTCGTCCCGTATAAAAGTCATGCGCCCGTTGTCATTGAGAATACTTGGTGCACCGCCTGCGTCTGCGATGCCATATGGGAAGTGTACACAAAAGCGGCGCGCAAGCTGCTAAAAAGTCGTTAAATTTTAACGACGTACCGCCTGCAGGACTTTAACGCACCTTGAGCTTCAGCTCATGCAAAACAAGGCAAGTGCAAGCCGCGCCAAAAATTAAGGGCGATAAAAAATCTTAGTTGCGCTGCGAAGCTTTAAAATTTAGCAGGGATAAGCTGCCGAGCAAGAGCCAAGCGGCTAAATTATGCGCATAGTCAAACGTAAATTTTACCAAGCGCCTCTATTTTTGCGGCGCATAAAATCGCAAAATGGGCGCGAAATTCTACTAATAAAACTTTGACTATGCTTTTAGTTTAAGTTCGTAATTAAAGAATTTAAAGGAGCTGTTTTGGCAGTGCTAGATTTGACGGCGTAAAATTTAACACTGCGAAATTCTAAAGCCCGCTAAATACAGCGCAAAATTTTAAGGATGTATTCGCGCGGCGCGGAATTTTAGGGTCTGTCAAGCAAGACGTGAAATTTAATCATGCATCGAGCGTGTCCGGGCTAGAAGTTGGGCGCAAACTTGGATACAGCTCGCTTGCATCAAAAGTGCTCATGCTGCGTTTAAAATTTAGGCATGCTTCGCGCGGGGCAAACTAAGCGCAAAAATTCCATGCGTAGCAGTCGCAAATAGAGTGTCGCGTAAGTGCAGAAAGCACGGCGTGAGAATTCTGCGTTTAGCATGCGTAGGAAGTATAAATCGAGTGCTGTGCGAATAGCGAAACTAAAAAGGAAACGGATGAAAGACGAAATTTTTAAAGAGCCTATCAAAAAACAGTTTGAGTTTGACGCCAGCGTCGCGTCGGTTTTTGATGATATGATCGGGCGCAGCGTGCCGTTTTATGAGGCAAGCACGCGGCTTAGCAGCGAGCTTTTGGCGCGGATACTGCCGCAAAAGGCGCGCGTGATCGATCTTGGCTGCTCGACTGCGACCGCGCTACTGGCGCTGTTTGCGCTGCGCCCCGATCTGCGGCTGTGCGGCATCGACAGCTCGGAGGCGATGATACAAAACGCCCGCGCCAAGGCGGCAGCGTTCGGCGCTAAGCTCGAGCTTAGCGTATCGGATGTGCTGGATGCGAACCTCGCGGACTGCGACGCCGTGATTTTAAACTACACTCTGCAGTTCATCAGGCCGCCGCGCCGCGCCGCGCTCGTGAGTAAAATTTACGACGGATTGCGCGAGGGCGGGGTTTTGATCTTTAGCGAAAAGATCATCTACGAAGAGCCTGCGCTCGCGCGTCAGATGATCGAAATTTACGAGGATTACAAGCGCGCGCAGGGCTACTCGCGCTACGAAATCGCGCAAAAACGCGAGGCGCTTGAAAACGTGCTTGTGCCCTACACTGAGGCGGAAAACCGCGCCTTGGCGCTAAGCGCGGGCTTTAAGCGCGTCGAGAGTATTTTTAAATGGGCGAATTTTATGAGTTTTGCGGCGTTTAAATAACGAGTAGATGCAACGCGTATTTTGCAAAAAAGATTTAAGTTTTAAATTTTAACGGCGAGCATTTTTGAAAATTTGCAAAGCAAATATCGCCTTGCAATATAAAATTTTGCTGCACTAAAGCTATTTTCATCGATTAAATACGCCATAACGAGCGCAGTGGCACATTTAGAAAGGATAAAATTCTTAATTTTGCGTTATTTATTCGGTTCTGTTTTAGTGATCAATCCGGTATTTTCGTCGATCTTCTCACTTGCGACGCGTCTTTCAAAGCTTGCTATAAACTCGTCGTATTCGATCTTTTTAGCTCTATCTGCTTCGTATTTTTTCATAGCTTTTTGGAAATCGCTACGTTCAAAAAAATCATTCCAAATCGCGAACAAAGCAAAAGCTAAAAGTCCCCATATATAGCCGCCGATAAAGAAATTTCCGGTGATACAAAATACGGCGCAGACTATTATGTCGGTCGCAATATAGCCCACTCCGCGTCTCCCGGCCGGCAAAATGGGCTCGGACAAACGATAAGTGCCTAAGGTATCTACGCCTTTTGAGATATTTTTCAAGCAGCCCGCCTCTTTGTCATCATCGCCGCCCGGAGCATAACCGGCGACTTCATCGCCTGCAAAAATATAAAAACTATCGTCCGTTTCTATTTTAAAAAGATCCGCGCCCTGCCCTTTTAGCCGGAATTTCCATACTACCGCACAAGCTGCGCCATTCGAAATACTCGCATCCGCAGGGCTTTCTGTGTGAAATTCGGGATCTTTTTTCACATCAATCGCGATACCGTGGAAATAGTTCACAAAAATCCTTTAAAATTAAATTTACTCATCCGTACTGAATTTGGCCAACCTTCAAAAATTCCAAATAAATTTAAACATTTTGTAAGCGAAACGGAAGCCGAAATTCCAGGCATAAAAAAAGCGCCCGCCGTATGACGGACGCCGTGTATAAAACCGCAGCAGACAAACAGATGCCGCCGCGAGCAAAGAAGCTTATTTATCTCTTAAATTTAACTCGCTAACGAGCTTGGAGTAAACCGAGTAGTCTTTGTTTTTAAGATATTTCATCATTCTTTTGCGCTGACCTACTAGCTTTAGCAGTCCTAAGCGAGATGAAAAATCTTTCGGATTTGCTTGCAAATGAGCGGTAAGAAGCGTGATCCTCTCAGTAAGAAGCGCGATTTGCACCTCCGCAGAACCTGTATCTTTCTCTCTTCTAGCGAATTTCGCAACTATCTGTGCTTTTTGAGCCGTGTCTAAAGCCATGATGACCTCCTGATCGGTAAAATAGGAGGCGATTATACTTAATTAACCTAAATTTTTGCTTTCTTTGTGTAAAATGCACGCTTTGACACCAAAGGAGAAAATAAATGCTTTTTACAAAAGCAAGCGAATACGCCCTGCTTTCAATGATCTGCATCGCGGGCAAGGAGGAATCGATGGATGTCGATTCGATCTCTAGCGAGCTTGGAATTTCACGCAGCTTTTTGGCTAAAATTTTACAAAATTTAGCTCGCGCGAGACTTTTAAATTCCTTCAAAGGCGCCAAAGGCGGCTTTGTACTCGCGCGCAATGCGGACGAGATCACGCTAAGCGAGATCATCAAAAGCGCCGAAAGACGCAAGGCGACGGTATTTGACTGCACCGCCGAGGGGATCGACGCCTGCCCGAACGGTCGTACGCTGTGCCGCATCAATCTAATGTTTGGCGAGCTTCAAGAGAAAGTCGATGAGTATATGGATACGATCACGCTAGCAGATATCATCGGCAAAGAGCGCAAATGAAAATATATCACCTAAGCCACACCGATCTGGACGGCTACGGCGCGCAGTTCGTCGCGGCGCACTATTTGACGGACGTAGAATTTTTCAATGCCAACTACGGCAAGGAGATAAACGAAAAATTTGATCTCATCCTCGCTAGTATTGACGAGCGGCTCGCTGCAGACGCGGACGAAAAAAGCCTAGTTTTGATCACCGATCTAAATTTGCTGCCTGCGCAATGCGAGAAATTTAGCGGCGAACTAGCCCGTCGCAACGCCCGCGCGATCCTTCTGGATCATCATCAAAGCGGACTTGAGTGCGCGAAGAAATTCCCGTGGTATTTTTTGGACTCTTCGCGCTGCGCCACGAAGATCACTTATGATTTTTTTAGCGCGATGTTCGGCGGCTCGCCGCGGCTGGATAAGCTCGTGCGCGTCGTAAACGCCGTGGATATCTGGCTGAAAGAGCAGAGCGAGTTTGAGCTCGGCAAGGTCTGCCTCAGCATGGTCTCGGGCGCGAAAGAGATCAATAAGATCATGTTCGAGCGGGAGAGCAGGGATTATATCTTTTTCTTGCTGGAAAAAATTTTTAAATTTCAAGACGAGCCAGACGCTCACATCGCGCTAGATAACGCGCTGCACGGCATAAAGAAAGAATTTTTTAAAAGCAAGCGCGACGATACGCTAAGCAATCTCGTCTCGCACTTCGTAGTCGATCGCCTAAGCGCGCAAAAGCAGCGCTTTGAGATCAGATATCTCGATAAAAAGGGCATTTTGACCTACAATATCGGCAACGTAAGCGTCATCGGCAACGACTTTTTGACGCAGAACCCCGATGTCGATTTTTTCATCGACGTAACAAGCAAAAAAACGCTCAGCTTCCGCGCCGACGGCAAAATCGACGTTAGCGAAATGGCAAAGCTGCTCCTTGGCGGCGGCGGGCACGTAAACGCTAGCGGCGGGATGTTTGCGGGCTTTAAGGACGCGAGTTCGTACGAAGCCGTAAAGGCACAAATCGTGGATCTAATCGAGAAAAAAACTCAAATTTCAAAGGAAGAAGATGAAAACTAATGACGAAAAAATCGCCGAGCAGGACCTCATCTACGAGATCAACATCCTGCTTGACGCAATGCTGCTTTATGCGGGCATCAAGCGCGAGCGGCTCGCCGATGCGGCGCAGCTGTATATCGAAAACATCGATACGGTGCTTGCAAACTCTGACGCTAGCGGCGCGGACGAGGTGATAGCCGTGGTTGAGTTTTTGCGCGGCAAACACGCGGAGCTATTCGAAAATAAGGGCTAGCTCGCGAAATTTTAAGCGAAATTTTGCGAGATAAAATTTTACGAAGCGCAAACTTGTGGAGTATAATTTCATTTAGCGCAAAAATTTATAGAGCGAGAGATCCGCGAGATAAAATTTTACTAAATAGAATTTCAAAAACGCAAAATACGGAATTTTGCGGGTTTAGATTTAAAATTTTAAAATTTAAAAAGTATGTTTTGCAAATAAAATTTTAAGGCATGGCGGCTACAGAATTTTATTTTAAAATTTTATGCTGTCAAACAAGAGCAAAATTTCAAGGCTTAGAATTTACGCTAAGAAATTCCGCGCAATAGCAAATTTAAAATTTTAAGTGCATTTTGCGGCATGGAATTTTGTAAAAAATTTTAGACAACGCGGGGCAGCTCTGCGTAAAATTCTAATCTAGGCTTCGTGCGGAATTTGCATCAAAACTCCGCGCGGAATTTTGCGCTCGACTAAGGCGCAAAATTCAAATATAAAGGCGCACTCTCCGCTTGCCGATGCGGTACAAAGAGTGCGCTGATTGCGGAATTTTAAATTTAAAAGCACGATCCTGCCGTCTAAGATCAAAAAATGGCGTAGCGTCTAAGCTTGCCGATAATGACAAAGCTCGCTTTGAAAGGAAAGGAGAATTTTATCTGCAAAAGCGCGTAAATGGCACTTTAAGATACTTTTGTCATTTCTAAGAGAAAAAGATCCGCGCCGGAAGCTTTTAAGCAAGCGCGCTTGATAAAATATTATCGCTAGATATGGTGCAGATGTGGTAACATCCGAACGTAGCGAAATTAAACGAACGCGGCACTCTATCGTCGCAAAGCCAGGCATTGTAAAATAAAAAGCTTGGGCAGGGCGTTTAGAAACAAAATATCGCGAAATAAGACACCTGCAAAGCAAGGTGCCTATAAGATGAAGCGTCGTAAAATAGAATAGAAAGCAACGTGTCGATAAAATAGACACCATGAAGCAGAATTTCGTAGCAGTAACGCAGGACGCAATTAAATTTTAAGCAGACGTCGCGCTAAATTTTGAAATTTTATGAATTTAAAACTTTATGAAAGGATAGAAATGAAAAAGATTTTTTTGTTTGCATGTCTCATGCTTTTGGGCTCGCAGCTTTTCGGCGACGATAAGGTCTATCGCCTAAGACTTGCTAGTACGTGGGAGGCGACTACGCCCGTTTTGGGCGCTGCCGCCGAGGATTTTAAAAACTATGCCGAAAGCCTTAGCGGTGGTAGGCTTCAGATCCGCATCGATACGCCGAGCAAGCACAAGGCAAGCTTTGGCGTATTCGACTTCGTCAAAAGCGGGCAATACGATCTAGGATATACTTCGCTTTATTATTATAAAGGCAAAGACGCCAAAACTATGCTCTGGACGGCAGTGCCTTTCGGTATGACTACTGATGAGCAGCACGCGTGGTATTACTATGGTGGTGGGCGAGAGCTTAATGATAAGATGTTCGCGCAATACGGCATGAAGACCTTTTTGATGGGATCTACCGGCATGCAAATGGGCGGTTGGTTTAAAAAAGAGATCAACTCAGTCGCAGATTTGCAAGGGCTTAAATTCCGCATACCGGGGCTAGGCGGAGAGGTGATGAGCAAGCTAGGTGCCACTATAAACACGGTGCCTACGGGCGAGCTATTTATGGCGTTAGAGATGGGTACGATCGACGCGGTCGAGTGGGTAAGCCCCGTCTATGATATGCCACTTGGATTTCACAAAGTGGCTAAATACTACTACACAGGCTGGCAAGAGCCTATGGGAGACTGCCAGCTGCTGGTAAATCAAAAGGCACTAGAGAAGCTGCCTGCGGATCTTCAAGCGATCTTAGAGGCTGCAGCAAGACTTGCTGGCGAGAACTTCCAAAATAAGGGCTTTTACGAAAACGCTCGCATTTGGGCGGAGCTAAAAGCGCAGTTTCCGGATGTGCAGGTGCGCGACTTCCCTGCGGACGTGATAGCCGCGCTTAAAAAAGCAACGAATGAAATCTTAGACGAAGAAGCGGCGAAAGATCCGATGTTTAAAGAGATCCTAGACAGCCAGCGCGCATTTTTGAAAATCGGTAGAGAATGGAATAAAATAAGCACCGTAGCCTACATAAATAACGTAAGCGGTATCGCGGGCGAAAGTGCAGCAAATCCAATCTCTACAGGCTCTAGCGGTGCGACAAACTCAGATTCTGCAAGCAGCGAAAATCACGGCGCTGCAAGCGATTCTAACGCGACGGACGGCAAAAATTTAGGCGCGACAAAGTAAAGCGGGCGCTGCGAGCGATAAAAATTAAAGCGCGACGAACAGACCGGCGCAATAAGTAACTCAAGTGCGACAAGCGGCAGAAATTTTAACTACTTTTGCATAAAGTAGATGGAATTCTGCCGCAGAAGCTTTGGCGCAATAACTTCAATGCCGGAGCCCAGTTCATAAATCTCATCCGCAAGCAGGCAGAAGCTTTGGCGCAATAGCTTTAACATCGCAAGCAGCGCGATCTATCTAGTGCAGCGAGCGACTCCCGCGTGAAATAGAAAAACACGCGATGAAACAAAATTCTAAAAATTGTGAATTCCAAGCACGACGGAATTCGGAATTTTAAATCTAAAATTTTAAAATCAAAATTTATTGATTTCAGGCGAAGTGCGAAACTACTCCGGCTATGCCATAGACCGGCATTTGCGACCATTAAGATTAAAAACCGTGTCTTGCGCTTTAAAAGCCTATGAGCCTTTTGCATTCATCTATCAAAATCACAAAAATCGCATTTGCGTTATTAAAATTACAGCGCTACTTGACAATATAGACTAATTCGCATAAAATCAGCCTGCGCGCGTTAAAATTTAATCAATAATGTAATTTGATAAGATTTGTCGCGATAAAATGGCCTTATTATCATGCTTATCTTTAAAATTTACTCCATTGCGCCGCTCTTATAGAGACTACATTTATTAGGATTTGATAAATCACGAATGCCCGGTCTCTGCCGTCGCATCTATTAAATGAAATAGCAGATAAATTTCTATACCCTTTTATCGATAGTGCAACTACGCAAAAAAGCGTATTAATACCGCGAAATTTATTGAATTCTTGAAATTTTTGATCTTTAAAATATCGCGAGACGGCTAGATCGCTAAAAATTTCATATTATTTGAATTGATTGTTAAAAAGTAGATTCGGAAGCATAGCCCCCGAATCTACGGATAAGATTAAATTCTTAGAATTTAATCGGATGATGGTGGAAGTCGTCGTAAACGACCTTGTTGGTCTGAAACTTAATGCGCTTAAGCTCGCGGATACGCAAAAATTCCTCTTCGTCGATCTTTTTGATCTGAATCGCTGCCTTAAACGTAGGCGTTTTGGCGATGAGATCCCAGCCGCCGCTGGTTAGTTCGTTGCAGCAGCTCTCCCAGTAGTGATAAGACATCTGAATGATACCATCCATTATACACTCGGTGATGTCCGCCTTGATCGCGATATAGCCGTAGCGGCTCCACGCGACGATGAAATCGCCCTGTGAAATTCCATATCGCTCGGCGAGTTTCGGATTCATTTCCGCAATCGGTCCTATCGCGTCGCCGCCCTGCTCGACGGTCTTAGAGCGCCTAGTCATCGCGCCTCCTGCGTACTCGTAAACCTTACGCGTAGTTAGAAGCTGGATTGGGAACTCCTCGTCGGTCTTCTCGTCCACGGAGCCCGCCATTACAGGATAATCTTTCGGCATATTCATACGCTTTGCAAACTCCTCTTTGGCGCTTTCAATCTTGCTCTTATCATCCACAAATAGAACTGGGACGAAATTTCCTTTACCGTCTGGAGTAAAGAATTTTTTATCAAGGTACAATGCAGGTCCGCCCATAGAATTCTCATCAGGGCACGGCCAGTGAAGTCCGTGGTATTTTTTGATACGGTAATAGCTCATTCCGCCGTAGTTGTGCGGAGCTACCCTGCGCACCTCTTCCCAAATCTGCTCTGGAGATTGAAATGTGAAATAATCCCCTAGTCCTAAGCGTCTGGCAAGCTCGCAGATGATAGCCCAGTCTTGTCTAGCTTGTCCCGGAGGGGCAACTACAATCTCGCTATGCTGTACGCGGCGCTCGGCATTAGCATAAGTGCCCTCCTTCTCGCCGCTACAAGCTCCAGGAAGCACGACATCTGCTTTGCGGCTCGTCTCGGTTAAGAAAATATCTTGGATCACATACATCTCTACCTGCGAAATCGCGCGCAAGAAGTGGTTTGCGTTCGGATCGGTCATAACCGGGTTTTCGCCCATCGTCCAGAAGAATTTTACCCTACCATCAAGAATTGCGTCAGGCACTTCGGTTTTATGAATGCCGATCTTGCCGTTTAGATGACCTTTTGGTAAATTCCACTGGCGCTCAAACCAATCACGGGCACTCTCGTCGGTTACAGCTTTATAGCCGGTAAATACGTTAGGAAGCATACCCATATCGCAGCAGCCTTGAACGTTTTCTTGTCCGCGGATCGGTAGATCGCCACTGCCTAGCTCGCCTACGTTGCCCGTTACGAGCATTAAATTTGAAATGTCGCAGACCGCGCCCACGCCGTGGTTGAAGTGAGTTACGCCCATGCCGTGCGTGATAACCGCAGGTCGCGTAGTAGCGTAAATTCTAGCCGCTTTTCTGATATCCTCGGCGTTTAGCCTAGTGTATTTGGCTACGGCTTCAGGCGAATAATCCTTAACCGCTTCTTTTACATATTCAAAACCCTTGGTGTATTTCTCAACGAATTCGTGATTTACCAAATCCTCGTCGATAATAGCATGGATTAAAGCGTTGATGACTGGGATATTGTGCTCCGGCTCAAGCTGGAGGTGGATATCTGCGCGATTTGCAAATTCCGTCTTAACCGGGTCAATGACGATGAGTTTAGCGCCTCTATTTAACGCTCTTTGAACGTGCATAGCTACGATCGGATGGCCATTTTCCGGGTTTGAGCCGATCATCATAATGCAGTTGCTGTGAGTTCCGATCTCCGTGAAGCTATTTGTAGCCGCTCCGTTACCGATTGTTTTGGCAAGACCTGCCACAGTCGGAGCGTGTCAAATGCGCGCGCAGTGATCGATATTATTCGTGCCTAAAATTCTAAGTAGCTTCTGCGCTACGTAGTTATCCTCATGCGTACAGCGTGCAGAATAGTTTCCGGCTATCGCGTCGGCGCCGTATTTTTCTTTAACCTCGAGCATCTTTTTAGCAACCAAATCAAGCGCTTCGTCCCAGCTAGCCTCGACCAAATCGCCGTCTTTACTAAATTTGCCATTCTTTTTACGAATTAGCGGAGTAGTAAGCCTATCTCTAGAGCCTACGTAATTCCATCCGTAATAACCTTTCAAACATAAACAACCTTGATTTACTGGGTTGTCGCTTACGCCGGTTGCGGATTTGATATAATTGTCTTCCGCAGTCAGCTCGATTTGACAGCCTGTGCCACAATAAGGGCATATGACCTTGCCTTTATTCGCCATATTTTCTCCTTTCGAAAATACTAAACATGCAAAATTACCATATATGCAATTTCGGCACAATTATATAAATTCTTACCTAAAATAAAATTGAAATTTTGCCTTAAGCTAAAAGAATTTTTTCAATTATAATTAGGAGTAAGTTAGGGTAATTTCAGTAGTAATTTAAATTTTAAAATATACTTCAATACTTACATACTAGACTTTTTAAGCAAATAATCAACGAACCGGTTTAAAAAAGAATTTAGTTTTTAAATTTAAGCTTTTAAAGCAAATTTATCAAATAAATTCCAAATATCGTCAGATAAATGACGGAATTTTTTTGCGGACTTAAATATAATTACACCAAAATTTTTAGTAAAAAATTTTTAAAATTCCTTAAGTCAAGGAGAAAGGTATGAAACAACATAAATTTGTAATCTGCGATTACAAACGATGTATCGGTTGCACGACGTGCATGGCAGCCTGTTACTCAAGTGCCTACGAGCGCGGTAAGCTTGCTAAATCGCGACTTACCGTGCTTAGACAGGCTTACGGCGTTATGCCTACGCAGTGCAGGCAGTGCGATGACGGACCATGCGCAAATGTCTGCCCTACCGGTGCGCTTCGCTTCGATAATAACTATATCGAATTACACGAAGAAATTTGCATCGGATGCAAGATGTGTACGCTCGCCTGTCCTTATGGCGCGATCAGCTCGAATGCAGAGCTTATGCCGTCAGTAAATTATGCGGTCGAGCCGAAGTATTATCTCGAGATCGAAAGCCAAGCGGGTGCCAAAAGCACAGCTATCAAATGCGATCTATGCAACGGACGCGAAAACGGTCCTGCATGCGTCGAGGTTTGCCCAACTAGCGCTATCATTATGATAGATCCTAAAGAGGGTAAGCATAAATTGGGCTTTGCGATAGACTACGATGCGGCTAATGCTTTTGCAAAAGACGTATTAAACGGCGAAATCAGTTGCGTCGCCAAAAAAGAAGGAGGCGCAAAATGATAAGCGTCTATACTTTATTTATCGTCAGTGCAGTAATTAGTATTCTTTTATACTGCGCTCCAAAAACTGCCGTTAAGGTGGGATTTGGATTAGGTGCTATCAGCTGTTTTTATGCGATGTGTCATTTCGTAGCCAATATGGGCGTAAGCGACAGCTTCGTTTTGGGCGGCACTTTCTTATATGCGCCAAAATTTGCTTTAAGTCCGCTTGGAAATTTCTTCAGTTTCGTAGTCGTTTTCATAGGCTTTGCAAGCAGCGTTTATGGCATGAGCTATGCTGAGGAATATATCGGAAAGGCAAATATCGGCGTTTTTGCATGTTTATTTAATACCTTCATCTTATCTATGCTTTTAGTCATCAGCGCAGATAATGTATTTTGCTTCGCTGTTTTATGGGAGCTTATGACGCTAATCTCGTCATTTCTAATCATAGTAAACGATGGCAAAGGCACGCTCAAAGCCGTTATGGTATATCTAGGTATAGCGCAGATCGGTGCATTTTGTATCACCTGTGGATTACTTATCATTGCAAACTACGCAGGCAGCTTCGAATTTGCAGAGTGGGGAAAAGTAAATATGCCGATGGGCGCTTCTGTAGCAGCATTCATCTTGTTTTTGGTCGGCTTCGGCTCAAAAGCGGGAATGTGGCCTTTCCACGTCTGGCTACCGCAAGCTCACCCTGCGGCTCCATCAAACGTCTCCGCGCTAATGAGCGGCGTTATGATCAAAGTAGCGCTCTTTACCCTTGTTAAATTTACGCTATTTTTGCCGCTAAGCATCTATTTTGGGCTTGCAGTTTTGATCCTAGGAGCAGCTAGTTCGCTTTTCGGCGTTTTATACGCGTTGTGCCAGCACGACTTCAAAGCGCTTCTTGCGTACCACTCGGTTGAAAATATCGGCATTATCTTGCTGGGTCTTGGCACCGGAATTTACGGCGTCGCAGCAGGCAATGTAACGCTAGCTGCAGTTGGATTTTTAGCGGGCTGTTATCACGTAGTAAACCACGCAATATTCAAAGGCCTTTTATTCTTATGTGCAGGCTCTGTAATCCACGCTACTCATACGCAAAATATGGATGTACTAGGAGGTCTAGCTAAAAAAATGCCTCTAACTGCCGTCGGTATGTTTATCGGTATCATGGGTATCGCAGCGCTTCCTCCGGTAAACGGCTTCGTTTCAGAGTGGTTTACCTATCAAGGAATGCTTCAAGGCGCTAAGGAAAGCGGAATTTTCATAAGATACGCCTTCTCTTTAGCAGTCGTTGCGCTCGCGCTTACGGGCGTTTTGGTCGGTATGCACCTTAAGCTTTATGCGGTAATCTTCGCAGGAACCCCAAGAGATGAAAAAATTTGGGAAAATGCAAAAGAAAGCCCACTAGGAATGGTTTTAGGAATGATCATTTTGATGATAGGCTGCGTGGGATTTGGCGTAGGCGCACACTTCATAGTTGATTACATAATGCAGGCAGTAAATTCTATCACTTCCAATAGCGGGTATGTTGCAAGCCTAGGCGCTTCGTCAATCACTTCGCCTTTGGGAAGTATCGTCTCAACTCCTCTTATTGCAGTGATTTTGTGCTCTACAATGCTGCTTCCGTTTATCATCCTAGCAGTTATGAAAGCAAATCGCGACAAACCTCGCGAGACCGATCCTTGGGCATGCGGCTTTAAATATAGCCCTCGCATGCAGATGACCGGCGGTCCTTTTACCGGCGATTTAAGAAAGATTATGGACTGGTTATTTAGAGGTCATAAACGCAGAATAGAGCAAAACGGCTACTTCGGACCGATCGAGTATCACAACCACCCACAAGACATTTGGTGGACGATGATTTATCAACCGGTAATCGATTGGAGTAAGAAGATCGCCGATAAGATAGGAATTATTCAAAGCGGCTATGCAAATTTATATACGCTTTACATCCTAATCTATCTTTGCGCGATACTGGGCGTCGGATATTTCTTGATCTAGGAGGTTTGAGATGCAGACTATACAAACTATATTTTTAATGATATTTCAAGTCGCGGTTATCGTCCTAGTCGCTCCACTCTTCGACGGTATGGCGAGAAAACTTCGAGCCAAGCTTCAGTCGAAACAAGGAAGCGATTTTTTCCAGACTTACCGCGATATTATTAAGCTTTTTAAGCGCGGCAGGACCGTTCCTGCGTGCAGCCACTGGGTATTTAGATGGGCGCCGTTTTTCCTTTTCGCTACTTCGGCGGCGATTTTGGCGGCTATTCCTATTACATACAGCAAAGATACCCTTTTCGGAGCGTATTCGGATATTTTCGTTATCCTATATCTAGGCGCGCTTTTGCGCTTTGTATTCGGTGCGGCTTCGATAGACAGCGGTAACCCGTTTGCCGCAACCGGCGGTGGACGCGAGCAGATGCTTGCCGTTTTTGTCGAGCCTGTTATGATGATGTGCCTAATTGTAGTAATGATGGCTGCGGGAACTTCAAATTTAGTTGAGATCCAGCAGATGGTACGCAGCGGTCAGATCGGCTATCAAATTCCAAGCTTTGCTGTCGCTTCGATTGCGTTTTTATGGTGTATGTATGTCGAGACTGGCAGAAAGCCATTTGATCTTGCCGAAGCCGAGCAAGAGCTTCAAGAAGGTCTACTTGGCGAATACGCAGGCAGCGATTTGGGCTTAGTGCAAGCGGCGCTTATTTTGAAGCAATTTGCGATGATCGGATTATTCCTAACGATATTTGAGCCGTGGAATTTTAGCAATCCGCTTTTAGCGATCATAATCTTTGTGCTAAAAACTGGCGTATTTTACGTAGCAGCCGTTTTCATCGACAACTTTGGGCCACGCTTCAGAATGACTTCGAGCATGCGCAAAATTTCATGCGGCGCTCTTGCCATTGCTTTTGCGGCATTAACGCTTTACGTAGTAGGATTTTAAGATGAATAGTATCGATATTTTAGCAATTTGTATGATCGTAACGTCACTCGCGGTATTCGGACTTAGAAATTTAAAGCTTTCGATCGGAATTTACGCGATTCAGACGCTACTTTTGGTAAGCATATTTTTTATGCTGTATTCTAATTTCAATGCGCCGCAGCTTAGAATTTGGGCGATAGTGGCGTTTTTTACGAAGGTTATTTTCGTGCCAGGAATTTTATTTTGGCTAGTTAAAAAGCTGGATGTGATCAGCGAGGATGAGCCGGTAGGCGGCTTTTTCGTAAGCCCCGTTATTGCGATGGGATTTTCGCTAGCGATTGCGATGACAATCAATCCGATCTTGCTTCAATTCTCTCTTATTCAAGAAAGAATCGTTCTAATAGCGGCAGTAACCGTATTTATGATGGGAATTTTCGGCTTCATGCTAAGAAATTCTTTCATCAAGCAAATTCTGGCCTACTGCCTATTTGAAAACGGCATCCACCTAAGCCTTGCGCTTATGGCTTACAACTCTCACGAGCTAGTCGAGCTTGGAATTTTAACCGACGCGATCTTTGCGGTTATCATTATGAGCGTTTTGGCGGTTAGATTTTACAAAGCTTATGACGGACTTGATACGTCTAAAGCTTCGAATTTAAGGGGTTAATGATGAATAGTTTAGCTTTTATATTAATTTTTCCGTTGCTCGGAGCGCTGATATTATTCTTATGCCCTAAGAATTTCAAGCTCCTAAGCACGCTACACGTTTTGATTTCTGCGGTTACATCCGCAGGGCTACTCTGTAACGTAGGCAAGCTTCTAAGCGGCAATGCCGAGGCGTTTTACGCATACGACAAATTCCTATTCCTAGATAGCCTAGGTTGCGTATTTTTAGTGCTAATCGCCGTAACAGGCTTTTTGGTAAATCTATACTCTACCACCTATATGAAGTGGGAGATACAGGGCGGTCATCTGGATCTTAGCGATCTTAGAAAATACTATGCGCTCTGCCACGTTTTCGTTTTTACGATGACGCTTAGCGTTATCTGCAACAACGTCGCGTTTATGTGGGCCGCGGTAGAGGCTACTACGTTAGCTTCGGTATTTTTGGTCGCTATTCATAAAGATAAAAAATCTACCGAGAGCGGTTATAAATATATCGTTATCTGCTCGATCGGTTTAGCGTTCGCGCTTTATGCGACCGTTTTACTATATGCGGCTACATTCAAAATTACAGGCGATGGCGAGGCTTCGATGCTTTGGACGAGCATTATGGATAATGCCAAAAATTTAAACGGCGATGCCGCTAAGCTTATCTTTATATTCGCTCTAATCGGCTTTGGAACCAAAGCAGGACTTGCTCCTACTCACACTTGGCTTCCTGATGTTCACGCAGAAGGTCCGGCTCCGATTTCGGCACTACTTTCGGGTGTGCTTTTAAAATGTGCGATGCTAGCGATATTTAGATATTACGCTATCACAGCTCAAGCTGTAGGCTTTGACTTCGTTCAATCCGTAATGTTAATTTCCGGTACGATCACGCTATTTATAGCAGGAATTTTCCTTGTTCGCCAACACGACGTAAAGAGGATGTTTGCTTACCACTCGGTCGTTCATATGGGTGTTATTGCATTTGCGCTAGGTATCGGTGGATATTTCGGCTTGCTTGCCGCGATCTTTCACTGCTTGGCTCACAGCTTTACCAAGGCTCTTGCATTTTGCTCTACCGGTAATATCGCTAGAATTTACGGTCACAAAGATATGTCTAGAATGGGCGGTATGGTAAAAATCGCTCCGCTTACTACGATAATGTTTGGTGCTGCGGTTTGCTCGCTCGTAGGTGTTCCTGCGTTTGCGATCTTTGTAAGCGAATTTAACGTTTTCAAAGGCGCGATAGCCAGCGGTCAATACATAGCCGTAGCATTATTTGCGATCGCGCTCGTAATTATTTTCATTGCGGACTTCGCGCACTTTAATCTAGCGAGCTTCGGTACGCCTAAAGGTGAAGTGGTTTATGCTAAAGAGATGAGCTTGTTTGAAAATTTACCGCTAATCTTGCTTTGCGCTTTAGTGATAATTTTCGGCGTATGGCACGTAGGTGATTTTTGGATGCTCGTCGAAAACGGCGTTAGAATAATGATGAGAGGTTAAAAATGAGAGGCGATAAATTTATAGAAATTTTAAAGACCAAAGTCAAGGTCTTAGAAGTTACCCGCCAAGCCGAGGATCAAATCACCGTTTTAGTGGATAGAAATGATCTACCGCTTGCGGTTAAGACGCTATATTATGACGTCGGCGGTTTTATCAGCACGATGATCCCTAACGATGAGCGCGAGCTAAACGGAAATTTCGCGCTTTACTATGCGATATCTATGGAAGGTGGCAAAATGACCGAAGCGGAGGATTTCGCCGCAGAGGATAAATGCTTCATCACCGTTAGGACGCTAATTCCCGGATCGGATCCTACATTCCCGTCAGTTACTCCTTTAGTGCCTGCTTGCGTATGGTACGAAAGAGAAGCTTTCGATATGTTCGGCTTAATCGCTGAGGGCTTGCCTGATAAACGCCGTTTGGTGTTAAGCGACGATTGGCCAGATGGGCTTCATCCACTTCGCAAAGACGCAATGGACTATCGCTATAGGCCTGATCCTGTAGATCATAAAGACGAGCCTAATGCAGAGTTTTTATTTCCTAGCGGCGACGGCGTAGTAGATGTTCCACTTGGACCTCTTCACGTAACGAGCGATGAGCCGGGACACTTCAGACTATTTTGCGATGGCGATGAGATTATCGATGCAGACTACCGCTTATTTTATCAACACCGCGGTATGGAGAAACTAGCTGAAAACCGAATGAATTACGATCAGATGGGCTATTTAGCAGAGCGCGTCTGCGGAATTTGCGGCTACGCTCATGCGATTGCGTGTATTGAAGCAGCAGAGAAAGCCATCAAGCTTGAAATTCCGCTTCGTGCGCAAGCTATCCGCGTAATCTGCCTTGAGATCGAGCGTCTTCACAGCCATCTTTTAAATATCGGTCTAGCCTGCGAGGTAACAGGTAACTACAACGCCTTCATGCATATCTTTAGGGTGCGCGAGTATTCTATGGAGCTAGCTCAGCTCGTAACCGGCGGCCGCAAGACTTACGGCAATGTAATTATGGGCGGACTTCGCCGTGATATGACCGACAATGAAATTCGCAAGAGCATCGAGATCATCAATAAACTTGATGTTCAAATTTCTGAAATTTGGGACGCCGTTATGGAGGATAAACGCCAAATCGGTCGCTGGAAGGGTGTGGGCGTATTAGATCGCAAAGTGGCGCGTGATTTTAGCCCGGTAGGTCCAAATATGAGAGCTTCCGGTTTTAAACGCGACAATCGCTACGATCACCCTTATGATTTCTTCAACAAGATAGAATTCGAAGTAGCCGTAGAGCACGGTGGCGATGTATTCAGCCGCGAAGTCGTAAGATATAAAGAGCTTAAACAATCGATCCACATCATCAGGCAGTGCTTGCATCAAATGCCGCAAACTCCGATAATGATCGATCCACAGACTATGATCAGACCGGAAAACTACGCTTTAGGTCACGACGAAGCGCCGCGAGGCGAAAACGTCCACTGGATCATGCAAGGAAACGCACAGAAGGTTTACCGCTGGAGATGTCGCGCCGCTACGTATAACAACTGGCCGAGCTTACGATTTCAATTCCGCGGAAATAACATCTCCGATGCGGCGCTAATCGTATGCTCGATGGATCCGTGCTACTCATGCACTGAGCGCGTAACTTTAGTCGATATTAATAGCGGAAAGAGTAAAATTCTAACCGAAAAAGACCTTAAGAAATTTTGCCAAGACGGCAAGGTTAGCAAAAAGGATTTAAGATGATGAAATTATTCGACATTACCGAAAAATATGGTAAGGCGACCTATGCTTATCCGTTTGAGCCATACATCGTGCCCGAGAATTTTCGTGGGCAACCTGAATACACCTACGAGCTTTGCATAGGCTGTGCTGCATGTGGTATCGCCTGCCCATCCAATGCGATCGAGCTTAAGATGAACGAAGCCCAAACTAAACTAATTTGGGAATTTGACTGCGGACGCTGCATATTTTGCGGTCGCTGCGACGAGGTATGCCCTACGGGAGCAGTAAGGCTAGGCAATAGCTTTGAGTTAGCGGTAAAATTTGATAAAAGCGCGCTTATCCAACACGGCGAGCTTGAGATGGAGAAATGCAGCTGCTGCGGCAAGCCGATGACCCCAAAAAGGCTCATCAATTACACGCTAGAAAAGCTAAGTACTGCAAATTTGCTCCCAGGCAGATTAGAAGAAGCTAAAAAATATCTCTATATCTGTCCTGAATGCAAAAAAGCTCAAGCGGTCGAGAGAATGACCAAAGGTATAGAGGAGGCAATAAAATGAGTTTGTATCAAGTCCCCGAAAATATTAAAAACGCAAACGATCTAACCGCAAAATTGGAGCTTTTGAAAAATATCAAACGAAGCTTCAGCGTTTATCGTATCGACTGCGGAAGTTGCAACGGCTGTGAAATCGAAATTTTTGCTTCTATCACGCCGATGTGGGATCCGGAGCGCTTCGGATTTAAACTCGTAGCCAACCCTCGCCACGCAGATATCTTAGTCTGCACCGGTCCGGTTACTCGCCAGATGTATTATCCGCTGCTTCGCGCTTATGAGGCTGCACCTGATCCAAAGATCGTAGTGGCTCTGGGAGCCTGCGGAAGTACTGGCGGAATTTTTCACGACGCATATAGCGTATGGAGCGGCATCGATAAGATTGTACCGGTAGATGTTTATATCCCCGGCTGCCCTCCGCATCCTGCTAGCATCATCTATGGTCTTGGCATGGCGCTTGGCATTATTGATCAAAAGCTTCAAAAGAAGAGCTACGAGCAAGATAGTACTCTTCCGCCACCAGTTAAGAGTTCAGTTATCGGCGATATTTTATTCGAGCGCGATCTGCAAGCTGAAGCTAAGAGGCTGATGAGCTATATTTTCGGAAGAGTTTTATTTGCAAAATATATGGATGCGATCAAAACCTCATCTGACGTTCACGATCCAAAAGCTTCTCGCGAGGCTCTACTTAACGCTATCCATACCGAAGAGGATCCTAGATACGCGGAGTGCATGGCGCTATTACACAATGACGTGTATCTAAAATATGCCCGCGCTACGGAGGAATTTAAAATCGATCCGCAAAAAGAGGTCTGGAGCAAACGATGATTGAGGTTTTTAAGCTTACAAAGCGGCATATGGATGAAAACGAAAATCTACCTAAAGAGCTAAAGGATATCAAGGTTTTTTCCACCTGCGTCGGTCACGGCGTAGGTACGATAGATTTTAGCGAAAAGGTGCTTGAAATAGACGATGAAGAATTTAAACGCATCATCGAAAACTCGGGCGACTACGTTAAATTTAAGATCGGTAACCTAAGCAAGTATTTCGAGATTGAAATTTTTGCCGAGCACGCAGCTAAGCTAATCCCTCAGCTTTGCGAATGTGAGCTTAAAGATCTGCTAAAAAATATGCGCGAAGGATACTTCGTGCTAAGGAAGGATTTTTGATGCGAAAGGCGTTGCTTTGTATCGGCAATCCCCTTCGTGGCGACGATGACGTGGGCAATGAAACGGGGCGAATAGTCGAGGCGAATCTAAAAGACTGGCGCGTTTTTTATGGGCAGGATGTGCCCGAAAACGAATTTGCTGCCCTTAGGGAATTCGCCCCTGAAATTCTGATCGTAGTAGATGCAATGAGCGGCTTTGATGAGGATAAGATAGAATTTTTCGACCTCAGCAACGATCGCGACTACATATACTCGACGCATAACCTACCTACGCCGGTGCTTCTAAGCTATTTGCGCAAAATTTGCCCAAAGACATTGTTTTTGGGCATAAGCGTCCTGCTCGATAATGTCCTTGATTTTAAAGAAGGACTAAGCGAGAGCGCAAAAAAAAGTGCGCAAAAAGCTTATGAGCGTATCTTAGAAATTGATTCAAATTTAAATGAGGAGGAGTAAATGTTAAATCCTGCAGAAACCGCGCAAGCGGTGTCTAGTTCGATGCAACACAAGGCGCATACCCCGCTAATTAGCATAATTTTTCTAGCTATAATGGCGGGCGCTGCAATCGCTATGGGCGATATTTTCTGGGCTCACTCGACCGTCGGAATGGCTGAAAAGCAATCTATTGGCTTATCGAATTTCATCGGCGGTATTACCTTTAGCTGCGGTCTGATGATGGTGGTTTTTTACGGTGGGCATCTATTTACTAGCTCGGTTTTAACGGGCGTACCTGCTGCCGACGGCAAATTACCGCTAGGTAAAACTATCGGCTATTGGGCTATCGTTTGGTGCTTTAACTTCGTAGGCGGCGCGTTAATCGCGTATATGTATTATTACTCAGGACTTCCGCTTAAATATGACGGCTACATCTTGCAACACTTCATTCCTGCGGCAGCCGGCAAAATAAACGCACCTTTTCATGAGCTATTCATTCGCGGAATTTTTTGTAACGTGTTTGTATGTATGTCTATCTGGACTGCGACCAGCGAGAGCAATCTATCGGGTAAATTCTTTGCAATTATGTGGATGATCGGCGCATTCGTAGCTTGCTCGATGGAACACTGCGTGGCAAATATGTTTATCCTAACTGAAGGCATCATCGCTAAAGGCCACTACCTTGCGGCTGCGGGTGGCGATGTAAATGCTCTTGCAAGCTCGCTTCACGGCGTAACAGCGGCTCAAATAGATTCAATAAACTGGGGAAATTTCATCGTTAAAAATATGATCCCGGTTACGCTAGGCAACATCTGCGGCGGTCTATTTTTCGTAGGCTTGGTCGGATTTATGGTCAATAAATACGATATGAAAAAGAAAGACTAATCTATCGCGCTTCAGCACGATATAAACAAAATACGGCGCGGCACTTTGCCGCGCATTTTTAATTTCTTAAATTTTAAAAATTCCGATACGTAAAATTTCGTTCGATCCAAAATTTTAAATTCCATTGCAACCCATAAAATTCCAGCTTGATTTAAAATTTTAAATTCCATAGCCTGCCGCTAAATTTAAAATTCCAAAGCTTTGCGTTTTAGGATAGCGGATAAAATCCAAAAGCGAATTACGCGTTAAAATTTTAAACGAGATCACAAACCCAAATTTTATATAAGTTAAAATTTTAGACGAAATCCTAAACGAAATTCGGGATGGAATTCTAAAACCAAGCTCTTGATAAAAATTTTATGCTGTAAATCTAGGCAAAATTTTGCGCCGTAACTTTAGACAAAATTTCGCGCTTAAGCCGTAACGTAAGCCGCATAAATGCTTTAAAAACTCTAGCCCGAGCCTAAACACAGTAGCTAAGCAATCTGTCGTAGTCCAGGATCAAAAACTCGTGCTGACTGATTTTTTGAATTACGTTATCTTTTACAAGCTCATTAAACGCGGTACTCGCGCTTTGGCGCTTGAGCCCCACGAAGGATGAAAGCACCTTTAGCGAAAAGGGCAAAAAGACGTATTTGTAGCCATTTTGATGAAAATTCTGCTCGTTTGCAAGCTCGATCAAAAAGCTCGCGATGCGCCCTTTTGCATTTTCAAAAAGTATAGAGCGTGTGATTTTGCGCTGCAGCAGAATTATCTCTGTTAAAATTTTTATATACGCCTCGCAAAAACTGCGATTTGCCAAGATATCCCCTAGTCCGCTCGCATCGATCGTATAAATTTCGCTGTCCTCTAAAAACTCAAGCGCGCAAATTTCATTAAGAATGGTAATATTGTCCTTATTTAGGTAGTTGATGATGAATTCTTCGCCGTCTTCAAAAAACGAAAGCTTCGCCTGCCCGCTTTTAAAAATAAAAACTTTAGGCGCCTCGCTATAAAAAACATAGCCTTTTTTAATGACTTGGTGCTCGAACATTGCAAGCTCCTCGTCGCTAAGCGTGGCGATAGCCTCGGTTTGCAGTAGTCCCAGCCGCGATTTTTCCATATAACCTCCAAAAGCTAAGAATTATACAATGAAATATTTAGACAAAAATAAAGCTGTGCGGACTAAATTTACTATCCGCACTATAGCTGCGCATCTGGGTCGCCGGAGCTAATAAATTTTATAGCTTTTAAAATTCTAAATTTTACCCGCGCTTTGCATCGCGTAAAATTTCAAAAATTTATTGAGCTTTACGCGGCAATATTATAGCCAAAACCCGCGGCGCGAATTTAAAATTCTACCTCTAAATAAAATTTCATATCATTTTATTGAAATTTTATTTAGCAAGGATATAATAATGCATATTAAAAATAAGCGGTATTTGCTCGCAATAATACCGCAAGAAAGGCACTTCATGCAAAAGTTAAATTTTAAAAATAACGTCTCCGAGACGCTGCTAATCAATGTCTATATGCGCCACTTGGATTTCAAAGACGCGGATCCAATCCTAAATGATCCCTTTTCAAGCGCCGTGGTCGAACAGATCGATTATGATTTTGCAAAATTTAACGATGCGCGCCTTAGCAAGACGGGCACCGTGATACGTGCGAAATTTTTCGACGACGAGACGCTGCGGCTCGCGGCGGAGTTCGACCGCCCTATCATCGTGCAACTTGGCGCGGGGCTCGACACTCGCCCGCTTAGATTGCAAAAAGACCTACCGAGCACCCTATTTTACGACCTCGACCTACACGATGTCATCGCCGCACGCGACGCACTACTGCCCAAAGCAAAGAATAACTTCAGTCTGCCCTACTCGATGCTAGATCCCTCGTGGATGGATGAGCTGGTCGCAAAGCACGGCAGCGCGAGCTACATCTTCATCTTGGAGGGGGTGAGTATGTATTTTGAAAAGGAGGAATTTAAAAAATTTTTTATCGCGCTTTCGCAAAAATTTAGCGGCTACGTGCTGAGCGACTTCATGAGCGAGTTTTCGGTAAGAAAATTCGACTCTAAACGCCACGACGCGATGCGATACATGCAAAACGCGCCCTTTAAAATGGGTATCAATGGCGGCGCGGAGGTGCAGAGCTGGGAGCCTGCGCGTATCCGCTTCGTCAGGGAGGCCGCGATGATGAAAATGTACCGCGAGCACTGGAGCCTCAAAGGGCGCCTCTTTAGCCTGATCCCTGCCTTTTGTAACGCTTGCAAGATGTTTATCTTCAAAATCGGCGGTGATGAATAATAAGGCTTAAAATTTCAGTTGATTGCTTTGCAAATTTCGACAGCTAAGGCGCGAATTCTAAGCTGCTTATCTGGCAAGCTGGCATGCAGAGCAAACGGCACATACCGCTTTGCTCAATGCTGAGTAAAATTATAAAAACGCTTTAAAATTTCGCTTAAATTTCCCTCGATTTATAGGAATTTAAGAGTTTTTAAAATATATTTTCGCATCTTAAATTCACGGAAAAGAACATGCAAAATTTTCTCGACAAACTCACCGCCACAATTGACGCGATCAACTCCTTTTTGTGGGGTCCGTACTTTCTAATCGCCCTACTTTGCGGCACCGGCGCGTATTTTACGGCGCGCTTGCACCTGGTGCAGATTTTTAAATTTAAAATGGGCGCGCGCAAGCTTTTCGGCAACTTCTCTCTGCACGGCGCGGCTGCGGGCAAAAGCGGCATGAGCTCGTTCCAAGCCGTCGCCACAGCAATCGCGGCACAGGTCGGTACGGGCAACCTGGTAGGCGCCAGCACCGCGTTAATTATGGGCGGACCGGGCGCGATATTTTGGATGTGGTGCGCGGCGTTTTTAGGCATGGCGACGAACTTTGCAGAGATCTGCCTGGCTCAAATTTACCGCACTAAGGACGACAGCGGACATATGATCGGAGGTCCCGCGTTTTACATCAGTCGCGGACTCAAAAGCCCCCTTGCTAAGCCTTTAGCGGCGTTTTTTGCGCTAGCTATCATCTTTGCTTTGGGCTTCATGGGCAATATGGTGCAGGCAAACTCCATTTCAGACGGCTTTAGCAGTGCATTTGGAATCCCGAAGTGGGCAAGCGGCGCAGCCTTAGCACTTATCTGCTGCGTCATCTTTTTCGGCGGCGTCAAAGCGATCGCACGCGTAGCCGAAAAGGTCGTGCCACTAATGGCGATCTGCTACGTGCTGGTGGGTCTCGTCATCATCGGCTCAAATTTCGATAAAATTCCATCCGTCATCGCGCTGATATTCAAAGCTGCGTTTGATCCATCGGCTGCTTGGGGCGGCGCTACGGGCGCTACGATCGCCACTGCGATGAGATACGGCATCGCGCGCGGGCTCTTTTCAAACGAAGCGGGCATGGGCTCGACGCCGCACGCACACGCCGCGGCAAACGTCAAACACCCCGTAGATCAAGCCGTGCTCGGCATAATGGGCGTTTTCGTCGATACCTTCATCGTGCTTAATATCACCGTTTTCGTCGTACTCAGCACCGACATAGTCACCTTCGAAAACGGCAAGGCGGTATTTTCGGGCATCTCGCTGGTGCAAGAAGCCTTCGCATCGCAAATTTTGGGTCGCAGCGGCGGCTACGGCTTCGTGGCGATCTGCCTATTTTTCTTCGCATTTACTACGATTTTGGGCTGGTATTATTTCGCCGAGATCAACGTGCGATACCTCCTGGGCGCAAAATTCGTCAAGCTCTTGCAAATTTTAGTCGTTGCATTCGTATTTATCGGAAGCGTGCAAAAGATCGACCTCGTCTGGGGGCTAGCCGATATGTTTAACGGACTGATGGTGATCCCAAACCTAATCGCAATCATCCTACTTAGCCCCGTCGTCGTGCGGCTTTTGAGCGACTTTAACGACGGCAAAAGTTACGACGCGAACGACTACAAATAACGCCGTGCGCTAAATTTCAAGCCCACACTTGGAATTTAGCGCAAAATCGCCTCAAAATTTAGAATTTTAAAATTCTTTTCGAGCTAAAATTCTTGCCTAAATTTTATGATCTAAGGAGAACGGATGCAAATTTTAAGGAGCGAAAAATGCCCGTTTTAAAGGCATTACTGACCGGGCAACCGCGCACTTACGGCGACGAGCGCGCTACGCAGCCTCTAAAAAAACGCTGGGAGACGGCGATATTCAAGCAAGCCAGAGCGGGCGAAGTGCACGCAAATGAGCTTGGATTCGAGGGCGACGCGGTAGCCGACACGCTGCATCACGGCGGAGAGGAAAAGGCAATTTTTGCCAACTCGCTGCAAAATTACGCCGCGTGGGAGAGGTTTTTGGGGCTTAAAAATCTAGCCTACGGCGCAATGGGCGAAAACCTCACGATCAGCGGACTACACGAGCAAAACGTATGCATCGGCGATGTGCACCGCATAGGCTCGCTGGTACTGCAAGTAAGCCAGCCGCGCAAGCCCTGCTACAAGCTCTCGATGCGCTGGGGCAACGCGGAGATGACGGCGGAGATCGCGCGCAGCGGACTTACCGGCTGGTACTACCGCGTGCTAGAGGCGGGCTCGTGCCGCGCGGGCGACGAGATCTACGTCGTAGAGCGCGACCCCGCTATGATGAGCGTGATGGAGCTCAACCGTCTATTTTACGGCGAGCGTATCAATGAAGGGCTGTTAGCAAAATTTAACCGGCTTACGACGCTTACGCCAAAATGGCGCGAGGATATGCGCCGCAAGCTAGAAGGCGGCTACGACGACAGCTTTATGCGGCTATGAAATTTAGCCTCGAAGCGGCATGGTAAAATTGTGAAGGAGCCCACGCCTTGCTGCTTTAAAATACCCTTTTGGTGCGGGCTCTCAAAAATACTTTCTAAGCCCACTGGTACTAGCTTTCAAAACACTTTCTAGCCCATCAATCAGCTTATAAAAAACACTTTCTTGCGAGCCAGCCTGCAAAATACTTTCTCGACTTGAGCATTTAAAACATCTTCTAGGCTTTCGGTATCAGCGCGCAAAACCACTTCTTAAGTGCGAGCATAAATTTAGGCTAAATTCCAAAGACGAAATTTTAATTTGATCTGCTCTTGATCGTGCTCTGTTCTCTTGCCCTATTTTATGACATGATACAGCTACAAACGGAATTAAAAATGCAAATTTAACCGCGCCTAGAATTTAATCTATATGAAGTCTAAATTTAATCGCACATTAAAAGCCGCGCGCGCCGCTCTTTATAAATTTTAAAATTTAAAAGCGGTAAATTTAGCTCTCTTGCTGCGCAGTGAATTTTCCATAAAAGCCGAAAAGAAAATTATTTACTCGCGCGACGCACTCATCTCGCGCATTCAGCGACGCAGCTCTTATGCTGCAAACGAGCCCCTAAGCTTTTAACACGCGCCAAATTAAGCGCCAAAGCCTTGCCGACCACCTTTAAAAGCTCATTTATAGCGCTCGATATAAGTAGAATTTTACGCGGATTTTGCGCGGCACGGTAACAATTATGACCTTTTAAGAGCGCGACCGCAGTTTAAAAGCCTACTTCAGCTTTTTAAAACGCATCCGAATGCCCGCTGGAATGCGCATTTATAAAGCGTTTAAAAGCCTATTTCGGCTTTTTTAAAACCGCGCGCTGTATGGCTCAAAGTCCACTTCCGCGCTCAATCAACTACCGTGATCCCCGCATCTGCGCAGGCTTTTCGCGCCTTTTTAGATATGTCGATGCCGGTCGTTTCGATTTTCTTAAGGTTTTTGAATTGCGCAAGCTCGGCGGCGTCAATGTTTTTGATATCGAAAAGCTCATCCTCGCCGTCCCAATCAGGCGCGATTTGCAGATAAATTTCATTTCCGCCGTCAAGATAGAGCTCGCTCACCTGCTCCGCCAAATTTGCGGGGACCGGATAGTCCTTAAACCACTTTTTGGCTTGCGGTAGGGCGCCAAAATCTGCATACGGATCGATGCCGCGCTCCTCGCAGTACTCAAACACGTCAAATTTGGGCTGTAGCAGGGATTTTTCATACATCAGCTCGTTCATCACGGCGATTTTGAAATTGAAATTTTTAAACGCTAGCGTCTCGCCGGCCGCGCGCGGAAGCTTAAATTTATCGCTCGGCTTGCGCTTTACCTTTTTTGTCTTTTGATTGATGCAGACGCGCCCTATCGGCATTTTCGCAGCTCGCACGATATCTGCAATCTCGTCGGTGTCGCGCTTAGCGAAGCGCTCGGCAAAGTCCATCGCGCCTATGCGCTCCTGCACGGCATCGGCGAGAGCTAGCGAGACTTCGAACTTGCCTAGGCTAAGCCCCAAAAATATATATGCGCCGCGCAGCTCCTGCTCAGGCACGGCCTCAAGCGGCGGTCTGCCCTCAAGCGTGAATGCGCCGCCGTAGAGCTTGCGCGGAACCTCGTGCTGCACGCCCTTTGCGACCTCAAGCATCAAAATTATCTCGGTAAGCTTCGGTTCTGCGGGCTCGCCTGTGCGCACGAAGGCGAAAATCCCCGCCTCATCCCAAAAATAGCGGCTTTTGCCCTCTCCGTCATTGATCACGCGCGGCTGTCCCAAGGCTTCGTTAAGCTTAGCTAGATCAAACTCGCAGTTTACGCCGCCTATGAAAATGCCGTCCTGGCGCACATCGACGTCAAATTGATCCTTTTTAAAAATGCCAAACAGTCCCATTTGTCGCTCCTGATTTTGCCTTAAATTTCGTCTTAAAATTTTTCCAAAAACCCGCAAAAATCGTCCGCAAAAAGCCTATCCTCGCCCTCCGCGTAGTCGCGCACATAGACTTTGTATTCGCACGGCGCGTCGTCTACCCGCTCGCTCGCTATCTTTTTCGTCGCTCCACTTGCTGCGTCGTCTGCCGCCTCGCTTGTTGTTGCGCCCGCTGTTTTACACGTCGTTTCATCTGACGCTTCTGCATTCATATTGCGCGCCACATCGGCGATCTCTCCGCGCGCGCTTCGTCGCCAGGCGCCCTATTTTTCGCACCGTCGGTTACCGTCGCGACGACCGTATCGCGCACTGTCTCGCTCGCAGCTTTGCCGCTCGTACTCTCCGCCGTCTTGCCGCGCGCCGTGTTTGGCGAGCCGTCCGTTATACCGCCGCCATCGCCTGCGGGCAAAATTTTAAAATAATACTCCTCGTCCTCGAGCTGCAAAAACACGAGTTCGTCCGCGGCAAATAGCCCATTTTTGAGATTTATCTCATACGTGTAACAGATGTCGGCGTCGGCACTATCCGCAAACTCGGGCGGCGCGATCATTTTTAGCTCCGTCTCCGCCGCGCTGACGCTAGCGTATCTTAGCAGCATCTGCTTGTAGCTCGCAGGCAGTGCGAAACTGAGCCGCCGCTGCGCCTGCGCGATCCATGCGGGCTCTATGTCGCTGCGCCCCACGGCCATGATATTTTTAGATTTTTGAATAAGTTTTTCTATTATTTTTATCCCATTTTGAGTGAGAAATTTTAATGCCTTAGCGCACCAGACGCACTGTTTGCATAAACCCGCGAGCATTTGGCGCGGCTTTGAAAATCTAAATTTAAAAGCGCGCAGCTTCAAAACCAAAGCTAGCCGTTTAAAATTTCGAGCAGCCCGCGTCCAAATTTTAACCGTAAACGCGAACCGGCAGAGTTCTAGTGATCTAAATTTAGCGCTAGGCCCTAGCCAGCGCTATTACTTCGATCTCCACAAGCGCGCCTTTGGGGAGTTTGGCGACCTGCACCGTGCTGCGAGCGGGCTTGTGCTCGCCGAACGCCGCCGCGTATATCTCGTTCACCGCGGCAAAATCGCCCATATCGGCTAGGAAAATCGTCGTTTTGACGGCATCTTGCAGAGTCGCGCCTGCTTCTTTCAGGATCGCGGCGAGGTTTTGCAAAACCTGCCTGCTCTGCGCCTCCACGCCGCCCGCGACGAACTCGCCGTCCGGCTTAAGCGCGATCTGCCCCGAGGTAAAGATGAGTCCGCCCGTCTTGATCGCCTGAGAGTACGGCCCGATGGCCTGCGCCGCATCGGGAGTCGAGATGATCTGCATAGTAAATCCTTTGTGAAAAATTTTGCCCATTTTATCGCAAAATATTTTAACTTTGTTTTAGGCGGCGGAATTTTGCGGGCGGGCGTGGATGCGGCGGGTATGATGAAATTTAATTGACGCGAGAGGTTGCTAAATTTCGGCGGGCGAGGCGAAACAGATACGTAGCGATACGGCAAATTTAAATGGCATGGATAGGCAAAATTTCGCCTACGATATCAGAGTGAAACGGCAGGCGCAGCGGTGCGGCTAAATTTAATCGCTGCGAGTGGATTTGGTAGTACGTACGGGCGGCACGGCGAAATGATCTATGGAGCGGTATTTTAAAATTTTGTGGGCATAAACATATAAAATTTCATAGCACGGGCACGATAGCATTGTGCGCTCGGCAATACGACGACTCTATCGACGGCACCGAATGAATGCATGGCGATACGACGAAATAGATACGGACAGTGCGGCTAAATTTAATCGATGCGGATGGACGGAACTTCATCGGCATCGTTGCGGCAGCAAATCAAATCCTTGCACCATCAAGACCATCAATGTCGCGACAGCAAAATCAAGCCACCCACGGTAGTGATACGGACGGCGGGGCGGTAAAAGCAGCGCCAAAATCGCCACCATCGCAGCAGAAAAAACAGCGCCGTCATAAAAATCAGTGGGCACCGCACAACGCAATTAAAATCCTCGCAGTAGCAAGCGCGGTAACGAAGTCGTCGATGTCGCAGAGCAAAATCAGCGATATCGAAAAAATAAAATCAAAGACCTCGCGACAAGCGAGGCTTCCGACACAACGGCAATAGAACCAACATCGCAGCAGCGGGAAATTAGTGCCATCGAAGCGAGACTGGCGCGACACTACAGCAAGATCTGCGCTACTGCAATAAGTTCGGTGCGACGTTACGACAATATCCGCGCGTTATTCCAGCAACAAGCTAGGCTCCCGTCGCAGCACAATAGATACGGAAGCTATGATAAAATCGACACTACAATTAAAATTTGCAGTGTCGCAGTAAATTTGGTGCGACACTGCGGCAAAATCGACACCGTAGCAGTAAAATCGGCACTATCGTGGCGGTAAGGCGGCGCTGTCGTAACATATCGACGAGGGCTCATAAAATTTTACGCGAAATTTTATACGAAATCCTGTATAAAATTCTATGATTTTGGCTTGAGATTAGCCCGAGATTGGTCCTCAATCAATCTGTAATCAATTTGCAATCAGTCCGTAAAGTAGCTTTAAAATCGTGGCGGCAACGACGAACAGAAGCATCTTGCGCACGAATTTTACGTCGCACCGCATCACCAAGCTTGAGCCTGCGAAGCTGCCCGCGATCTGTCCGACCGCCATCACCGCTCCGACGAGCCATAAAATCTGCCCGCCGATGATAAAAACGCCCAAAGAGACGATGTTTGAGGTGAAATTTAAAACCTTCGTGTGTGCGACCGCCTTTTTCATATATAGCCCTAAAATTCCCACGAGTGCAAACGTCCAAAACGAGCCCGTACCAGGGCCGAAAAATCCGTCGTAAAACCCCAAAATAAGCCCGAAAATCGCGTAAAAGCTCTTTTTTGACATCTTGGGTTTGGCGGGCGCTTCGCCTAGGTTCGGCGAAAAAATCATATAAAAGAAAAGCGCCAGCAGCAGGATCGGAATGAGATAGTTTAGGAATTTCGCATCGATTAGGAGCAGGACATAAGCGCCGATGAGTCCGCCTACGAACGTAAAAATCACGCCGCGCAAGATCTCCGCCGCATCGACATAGCCCTTGCGGATGAAATTTAAAGCGGCGGTGAAGCTTCCGAAACTGCCTTGAAATCTATTTGTGGCGATCGCTACATGCGGCGGAACGCCCACGGCAAGCAGCGCAGGCAGCGAGATCAGCCCGCCGCCGCCTGCGATCGAGTCGATAAATCCGCCGAAAAACGCCGCCGCAAAAAGCACCGCAAACTGCCAAAGTTCAAGCTCCATTTTTATCCTTTTCTCAAATCACACAGGCACACGCTATGAACGCCTGCCAGAATTCCGCGCAATTACGATCGCAAACCGCTCATGCACCGCAAAGTGCATACGAGCGCCTGCTAGAATTCCATGCAATTTTATAAAATTCCACGGAATTATATCGGATTTTGCCGCACGGCTCCTGCTTAAATTTTATGAAATTTACCGCGCGATTGCCGTTTTAGCTCCATGCAATTTATCGCGTCGTGCGCGAGCTGCAAAATTTCATAAAATTTTAATAACACAAGGCTGTGGAATTTTACCCAAATTCTACAAGATAGCCCTATAAATTTCGCGCATCTATCCGTGAAATTTGCAGAAATTTATGAAGTGATCTTTTACCAAAATTCTATAAAATTTCGGCGCGCCGCACTCAAGGCGTACGGCAAAATCCATAAAGCCGGCCCTACTTATGCGGTAGCAAAACAGCGCAAAATTCCGTCACACACCCGCACTAAAGCTTCATAAAATTTCATAGCTCGTGTTAGGTAAAATTCCGCCGACTTACTCCGCGGTTTTGTTTAAATTTGCGCCCAGTTCGGGTAAAATTTTATCTATCTCGCCGCTCTGTCCGAGGCGATACAGCGCGAAGTCGTATTTGATGGGATCGCTCGGATCGAAGCGCCTTAAGCTTTGCGTAAGCTGCAAAACCGCCTCAAAATCGTAACTCTTGCGATCGATCAGCCCAAGCTTAAGCGAAACTTTATGCGTATGGGTATCGAGCGGGATGAGGAGGCGCGATTTTTCGATCTTTCTATACAGCCCCAGATCGATGTCGCTGTCGCGCACCGCCCAGCGCAGGAAGAGATTGTAGCGCTTGTACGGAGACGTGGGCTTTTGCGCGAAGCCGCGCCCGAAAAAAAACTCATATCCCGGGCTGCGGTAGGGGTTTAATCTGTAAATCTCGCCGATTAAAAAATTTATCCCATCCTCGATCCGTCCGTTTTTTTGCATGCCGCGAAGCACGCTCTCCTCGATGCTAAGGCTATTTTTAAGCCGCTTTAAAGTTATAAAAATTTCAGCGACGTCGCGCGGGCTTTGAAATCTATATTTTTTGCCCGCAAGCTCCGCGCTAATGCGCTCATCGCTCCCGTCTAAAAGCGAAAAATCAAGCGAGTGGAGAAATTTTAAAATTTGAGCCGCGTTACCGTAAGCAAACAGCGCGCAGATGAGCGCTACGACGTCGTTTCGATGTCCCTTTGCGACCTGCAGCGGATCGGGCGCGCCGAAAAGATCCGCGTCGCAATTTTTCAAATCGGCGTAATAATCTAAAATTTGCTTTAAGCTTTTCATTTTACGTAGTAGCTCATCGTCGTAGCGCCGAATTTGCGCGATTTAAGCAGCGCGAAATCGCCGATTTTAGGCGGCAGCTCAAGCTCGCTCATATGCTCGATCGCGATTGGCAGCTCGCACCGCACGGAGCCTAGGCGCGCTATCAGCGCCAGCACCCGCTCGTAAATCTCGCCAAAGCCCTGCCTGATCGCAAACGGCGGATCTAGATAGACAAACACTCTGCGCGCGGGATCGGAGACGGAATTTTCACTAGAATTTACGGTATGGCTTTCGCTAGAATTTGCAGCAGAACATTTGCCTAAATCGTTTGCGGTAGAGCTTTCGCCTAAACCGCATGCTAAATTTTCACGGGAGTTGGTGGCGAAATTTTTTCCTGAACCACGGGTTAAATTTACGTTTGGGCGCGAATTTTCTTCGCAACTAGCGCCAAAATTGCCGTCAGAATTCGCAGTGGAATTTTTTCTTGAATCATAGACGAAATTTGCGCTTGAATGTAAACTTTTTCTGCAGCTAGAATCAAAATTTTCGCCTAAATTTAAGATTTCTTTCTCTTCGCAGCTCGCGCCTAAGCCCGCACCGCGATTTGCGTCAAAATTAGAGCTCTCGCTGCATTTTGAGCTTAAATTTAAGTTGCAATTAGCGGTCTCGGTGCCGCTCGCGTCGTATTGAGAAGCGCAGTTATCGTCAACCTTTTCGCCAAAGCTCGCGGCATCCGTAGTTAGCGAATTCGCACGATATTTTATACTAGAAGCGCCCGCATAATCGTTAATCTGGGCACAATCGCCAAAACCCTCGCCTGCGCAATCATCATTTGCGCCGCCCTGCGCGCCATTTTGCGTGCCGTAAGACACGCTGTTTTGCGTACCGCATTTTGCAAAATCTTTCACGCCGCTTTGCGTGCCGTCTTCCACTTCTACGCTTTGCGTGCCGCAGTATGGGTTCTCGCCCTGCTCTACGCCACTAAAGCTTTTGCGACAGCCGTCTTTTTCGCCGTCTAAATTTTTGCGGTAGGTGGCGGCATGGTTTTTGTCTAAATTTTTGCCGCTTAAATTTAGCGAATTCGCGCCCGAGCGTCCGTTCATATCCGCTTGCAGCTCGTGCAAAATTTCGGGTAGTCGCTCGAAACAATCACCCAAAATCGCGTTTGCGCCGAGCCCAAAAAACTCGAAATTTTTCCGCATTATCTTATGCGCGGCGACATCCTTTTCGATCGCATAAACGTTTTTTGCGCCGTTACTTAGCGCTTCAAGCGCCATCGCGCCGCTACCGCCGAAGCACTCGATAAACGCCGCGCCGCGCAACTCCGCCCGCCAAGTATCGAAAAACGAGCCCTTTACGATGCTTTTCGTGCTGCGCGTACTCGAAAACGCGGGCAGAGCGAGCTTTTTGCCCCTATAAATGCCGCTTGAGATTTGCGTAAAGAGCGCGCCGGCGGGTTTGGAAAATTTAGCCATTTTGCCTTCTTAAAATTTCGATGATTCTTGCCTTAAACTCATCAAATAGAGCGCAAATTTCCTCTTCCGCCGCGTCATATTCGCTAAAATCCCGCTTTAGCGAGCCTTGAAAATCCTCCAGCTTCGATAGCAAGGCACTCTTTGAAAACGGTAGCGTCAGATCTCCGCCCTCGCCGATCAAAAATAGCGGTTTTGCCGAGCTTTGTGGCTCATCGCTTATCACAAAGTCGCAATCCTGCGCACTTGTAGCGCGATCCTTCAAAAACAGCTCCAGCGTCCTTTGCAAAATTTCGCAGTCGCAATCGATAAAAGCTTTCATCAAAGCCCCTTTTTAAATTTTATCATCTTAAACTTTTCGCCAAACTCAGCGCGCAGGTGATTGAACTGCAAAAGCGCATTTAGGTAGCCCTTCTCTCCGCTTTTTTGCATAAAAAGCTCTAAAAGCTGGACCGCGCCGAAGTCTATCAAAGCCGCGATCTGTCTTTTAAAATCCGCCGTCACGGCGCCCGCGTCCTCAAACGCCGCACGTAAAATTTCAAAATTTACGTCGTAGGTAAGATCGCTTTTGCCGTAAAAATCGCTCAAGTTTTGCACCTCAAAGAAGCTAAAAACCTCGTGATTTCGGTAAATCCGCAGGCTAAAATCGCCGCTAGAGCCCATCTGTCCGTAATCAAAGGCGATGAAATAAAACCGCTGCGCGCTGGCGCAAATTTCGCGCGCAAAGCGAAAGCATCCGATCGGGATTTCGCCGCGCGAGATGCCGAATCTGCGCGCGAGGGTCAAAATTTCACTTTCTTTTATGGGAGCAAATTTTGCCGCACCGCTTTCGATAAAAAGCATATTTTCGCCGTCCACCGCCTCGCATTTAAAGGCGTCGAAAAGCTCATTTGCCACAAAGATCGCATCTTTAAATTTCGCCTCGCGCGCGCTTGCGAAGTGCTTTAGCGCGATTTCGCCGCCGAAGCTCTCCGCAAAGCTCGCCCGCTGCAGCTCGCGCAGGCGCTCGTGCGGCTCGATAATCGCGAAGCTAAATTTATCAAGCGCCGCCGCACCGCCCAGCGTAAAGATAGCTTGCACTATGTCGCAAAGCAGTCGCCCGTCGTGCGATCCTATCTCTACGATAGCGATTTTAGCGTTATTTTGCGATTTTTCTGCGAGCACAGCATCTAAATTTAGCTCGCACGCCGCCGCAAAATTTTGCCGCGATGCAATTGGGCTTGCCGCCGCGTCTAAGCTTAACTCTTGCTTCGCGCCAAAATCCGCGCTTAGGCGTAAAATTTCGCGCGCGATGCAGATCCCAAAGAAGCTTCCTACGCTCACGGCGGTGTAAAAATCGCCGCTCTTGCCGATTTTAGCGGCATTTGCGTAGTAGCTCTCGTTTAGCCAGCCCTCAAAAAAATCGCTAAATTTCACGCCCGCACTATCTCGTCCAGGCTCTTGCGTAGGCGCGCGAAGCCCTCTTTGATCTCCGGTTTTTTGATATTTAGCGCAGGCAAAAATCTAAGGGTGCGCTTGCCGGATTTTAGGATCAAAAGTCCGTTTTGCAGGGCTTTGTTAAAGATCTCGCCCAGATTTTTTTCATCGCGCAGCACGAGGCCTTGCATCAGACCGAGCCCCACGCGCTTTTCGATCAGGCTAGGATAGTCTGCGGCGAGCCCGTCTAGTTTTTTGATAAATCTTTTTATAGTCTTATCAAGCTTACCGCTCGCTTTTAAAAACTGAAGTTGCGAAAGCACCGCAAGCGCCGTAGAGGTCGCCAAAAAGTTACCGCCGAAGGTGCTGCCGTGCTCTCCCGGAGCGAAAATGTTTTGCTGCGCCACGCACGCGCCGATCGGCACGCCGCCCGCAAGACCTTTGGCAAAGGTGATGATGTCGGGGCGGATGTCGTAAATTTGCGACGTCGCAAACTCGCCCGTGCGATATACGCCGCACTGCACCTCGTCGGTGATCAAAAGCAGCTTTTTCTCTTTCAAAACAGCCGCCAGCTTTTGCACGCTAGCTTTATCCAGAGGCTTGATACCTCCCTCGCCCTGGACTAGCTCTATCATCACGGCGACGCTATTTTCATCGATATGCGCGATGATATCCTCGATATCGTCGAAAAATTTAAACCCGGGCATATAGGGCGCAAAAATTTCCGGATGAAATTTCTCCTGCCCCGTAGCTTGCAGCGTCGCTAGCGTGCGGCCGTGGAAGGAATTTCGCAGAGTTAGAATTTCAAATTTTTTATTAGGGAAGTTTACGGTGCCGTATTTGCGCGCCATTTTGATCGCAGCTTCGTTAGCCTCCGCGCCCGAGTTGCAAAACACCGCGTATGTGCGGTATCCTAAAAGCTCGCTAATCTTTTGAGCCAGGGCTTCTTGGGGCAGAATTCTATAGATATTTGAGCCGTGGATGATCTGCGCGGCTTGCGTGCCGATCGCTTCAAGCACGATCTCGTTTGCGTGCCCCAGGCAGTTTACGCCGATGCCCGCGCCAAAATCCACGTAGTCCTTGCCCGCTTCGTCATAGACTATCGAGCCCTCGCCTCTTACTAGCGCTACGTTTACGCGCGCGAAATTATCCATCAAATAGTTCATTTTTTATACTCCACTTTAGGCAGATGCCAAGATTTGTAATAAGCCATCATGCGAAACGCAACCCCTAAAACTAGCAAAATAAGCACCGAAAAGGCGCCGCTAAGCCCCAATCCATCAAGCACGAAATATATCAAGCCCACGCCCATGCTTATCGTGCCATAAAGCCCCGTATGCAAAAACCACGGCACTTCATTCAGCAGTACGTCGCGCAAAATGCCGCCGCCCACGCCGTTGCAAAATGCGATTAGCACCACGCCAAAAACGTTGTGATTGTAGCTTAGCGCGACCATCGCTCCGACGATCGAAAAGCTTACGACGTCGATCGCATCGGTTAGAATAAATAAAAATTTACCCTCCAAATCGCGGTTTTCGTAAAGCTTGGCAAAAATGGCTACGGCGCTTACTGCAAGCACGATCGTTACGGGCGCATAGTGCGTAAACGAGTAGATTTCGCGGCTTACTAAGGTATCGCGCATGATCCCGCCGCCAAGCGCCGTCAAAAACGCCGCGATAAAGATCCCAAGCCAATCGCAGCCCTTCTTTACGCCGAATAAAAACCCGCTAAGCGCCGCCGAAGCGATGCCCACGCACTCTGTAAACTCTAAAATACTCATATCACAAACCGCTAAAATCCTTTTAAAAACGCATTTTACAACAACTAAATATAAATTTCGGTAAAGCGCGGCGGGCTGGAGAAATTTAGACGCGGCGGTATAAATTTCAGAGCGGCGGATAAAATTTGAGCGCGGTGAATTGAAATCTACGCAGCAGAATTTTGTTAGGCAGTATTTTATGCGGCAAAATTCTACGCGGCTAAAATATGGCGCCGTCAGGGCGCAAATATAAAATTTAGACTTGAAATTTATAAACGGCTGCGGAGATAAAATTTCACAGAATTTTATCGCGGCTAAAACATACGGCGTTGCAGTCTAGCGCAAATTTTAGTTTAAAATTTTCAGCACCTATGCGCTAAAAAGAATTTAACGCTACAAAATTGGCTCTATATTTACACTAACGGTGCGCAAATTTTGATTTGAAATTGCGCCCCTGTTTTTGGCGCCGTGTTTTGCCGCTATAAAATTTCATGCGATTTTACGACGACCTAGCCCGCGCGGAATTTTACGTAAAATTTTAAAATTTAGCGGTCGAATTTTTGCATGGAATTTTACGCCGAGCTCCGCTAGATTAGCGCAGCCTCTCTTTTAAAATTTCCCAAATATCGGGCATTGCCAGCAGTCCGTTATGCCGCGCGTCTGGTATTTCATAAAATAGATCGCCCGCCTTAAGAGACCCCGCAAGATCGCGGCAGTGCTGCACCGGTATCAGCTCATCTGCGGCTCCGTGGATGAGCGTGATCTGCGTGCTGCGTGCCGCGTGCAAAAATTCCGCAGTAGAAATCTTGTAGCGGATCAAAAATTTCGGCACGAAGGGGATTTTTTCGTGCGCGAGCCGCTCGAAGCTAAAATAGGGCGCGAGCAAAATCAGCTGTGCCGCGTCCCACTTCGCAGCCTGCTGTGCCGCGATGCCGCTTCCGATCGAGTAGCCGATCATCGCGAGCTTCCTTGGCGAATGCTGCGCTAAAACGTAGCGGCTCATCGCATCCGCACTCGCAAAAAGCTGATCCTGCGATGAAATTTTGCCGTCCGATTTGCCGTAGCCCGGGTAATCGAAAATATAAAAATCGTATCCCAAAGCCGCAAAATCCGCGCCGTATGCACCCCAGACGCTCACGTCGCCGAAGTTGCCGTGAAAGAATAAAATCGCGCCTTTAGGCTCTGCCGCACTAAATTTCAGCCCGTTTATCAGCTCGCCCTCAAACGGGATATTGATCTCTTGAAATTTTATCGCAGCGACGTTTGCGTTATTGCCCGTAACGGCGTCTCGAGCGGTATTTTCGCCGACGCACTCGGCGCTAGTTTGAGCGCCTTCGCTTTTGATCTCGTCCGCTGCGGCTCCGCCTTCTTTCGTGCCGCTCGCTGCGGAAGCGCCTTCGTCTGCGGCGCCATTTGTCTCCGCGCCATTTTGCGTAGCAGACGCCTGCATATCTAAATGCGCGCCGCTCTCGTGCACATTCACAACTCCTGCAAATTCGGAATTTTCAAAACTGAATTTGAAGTTTTTATCTAGCGGCTCGCCCAAAAATATCAGCCGCCCCTGAAAGATATAAAGTCCCGCCGCGATCGCTGCATAAAGACACGCCGCGATAACGCACAGCCTAAGTAAAACCCTCATCGCCGTCCTTTAAATTTAAAGCCGAGACGCAAAAGCGCGCAGCAGCACGCGAAATTCCGTCTCGCCGCTAAGCTTTAAACTCGCTCAAAAACCACTGAAATGCTAGGATCAGCCCCGGCGCGCGCACGATCTTTTCGTCAAACATAAACTCCCGCGCCTTGGCCGCAGGCAGGTAGAAAAGCTCGATCTTCTCGCCGTCCACGCCGCCGCCGCTACCGATCTTCATCGATTCGTCGATGCACGCGAAGTATAAAATTTGACGGTTCGCCGCAAAGCCCAGGGCGCTGTAGTAGCTCGTGATAAATTTCAGATCCTTCACGGCATATCCCGTCTCTTCGAGCACCTCTTCGATCGCCGTTTGCTCCTCGCTGATACCCTTGTCCAAAATGCCCGCGCAAAGCTCATAGGTGTAGCCCTTCTCGGGCGAATTTATTAAGCCTTCCTCTTGATAAAACCACACGCTGGGGCGAAACTGCTTGACGAGCAAAAGCGCGTCGCGCTGCGTATGATAAAGCAAAATCGAGACGCTATCGTGCACCTTGACGCAGTCCCACGCGCGCGCCACGCCGTCCATTTCGAAATTTAAGCGAAAGGGTTTAACGAAATTCGAGCTTTTAAGCTCGGAAATTTTAAAATTTTTTATAGTAGTATCCATGTCGCAAGTCCTAAAAAGCTAAAAAATCCAACGATATCCGTTACCGTGGTAAGCAACACGGAACTGCCGACGGCGGGGTCGATATTTAATTTTTTAAGCGTGATCGGAATGACGGCGCCGAAAAGCCCCGCAAGAGTTAAATTTAACACCATTGACATCGCAATCACCAGCCCCAAAAGCTTAATGCCGAACCAAAAATACGCCACAAACCCCATCAGCGTGGCAAAAATGAGGCCGTTTATAAAAGCGATCGTGATCTCGCGAAAGAGAACCTGCTTTTTGTCTTTAAACGCTATCTCGCCCAAGGCTAGGCGGCGCACGGTTACGGTAAGCGCCTGCGTGCCGGTGTTACCGCCCATGGAGGCGACTATCGGCATAAGCACGGCGAGTGCGACCAGCTTTTCGATAGTGGCGTCAAAAAGCCCGATGATCGTGGAGCTTACGATCGCCGTGCATAAATTTACCGCTAGCCACACAGCGCGCGCGCGGCCCGCCTTAAAGATCGTAGTCTCATCGTCCTCCGCTTCGTCATCGACGCCCGCGAGGTTGTAAATTTGCTCGGTGGCGCGCTCTTGGATGAGATCGTGGATATCGTCGGCGGTGATACGCCCGATGAGCACGCCGTTAGCATCGACTACGGGAATGACGTTAAGATCGAATTCTTCAAAGTCCTTGATCACGTCATCGATCTTATCGGTATCGGTGGCGAAGTGGATTTTATTTTCGGCGCCGAATTTTTGTGAAATTTCTTCCAGCGTAAGTGAAAAATCGTATAAAATCAGATCGGACGTCGAAAAGGTAGTAAGCAGATGCCCTTTTTTATCAAGTACAAAGAGCTGAAAGACGTTTTCGATCTCGTCCTTTTCGCGCATAACGCGAAGCATCTCGACCGCCTGCCCCAGAGTCTGATCCTGCCTCGCGCTAAAGACCTCGGTCTGCATATACGCGCCCGCCTCATCTTCGCTATATTTGGAGATAGTAAGAATATCGTGGCGATCGTCCTCGTCAAGCCCATAGAAAATCTGCTCGGCCTTGTCCTCGTCGATTTCGCCGATATTTTGCAAAAGCTCCGCCTGATCGTCGCTTTCGAGCTCCTCGATCGCTTTGACGATCTTTTCGTGAGGCAGAGTTTCGATGACATCTTCGAGCATATGCTCGGGCATCTCAAGCGCAGCATCGGCAAGATCCTCAGGATCTAGCTTTTTTAGAAATTCTACGTATTTTTCTTCGTCATGCTTTTTTAGAGTTTTTAAATGCTCCGTAAGATCGGCGGCGCTCAGCTCATGCTCAAGCGTATCGTCCAAGTGCGCATCAAGAAGCGCTTTGGCTTCCTCGACGTCGTCCAGCTGCTCTTTATTTTCCATTTTCAGCCTTAATTTATCGTGATAAGCGACTCGTAGTTTTCAAATTTAGCCGGGTTTTTCGAGCCGTCTTTAGCCGCAGCCATTCTAGCATCCATATCTTTGACGAGAGCTTTAAATTTAAGCTCCTCGGCGCTTATAACGTTAGTTTTTTCAATCTTGACTACTTTAAGGGGATCTATCGCCTGCTTATTTTTATAAAGTCCGAAGTGCAGATGCGGTCCCGAACTAAGCCCGGTCGAGCCCACGTAGGCGATTAACTGACCTTGCTTGACACTAACGCCTGCTTTTGTGCCGCTAGCAAAGCCGCTAAGATGTGCATAAAGCGTGCTGATACCGCCTCCGTGGTTGATTTCGACAGTGTTGCCGTAGCCGTTTTTACGCCCTACAAAGCTAATCTTGCCCGCTCCTGCGGCATTTACCCTAGTGCCTTTGGGAGCTGCATAATCCACGCCTAAGTGCGCGCGGTAACGCTTTAAAATCGGATGAAATCTTTTAGGGGTAAAATAGGATGAAATTCTAGTATAAACAAGCGGCGTGATTAGCAGAAAAGATTCGACCTTTTTACCGCTTCGGTCGTAGTATTTATCGTCGAAAAAATATAGCGATTTGGGCTTTTTATTTTCCTCGATCATTCCTGCGGTGATATTTACTCCGCCAAAAGGCTTGCCAAGGCGCGTTTTTTGCTCGTATAGGATCACGAGCCGATCGCCCTTTTGCAGCTTTTTAAAATTTACCTCGTTTTTAAAAACAAGCATAAACTCATTCGCTAAAGCCGCATTGCCCGTAGCTTTGATGATGTCTTGATAGGGCGAGCTTTCGATCTGAATTCCTAAAGAGTAGCTGTTTTCCTCATAAACTATCGGAGTATAAACGAATCTAAAAGTGCCGAATTTATCGCGGTATATATGGATCTGAAGCTCCTCACTGACGGGGATTAACAGCTGGGAGACGCGACCTGCTGGATCACGCAAAATTTGACACTCCACGCCCGCGCGCACCTCAGCGGCAAGCTCCTGATCCTCTTTATCCAGGTCATAATACACCGATGCGGGGATGCCCGCGGTTTCCATAAATTGCAGCAGACTCACGCCATCTGGCCAGGCAAACTTCTCTACGCTGGGGTTGTTCGCAAAAACTACGCCTATCCACAGAAAAAGCAATATAAAAATTCTAGTCATATAAAACCGCTTTGAAATATTATTTTAAGGCGGGATTGTAACGAAAAAACGCTTATATTTCGTAAATACCGCGGAATTTTATCGCTAATTTCAAAGTTTTATGTATAATTAGCCGAAATTTTATTCAGGAGCAGAATTTTGAAAAAAGCTTTACTTATTTTAGGTCTATTTTTAAGCGCGGCGATAGGGGCGGAATTTAACATGCCGCGATACGAAACCGCCCTACTTAGTGTAAAGGATGGTTCGGGCGAGATCACAGATAGCCCTACGATTGCCGTAGGCAGCAGCGGAGTAGTGATGCATAATTTCGGTAGCGGCGCGAGCTCCATCATCGCGCGCGCAGTCGTGACGCAAAAAAGCGCAGGCAAGGCAAAGGTGCGATTTGAGGTCTTTGATATGTTAGCTCAAGAGGCGCTGCCACTGCCTAAAATTTTACCCTCAAGCGGCGATAAAGTGATCTTAAATTTCCTCTATGACCGCGCCATAATCGTCGCGCCTAACGCCGAAATTTACGAGCAGGTTATCAAAGCTTTTCCAAATATAAATTTTATCCACCCAGATCTTGGCGGCGCCTATCTTAGCTACAACCGCAAGCCAAATCCCAGCCGTGACGATTTTCGTAAAATTTGCGCGCAAAACAGCGCCGGACTGATTTTTATCGCGATGGATAAACAAGGCGTATTTGCCGACTGCGGTAGTTTCAAGCCTTTGCGTACGTTTGCTAGCGGCAGCGTAGCTTATTATCAGCTGCCGTTTTACTCACGCGTGGGCGAGATAAAGACCGTCATTTGGGACTTTACTAATGGCCCGATCAGCGATTACGACAAGCACTACCGCTATTTGCTGGGCTTAGATGGCGATGAATAGCGCCGCGCGAGCGTTTTTTACAAATCTATTAGGCGCGGATAACGCCTATTTTGACGAGGCTCATCGCACAGCATACTGCTACGACGCGACGAAAAGACGCTGCCTGCCGGACGGCGTGCTTTTCCCGCGAAGTGAGGACGATGTCAGTCAAATTTTAAAATTCTGCAACGAAAATTTAATCCCTGTAGTTCCAAGAGGCGCAGGTAGCGGTTTTACTGGTGGATCTTTAGCCGCAAACGGCGGAGTGATTTTGGCATTTGAAAAACATATGAATAAAATTCTAGAAATCGACATGCAAAATCTACTCGCCGTAGTCCAACCCGGCTGCATAAATATCGATCTGCAAAAAGCAGCCGCAGCGCGCGGGCTTTTTTATCCGCCCGATCCCGCAAGCCAGGATTATTCCACGCTAGGAGGCAATGTCGCCGAAAACTCCGGCGGTATGCGCGCCGCAAAATACGGCATCACCAAAGACTACGTAATGGCACTGCGTGCGGTACTGCCTAATGGAGAGGTGATCCGAGCGGGCAAACGCACTATCAAAGATGTCGCAGGCTTCAACGTGGCAGGAATTTTAATCGCAAGCGAAGGTGCGCTTGCCATCATCACCGAAATCACGCTCAAACTAATCCCGATGCCAAAGCTTAAAAAGACTGCGATGGGCGTCTTTCCTAGCGTAGATGCAGCAATGAATGCCGTGTATAAGACGATGGCTGCCGGTATCACGCCCGTGGCGATGGAATTTTTAGACGCGCTGTGCATAGCCGCGGTCGAGGAGAAATTTCACAAGGGCTTGCCGAAGGGTGCGGGCGCGATTTTGATCTGCGAAACCGACGGCAATTTAGAAGCGGTGCTTTTGGAGGAGCTCGCGCTCATAAAAGAAATTTTCGTTCAAAACGGCGCGAGCGACTTTCGCATCGCAGAAAGCGAAGAGGAGCGTGCGGGCATTTGGTTTGCGAGACGCAACTGTTCGCAGGCGATCAATATCTACGGCACGCTTAAGCTAAATGAGGACATCACCGTCCCGCGCTCGCAGCTGCCCGAGCTACTGCGCCGTATCGCGCGCATCGGCGATAAATACGGTGTGCGCGTGCCCTGCTTCGGGCACACGGGCGATGGCAACGTCCACACCAACGTTATGGTCGCCGACAAAAAAGATGAAGCTCAAGTGCGACGCGGACATGACGCAATCACCGAAATTTTCAAAGCTGCAGTTGGTCTTGGCGGTACGCTCAGCGGCGAGCACGGCATCGGGCTAAGCAAAGCAGAATTTATGCCACTAGCTTTTAGCGCAGCAGAAATGGAGCTATTTCGCGCAATCAAAAGGGCGTTCGATCCAAAAAACATCTTAAATCCCGGAAAAATGGGGCTTTAAAATTAAAATCCTCATCCAACTTCTACGGTGATTTGAAATCGATTTATCCCACTTATCTCATCTAAAATTTTACTTTCTTACAATATGCCTACTTAAAATTTATCTTGCTTACAATTTGGTTTATTTACAGGCTACTTCGAGTTAGTTTTAAGCTTGATCTGCCCATTTACAGATCGATTTTGCTTGCTTTGCGATGAATAATTTTACTTGTTTATTGATAGATTCCATCCACTTGATAATTGATTTTACTTACTTCGCAGATTGATTACCTCGTGCGATCTTCTTCGGATATTTTCGCCATATCAGCTGTGATTGCATAGCTACTCGCTAGTTTGCGCAATTTTTTTCTCCTTCAACGATATATAATTTAGCACCATGATTATGATGAAATCCCTATATCGCGATGGGTAAGTCTATGACAAATTAAAATTATGTCAATAAAATCCCCAGCATAGATTAAATTCTAAACTTCCAAAATACTGAAATTTTAAAACCACTATCTATCGATATTATCGCAATATGCGGAATTTCAGCAATAAAATTTAGAAATAAAATTCCACAGAATTTCATAAAATCCCATAAAGCTCCGCAAAATTTCTATACTAATTTCGATCTCGCCGGTATTATCTAGCTAGCCCTGCCATCTATTTAGTCGCATTAGCCTCGCTTGCATTTATTTTATTCATCGCGGCTACTACATTGCAGCTAAACTCAGCTCCCAGCTTGCAGGCCTTGTCGTAGTAGATCATCGCCTTATCCAGATCCGGCTCGCCAAATTCCTTCTTTGAATACACTAGCCCGACCCTTTGGCATCCCTCTGCCAAAGCGGCATCGCAAGATTTGAGGAAAAACTTAAGAGCGCCCTGATAGTCTTTTTCTTCGTAGCTAGCAACCGCAGCGTTCAAGCAGCCCTCGCCTAATCCCAAATCGCATGATTTGGCAAAAAATGCGAACGTATTTTTCTTATCGGCATTTTTATAAGAGATTATCGCGGCGTTGTAGCAAGCTTTGGCAGCTCCCAGCTCGCACGCTTTGGAATAAAACCGCGCGGACTTGCCCTTATCTTTTGTAGTTTTATATAAATTTTGCTCGTCGTAATACAAATCCCCCGCGATAGCACAGCTATTTTCCAGCCCTGCTTCACAAGCTTTTTCAAACGGCTTTTTGCCGCCTCATAATCTCGCTCCTCAAGCAAATATGCTCCATAGTCTTCGCACGAATTAGCCCTACCGACACCGCATCCGACAAACGAGACCCCTTGCGGGAAAAATATCTGCGCGAGCAAGTAGGCTGCTACGATTAGTGCGGCAATCGACGCTAAAATTTTCATTTTTGCTCCTTTTAAATTTTAAAAATAATTATAGCAAAAAGCGAGGGATAAAATTTTAATTTTTGATAATAGCTGTGAAATTTCCGGCGAATTTTTGCAAAATTCCTATCAAAATCCCAAGCAAAATTTTTGAATAAAATTTTAAACGGAACTTTGAGCGGAATTTTAAAAAGGCAAATTAAAATTTTACTTGCAAGATTATTTTTATGGCTGGCTTGCCTCAATTTTTACTCACACGTCTATATGACTGTCCACGGCTATAGTATTTATAATAGGACTAAAACGTATTTAATCATTGAGGTCTTAAGCACCTACAGCCTCTGCAATGGTAATTTATCAGGGCGATAATCTAGTGTGTAAAATATTTTGTTGCATACCAAACCCGCGACAAGCATCTTGCCGTGCCCTAGAAAACTTTTGAAAATTTCGCATTGCTGCTTAGAAATTTTAAAAAATTTTACGCTGCCAGCCTTTAAATTTTATCTTAGAAAAATCGGCTTGCCTATGCTAAAATCGTAAGCATAATGCGTCTTTAGGCGTTTTGGCTCAATACCCAGGATTCTTAGATCGCACCAATTAGATATGGTGAGTCTTAAAATAATTTAGGCCGCGCAGTATCTGTATAGCGTACGTAAATTTCATATGTGTATGCTGCACCCACACATCATCCATGAGCACTATATTTGCCGCGATTCCGCGCGCTGTATGCCAAAAAAGCATATCGGTCATGAGCGATAAATTTCCGCTTTTCGCCGCTTATACGATCCATGAAATTTTATCCTCTCGGTCTTTAAATTTACGCTTCTTTGGAGCCGAACTCTATCGCAGCCTCCTCCTCCTCGCCGAACCACATTACCGAGTTTTTCATATCACAAAACCTCGCCTCATCCGCCATCAGCTCAGCTAGCACCACTCGCGCCGCCTCGCTGTTTCGCGCCTCCGCAAACGCCTGCACGCTCTCATACCACAGCTCGCCCATCGCATCGTAGCTAAACGCCGCCGTCTCGCGCCTGGTGCTCTGTCCCTCTGGAAAGACGGGCATAGTTTTTGCATAGCGGACGATATTTAGTGCCTTTTGATTAGCCAAAACCTTTTGTGAATGCGCCGCCCAGTGTGCCACAAACTCCTGCTGCGTGATACCCGGCGCTTTTTTTACCAACATCGTGATCTTAAACATAACCGCTCCCTAAATGAAATTTATCGCAAAATTTGCGCCCTATTTTATGATACCTCCGCGCCTTTTTGCGATTTTTACTTCACGTTCTTTGCGCCTAAATAGGCTTTGCGAGAACTTAAATAGTAGCCGTACGCGCGAATGCAGATCCCAAAATACATAAGCCTCACTACTTGAAGCTTAAACCACCGTCAATCTCACTCGGTTTAACTACCTAAAGCGTCATTTACGGCTACCGCCAAAATAAATTCCGCAGGCTCTTTACAGGCAAATCAAAATTCTGCCGAGCTTTAGCAGACGATGAAATTTTACCGACTTTCGGCGCGCATAAAATCCGTCCGTTTAGGCGGGCAAGATAAAATTTTGCGAGCATTAAGTGGTCGGCAAAACAGATGAGTGGCAATTCTCTCTTGCGCAGCTGCGCGCAAATTACGTTGCTGCGCACGCACCTAACCCTTACTCGACAAAAACCTCTGTAAAATTATCGTCGCGGCAATGCTATCAAAGCGCGCGTCCTTGCCGCCGCCTTTAATGCCTTTGCTCACAAACTCCGCCGCTTCGGCGCTCGAAAAGCTCTCGTCTTGAAATTTTATCTCGCCGTCAAAATCCAGCAGCGAGGCGAAGTGGCGTATGCGCCTGCTCATCTCCTCTTCGCTTGCCCCGCCGCGCGGCACGCCCAGCACTAGCACGCTGGCGCCCTTTTCGCGCAGCAGTTCGCTTAGCTCGCGCGCGGCTTGGGTGCGGTTTTTGCGCAGGATCGGCTCGCACGGAAGCGGCGTCTTATCATCCGGTGCCGCTGCCACACCGATACGTTTAAGCCCAAGATCGATCGCAACTATCAAATTTCATCCTTTTTAATTCAGCTTCGGCAAGCCGCGCGGGTTTATTTTAAGCTCAAGTGCTACTTGCGGAAGGTAAAATTTTACCGAGCCGCTTTTTTTCTAAATTTAAACACCGACTGCGCAGATTACGCGCCGTGCAAACAAGCCGTACCGGCGAGCGGCGGTGCACAAGTCATAGCGAGCAAACGCCGCTCATCAGCTATTTTGCCACTATCTTTGCGCCTAAAATTTCGATCCTGCCTTCAAGCTCGTATTCGTAAATTTTATCTCCGAAGCGCTCGATCGCCGCTTGCAGATCGGAATTTAGCGCTAAAAATTCCATCACCTCATCCCGTGCGCGCTCAGTGTTTTGCGGCGTCTGCGGAGCCAAAGAGGCGACAAATTCGCCAAAATCCGCAATCAGTCGCGCCTGAGATTTTGCGAGCAGATCATTCGTGCCCGCGCTCTCGTCCATTCGGTGCGGCAGCACGTACACGGGCACGCCCATCTCACGAGCCAGGCGCGCGCTTTGCAGCGAGCCGCTGCGAGGCTCGGCTTGAGCGATAATCAGAGCTTCGGACAGCGCCACGACGATGCGGTTGCGCTGCAAAAACTGAAATCCGCGCGCGCTCACGCCGTCCTCATACTCGCTAAGCGCGAGGCTACGCTCATAAATTTTGCCGATCATGGTGGCGTTTTGCGCGGGATAAATTTGATCAAGACCGTTTCCAAAAACCGCAATCGTGTTTGGAAACGCCCCTTCGTGCGCGGCTATGTCGCAGCCGATCGCCGCGCCGCTTACGACGCAAAAGTCCGCATCGCTCAAAGCGCGCGCAAGGCGCAGGATCAAATTTTTACTATAAACGCTCATCTTGCGCGAGCCCACGATCGAGATGCGGCGCTTTTGCAGTAGCGCCGGCTCGCCCCTAAAATACAGCTGCGCGGGCTCGCTCGCACCGAGCCTTGCTAGGCTTTGAATTTTAAAACCGAGCTCACTCGTAGTACTCATAAATTTCGTCCAAATACACTAAATCGACCTCGCCTAGGATGTCGGCGCTGTTTGCAAGCGCGCGCAGAGTGGAGCTTTTGGGATGGCCGATAGCGATGGCGTAACCCTGCTTTTTAGCAAGCGCGACGGCTTCGCGCAGCTTTTTGCGCACCGCGGCGACGCTGTTTTGATTATCCAAAAATACATCGCGATGCACGTATCGCATGCCAAGCTCATTCATCGCCGCCTTAGCCTTGGTAGCGGGGCTCGTGCGCGAGTCGATAAATAAAAATCCATGCTCGTTCATCGCGCGCAGTAGGTTTTGCATCGCGCGCTCGTCGGCGGTAAATTTAGAACCGGTGTGGTTGTTTATAAATTTAGCGTTCGGAAAGTCCGCGCGTAGCTTCGCTATGACGCCTTGCAGCTTTTCATAATTATCCGAAGCTCGCAGCGTCGCGGAATTATTTTTGGCAGAGCTCGCCTCCATCGGCAGGTGGATCGCGTAATGCTCAAAGCCGCGAGCGAGCGAGCGCGTGTCCTTGCGCTGATACTCGGGCGGGAAGATGGATGGCGTCACTCGCACGGGCAGCGCGGCAATCTTTTGCGCCTGCTCGCCGGTACCTACGTCGTCGATGATGATCGCTAGCTTTGCGCGAGAGCCTGCGGGCAAAGCCTTGCGCGGCGATTTAGAAAGATCGTCCGCGCCGCTAGAAGCGTGGCTTTGCGCGGTAGAATTTATGGAATTTTCTGAAGCGGAATTTGCCGCGGTAAAATTTACGTCCGATCCGCCGCCTGCCGAATTTACGGCGACGGAATTTGAGGAAGCGATAGAATTTACGGAATTTTGCGAATCGCCGTTTGAAGAATTTTGTCCTGCGGAATTCTGCCGTGCGGGCTCGATGCTCATCTTAGGCGCGGTTACGTTTTGCTCGGCGATCTTATCAAGCTCCTTTTGAATCAGAGTTTCCTTCTGTGCAGCGCTTAAACGCGGCTTTTTACCGCGAGAATCGGAAGGGCTCTCGGGAGTTTGTTTGCGCGAGCTTTGCTGCAACGCGGCTTTATTGCCCGAAAATACGAGATCCAAAACCGCGTAGGTAACCGCACCGCTTAAAAAGCATAAGATTACGACAAAGGCGATCGTTGCGTAGTTGATCTGGCGCTTTTTACGGCGCCCGCGTGGATTTGTATTAGCCAAAGCTCAGCCGAAATCAGTTTTTATCTTTGTTTATGAGCTTACCTTTGGCAATCCACGGCATCATCGCGCGAAGCTTATCGCCGGTTTTGCTAAGCAAGCTGTTTGCCGTGATATTGCGCTCGGCGTTCATTCGCACGTAGCCAGCTTTGCGCTCGAGGATGAAGTCTTTTGCAAATTTGCCGTTTTGGATCTCTTTTAGCACCTCTTTCATCGCCGCTTTGCTGCTTTCGTTTACGACGCGGTTGCCGCTTACGTAATCGCCGTATTCTGCGGTGTTTGAGATCGAGTAGCGCATATCTGCCATACCGCCTTGATAGATGAGATCCACGATCAGCTTCATCTCATGCTGGCACTCAAAATACGCCATCTCGGGCTCATATCCCGCCTCGACGAGGGTCTCAAAGCCTGCGTTAATGAGCGCGCAAAGTCCGCCGCAAAGTACAGCCTGCTCGCCGAAAAGATCGGTCTCGGTCTCTGCTTTAAAAGTCGTTTCGATGATGCCGGTACGGCCGCCGCCGATCGCACTTGCGTAGCTTAGAGCAAGCTCTTTGGCTCTGCCGCTTTCGTTTTGCGAAACGGCGATCAGCATCGGTACGCCGCCGCCGCTTACGAACTCGTTGCGGACGGTGTGGCCCGGGGCTTTCGGAGCGATCATAATGCAATCGATGCCCTTTGGGGGGACGATCTGTCCGAAGTGGATATTAAAGCCGTGCGCAAACGCGATCGCGTTGCCCTCGCTTAAATTCGGCTCGATCTCCGCTTTGAAAATGTCGCCTTGAAACTCATCTGGCGTTAGGATCATTACAAGATCAGCTGCCTTCGTAGCTTCGCCGACGCTCATTACTTTAAAGCCCTTTGCCTCGGCCTTGCTCCAGCTCGCGCCGCCCTTTTTAAGACCCACGATGACTTCTACGCCGCTATCGCGCAAATTTTCGGCGTGAGCGTGCCCTTGCGAGCCAAAGCCGATCATAGCGACCTTTTTAGCCTTAATCAAACCCAAATCGCAATCTTTGTCGTAAAAAACGTTTATTGCCATAACGCATCCTTTTTTAAAAATTTAGGCGAGATTGTAGCTAAAATTTGCTTTTACGTAGATAAACCGCGCGCCGCAAGGGCGGATAAAGAAATTTTGAGCTATCATTGAGGCATAATTTAGCTTTAAAAGGAGCGAAAATGAAAGTGGGATTTATCGGCGGCGGAAATATGGGCGAGGCGATGATCGCCGCACTTTGCAAAGCTGGCGGGCAAAATTGCACGGCGAGCAGAGAAAATTTTACAGAGGATAAGGAAAATTGCGCAGCGAGCGGAGAGAATTGCGCGCACGACGGGCGGAATTTTATGCCCGATACTCAAAATTTTACCGCTTGCGAGCGGAATTCCGAGCCCGATATGCAAAATTCCGCTAGCGACGGGCAAAATTCCTCTTACGCACAGTCCAGCTCCGATACGAAGCTTCAAGTCCTAGCTTATGCTAGAAGCAAAAACGAAACCTTACGCAAGCGCTACGGCGTGCAAATTTTGCAAGGCGAGACGCAGCTGGCGCACGAAGCGGATATTATCGTGCTCGCGACCAAGCCCGCCAGCTACGAGGGGATTTTGCGCCTGATCGCGCCTGAGCTTGCGGGCAAAATCCTGCTTCTTTTGGCGCCGAATTTCAAGCTGGAGTGCGCCCAAAATATCGTAGGTGCGGACGTTTTTGTAGCCCGCGCGATGCCAAACGTCGCTGCGGGTATCGGCGCGTCAGCTACGGCGCTGTGCTACGGCGAGTATTTTGATGAGGCCAGTCGGGAGATCGTGCGAGCGCTAGCCGCCAAAATCGGCAAATTCTACGAGATAGACGAGGCTGGTTTTGCCGCATTTACGGGGATTGCTGGCAGCTTACCTGCGTATATGTGCACCTTTATCGAGGCGGCGGCAGACGCGGGCGTACGGGGCGGACTGCCGCGAGCGCTGTGCTACGACGCGGTAGCGGCGGCAGTAGAGGGCACGGCGCGCCTGCTACAAAGAGGCAAGCGCCCATCGGAGCTTAAAGACGCGGTCTGCTCGCCTGCAGGCACGACGATTGAGGGGCTGGCGGCACTGGAGGCTGCGGGGTTTCGCGCAGCGGTGATGGCGGCGATTGAGGCGTGCATCGCCAAAGCTCGCGGCTAGCCTCGCCGCACCTCGTCGGTTTCGGATTTCAAACACAGCGCGTTTAAGGGCGTGCTAACATCGGAATTCTTTTCGAGCGCTCTAGCTAAAATTTTGTCTTATTTTTATCGAATAAATTCGTCGCTTATGCGGCGGCGGAGTTTACGAACCTTATAACAAGCGAGCCAGTAAGCTCGTATCGCATTTAAAATTTAGAGATTTTAGTTCAAAATTTTACGCTTAAAATTTTAAATTTACAGGATTATAAAATTAGTGATCGCAGGCAGAGCTAAATTTTGATTTTTGGTGGAGCAGGCTTGGCGTCCATAACCATTAAAATCAAAATTTAGCGCAGCATTGAACGGATACGTCTGTGACTGCGAACTTGAGAGGCAAGAACATAAAAGCGGAACGTAAGCGCTAAAAGAGTGCGTCCTGCGCTGCGGTCTTGCGAGATACAAATGCAAGCCGCGAATTTTACCGCTCACGCAAACAGCAAAGCAAAACTAGCCGCGCCGAAGCGTATTTTACTACCAAAGCGAGCCGTATGAAAACATATTCCGCCGCCCGGCAAGCCTTAAATTTAAACTACGTTTCGCCGCCGAGCTGCAAACCAAACCTGTGCGCCAAATCCTGCTGAGCTGCGCAATAAAATTTAACTTTTCATCTAGCCGAAACTTCGCACGCAAAGCCGCGATAAGTAAAAAGATCAGATAAATTCCTTCTCCAAAGGCTGCATCGCATTGCCGTCTGCGTCAAAAAGCACCCGCCCGCAGACCTCGCAAACCTCGTCTCTTGGCGACGGCTCGTCCGCATCCAGCTGCCACGCAGACATCTCGCCGCACTCGCAGTTTATGACGTAAAGGATCTGCCTTTTGCGGCGCTTGCCCCACGGCGCGATATCCCAAAATAGCTCCTCGCGCTTGCCTAGCTTTTTAAAATCTTTCTCGGCGTCCTTGTGCGCGACGAGCAGATAATAAGCGTCGCTATGAAGGTCCAAAGTAAAGAGCCTAAAATCGCTCTTTTTCAGCGCCTTTTGAAACTCGTTCATCAAAAATAGGCTCGCATCGCCGCGCTCGAAACCCTCTTTTTTTGCTTCTTTTTCGAGCCTTGCGTAAATTTTATCGCACTCTAGAGCCACGCCACTTTGCAGCGCATCAAGCCTAGAGCTGATAAATTTACCCAGCTCTCCCGTCTCGTCCTCGCCGACCCAGTCAAGCATCCAAACAAGCCCTTTTCCGGTAAGCGCGTTCAAAAACTCCCCGTCATTCATCTCGCCCGTTTTCCCAAAACCGCCCGTCTCGCCCGCCGTCAAATGCTTTAGGACGCAGCATTGATCTTTCGTCATTTTCGCTCCTTTGATTAAATTTACCGCCTGTGTGACCCACTTAAATTCTACTTCCAAAAAGCTTTAAGCTTACTTTTTGCAACTCCTTGCGCTACAAATTTAGCCCGCTGCGGCGGGTAAAATTTCGCTATAATTTTGCCAATTTAACAAAGGAGAAAACGATGAGCGTAGAATTCCGCGTCAAAAACAAAAAGCGCCCGCTATTTATGGGCTATTCGGACGCCATGAGCGTAGGCAAGGCATTGGAGCTCCTACCCGATCTATCGGTATTTGGCATAGACGAGAGCGCCGAGGACTTTGACGAGAGGGCGTTTTTAAAATCGCCTTTGAGCGAGCAGGAGTGCTTGATCTTGGGCGTGCGAGGCAAGAGCGGGCGCGGGATGGAGCTAAGATATGACGAGGAGCAGCAAAGCTACGCCGTGCGCATAAATACGCCAGCGACGGTATTTGATTGGGTTTTGGCAATCTCATATCTACAGGCGCTATCTAAGCAGCTGGGGGGCGAGATCGCGGATGAAAACGGCGAAATTTACACCCACGACAGGATAGAGGAATTCGACTACGAGCGCGATATATCGGCGGGACTGCATTCGATAGATCAGCACTTAAGTGGCGATACGGAGGTAAATTTTTGCTACGGAGTAGAGAGGCCTTTTGCGATAAACCGCGCGATGATGGATGAAATTTTAGCCTCATACAACCCCTCTGCCGAGTTTAGCAAGCGGCTAACCGAGGTGCAGTATCTCGACGCTTACAGCGCGCGCCAGAGGTTTTATCGAAATGGAGATGACGGCACGATAATGGGCTCATACGCGCTCACGCAAGACCTACCTACTATCCTGCCTTACAAACCGTTTGTGGAATGGCAAAACACGGAGATGCTGAAAAATAACGACGTCGCGCGCTGGCAGATCGCACTCATAGGCATCGAGGGCGACGAAAACGACGCCGATAACTACCATGCAATCGCCGAGCTGGAATACGACGATTTTATCGCGCGCCTGCCGAAGCAAAACTACCGCTTCATCGATACGAGCTATATTTTGGTGGATGGGCTAAACGCCGAGCAGCTAAAGGCGCTGGTAGGCTAAATTTTACTTGCGGTAAAATTCTACAGGGCTTCATCGAGGATTGACGCCGCAAAATTTAAAGGGGCGGAATTTACAGCAAATTTCGTGGCGCATGGAATTTTAAAATTCTAAATCCGACTTACGGAATTTTATCTCGATAAAATTTTAAGAAAGCAGAATTTTATCGCGGCAGAATTTCATAGATATAAAATTTAGAAAGGTTAAAAATGGAAATGACTTATTATGATTTAAAAATTTACGATAACGGCACGATGCGAGGTGTACTGCAAGATGACATCGAGGCACTGCCGTTTTTCGGCTACTGGCAAAAGATGAGCCTATGCTCGACGCAAGGCATCTACATAGACGAAAATGGCAAAGAGCACAGGCTCGTCTATCTGCACGACTGGGAAAAATTTTGCAGATTATTCGCTCGCGAACAGGAGCTACTTAAACGCGCTCCCGCCGGTAGCGAAAATGAGCGATCCGATCCGTAGCGCATCTCGATAGGCATGGAAGGATACGACCAAAGCGTAGCACATTTTGGCTGGCGGAGAAATAGCACTCGAGCCGCAATGTATTTCGATAGGCGACAAGTAATGCACTCTCTCACAGTGCAAGCGGATTTTATCCGCCAAATAGCGTCGCGCGTTTAATCAGCCAAAATCGCCGCTCTACTCAAATCAGGGTTCAAATTTAGCTCGTCTATGACCCGCAAAAGCTCTAAAATTTCATTTTTGATCCCTGCGGCGTCCTCTAAGCTCGGCGGCGGCGAAAAGAGCGTTGTTTCAAACTTGTTTTTCGCTCCGTTTAAAAATAGATAAAGCTTATCGTCCATAAACGCCGCGCTCAGCCCCATTTTCCCCGCGAATTTTTCCTTTAGCTCTCGCAGACGCTCCATAAACGCGGCGTCAAAAGATACCGTACCCTTACTTTATCGTCCGCAAAGACCCTGAATTCTTTGCTAAAAAACATGTCGTCCATCTGCTCTTTTTCGCCCAAAAATCTGGTGTTTAGCATGCGGCTTGCCACTATAGTTTGCCCGCTAAATTTCTTGTAAAACTCGCAGACCAAGACCGAGCCGCTAAAGGCTTGGGCATTGCTATATATTGTATAGAAAGCCGTAGCGACAAAAAAGACCGAGCCGCTGAACGCCTGCATATCCTTCATCGCCTCCCATGCAAAAATTATCGCGGATAGCAAATTTAGCGCCGCCGAGTCGCTTAGCTCCAGCGCCGCGCCGTTTTGGGATGCGGGTCGCTTCGCTGAGGCTAAATTTGACGCCGTTATAAATGCCACTGATTTGATCTTCGGCACGAAATTCGTCGGGCGAATAGATGCCGATTTTGCGAAATTCTTTACGGCTGATGCCGGCAAACGGATCGTAGTTAAAATTTGGATCTGTACCCCGAATAGCAGCGCGGACAAAAACGTCTTTATAAAACGCTTTGTAATCCCCCGGCTCGTCGATCACTCGGCCCCTGTTAGCCATTAGCGCGGCTTGAAAAAACGGAATATAGATAATGATGAAAAATAGCGGTGCAAGGCGATTTTCAAAAAGATGCCATACGGCAAATCCGCCGCCTACGGGCAGTATAATTATAAATAAAATCCCCAAAAACAGATACTTTGCAAATGCTAGCCGACACTCTTTTTGCTTTTTGGCGGTGGCAACTATCGCTTCGTTTATATTCAAAATTTACCTTTTTCTAAATTTGCGCGGCAGATTTCGCGCCCTGAGCGAATTTTAGCAAAATTTACGTCGCAAAGATACGGCGGCGTGAGTAAATTTTATTCGGCGGATTTGTAAATCTATGAAATTTGCGTCGCGGCGGCGATCTACTCGGACGTGCGCTGATTTAGCCACATTTTAAGATTGCCCGCGCCCTCTTTTAGCACCCCAAACCCTGCCGCGGCGACACAGACAAAATTAATTAGAGAGCCTCTCCCGCCGACGTTTAAAATCCCAAAGCCCACGATCCACAGCGCCGCGCCGAAGCCAAGCATGCACACGGCGGTCGCGATCCCCAGCTTGCGGCGCAAGGGGCTTGGTTTGCGCGCTACCTGAACCCTCGTAATCACGTAGCTGCCCACATATCCTCCGCGGATGAAATACGCGCGCGCAAGCTCGCCCTCTTCCACGGGGATATCGTTAAACTCGCCGCGCAGCTTCACGCCGTCTATCTCGAAAAATACCCAAATTTTGCTATTTCCTCTTGCAGCGTGGACGCGGAGATTTCGAACCTCGCCCGTGATCTCATATTCCAATTTACCTCCTCAAACAGCTTCGCGCTTTACTTCCGCGCTAAATTCCGCGCCGTAAAATTTTAAAATCTAAATTTTGTCTTGCTTGCAGCGCCGCCCATAAAATTTTAAAGTTGAGATTCTGCAAGCCCTAAATTTAGAACTAAGCCTTAAAATTTCATAGCGATAGAATTTCAAGTAAAACTCCGCCGCTAAATTTGGCTAATCGCATGCACTGGCTATTACGTCTTACTGAATTTCGCACGTCGTAAAATCTCGGCGAAATTGCGCGCGCTACGAAAGCTCACAAATCCTGCCACGGCAATATCGCAAAAGCCATCGCAAAACCGATATCTCGCAACGGGCAGTATAAATATGCGGTGCAAGGCGGATAGCGCAATAGACGCCATACGGACAGACGGCACACGGCGAGCAATACAAAACAGACGGCGCACGGCAGGCAGTACAAACCGAAACATGAGCGGGGCTACCGAGCACCTACTTCTTTAAAATTTGCTCTTTCATGAATTCGTAAATCTGGCAGGATTTTTTATTGCCCGCGTCGCAGCCCTTTTTGACCCATCCAAGCCCCTTGGAAAATCCGCGCAGATCCCCCTTGATCACATACAAATAGCCTAAATTATTGCAGGCGTCGCCGTAGCCCAGCTCGCAGGATTTGGTGTAAAGCTTCTCCGCCTTATCGCGATCCTGCGGCGCGCCTAGGCCCTTATCATACGCAACGCCGACGTTATAGCAGCTATCCACTAGCCCGCCGTCGCAACCTCGCTCGAAAAAGCTCACTGCCTTTGCTTGATCCGCCGCAAGTCCAAAGCCGCCTGTGAAATAGACCACGGCCGCATTGTGGCAGCTCTTGGTGTAGCCCAAATCGCAAGCCTTGATATAGTGCCGAGCTGCCGCAGAGAAGTCCCTACTCAGGCGCCCTCGCTGATATAGGTTGCCTAGCTTGTGGCAGGCTACGGCGACGTTTTTATCGCACGCTGCGGCATAAAATACGCCCGCTTGCGTCGCATTACCCTCGCCATCGTATAGGGCCCCCAAATCAAAGCAGCTATCCTTCTCGCCCGCCTCGCAAGCCCTAGCAAGAGCAAGCTTGGCGCCGTCGTAATCTCCGCGGGAGAGCTTGTCGCGCCCCAGCTGCGCGCAGCTTACGCCATCGCCGCGGTAGCATTTGAACGACAAAACGGGCGACGGCCAAAAAAGCACTATAACCAAGATGCAAACGGCGAGCGAAAGCGCCGCTATATCGATGATCTTTCTCATATCTATCCTTTTTGCGGCGATGCACCGCGGGGCTTAAGGAGTACTCTTGCAGGCAAATCCCGCCAAGGAGAATTCTACGAATTAAATTTCGTCGCATGAAATTTAATCTGCACAAAAATTTTAGTACCTCAAGCCTTGTTTTAAAATTTTACTTCGAACTTCCACGCCGCAAAATTTTGAAATTTTGAAATTCCGCAAGCAGTAAATTTGCAGCCAAATTTTAAATTTTACGAACAGCGCCGTAGCAATGCCGCGAAACCGCTCGTAAAATTCTAAAATCGAAATTTTATGAGCCGTAAATTTAGAACTAGCTTTAAAATTTCATAGCTATAAATTTTAAGTAAAATTTCGCTTTGTATTTTAAATCATAAAATTTCGTTCGTGAGATTTAGGGCTATCGGCGCGAAATGTAGCCCGCGCGACTACATTTTCTCTTTCGCGCTTAGGCCCATCAGAGCAAACGCCGTACGGATACTGAGCGCTACGAGAGCGAACAGCTTGAGCTTCGCATCCTCGTTCTCGCTGCCTACGACGCGGTTTTCGTTGTAGTATTTGTGAAAGTCCGCTGCGAGCGCCTTTAGGAAATCGGGCAGCTTCTGCAAGCCGCGCGAATTAAATGCGTCGTTTAAAATTTCATTCAAACCAAGCGCCGCAAAAGCTAGGCCGAGCCCCGCTTCATCTAGCGTGCCGAAGTCCGCGCCCAAGACGTCCGCCTCGCGCTTGCCCGCTTTGGTAAAAATTTGATTGACCCGCGCGTGGGCGTAGTTGATGTAAAAGATCGGATTGCTGCTATCCTCGCGCGCGAGCTCGTCCACGTCGAACTCAAGCGGCGTCTCGCCCTTTTTGCTGATGAAGATAAATCGCATCGCGTCCCTGCCGATCGCGGCGAGCACGTCGCTCATCAAAATCGCGTTGCCCGCGCGCTTGCTCATTTTGTAGGTCTGCCCGTCTTTGAGCAAATTTACCATCTGCATTAGGATGATCTCGAGCCTGCTTTCGTCGTAGCCCAGAAAATGCACGGCAGCCTTTAAGCGCGCGATGTAGCCGTGGTGATCGGCTCCCCAGATGTTGATGTATCTATCGTAACCGCGCTCAAATTTGTTGTTGTGATAGACGATGTCGCCCGCAAGATAGGTCGGGCGCGCATCCTCGCGAATGACGACGCGATCCTTTTCGTCGCCGAGCTGCGATGAACGGATCCAAATTTTGTCATCCGCCTCATGCATCTTGCCGCTACGCTCGAGCTTCTTAATCGTAGACCCAAGCTCGCCGTAGAGGCTCTTTTCGCTAGCCCAGTTTTGGATATGGATGCCGGCGTCTGCGAGATCTTTTTGGATGATCTTTAGCACTTCGTCTTTAGCAAACTCCGCGAGCTGCAAGATCCGCGATTCGTCGCGGAAAATTTCATCACCGAACTCAGCGCGCGCAAGAGGGATAATCTCGTCGATATACTCGCCGCGGTAGTATTTCTCGGGGTAGCTCACGTCCTCGCCCGCGAGCTCGCGCGCACGAAGCGCGATCGAAGTGCCCAAAAGCTCAATCTGATTGCCCGCGTCGTTGATGTAGTACTCGGTATCGACGCGGTGCCCCAGATAGCCTCCGATGCGGGCGAATGTATCGCCATAAACGGCGCCGCGCACGTGCCCGATATGAAGCGGACCTGTAGGATTAGCGCTAATGTATTCGAGTAGAATTTTTTGCGGCGCGGCGGCGGAATTCCGCGCCTCATCACAATTTGATGCTGCGATAGAATTTGACGCCTCTTCGGAATTCTGCGAAATAAAATTTTGCCTAGTGGCGGAATTTTGCGATTTGGCGGTGTCGTTGCCTCTCGCAGCTAGATTTGCAGCACAGCCTTTGCTAGCAGGCTCGCTCGCGCAAAGCTTCTTTGAAGCTAGTAAAATTCCGCGTCCAAGCTCGGCGTCGTTTTTCGCAAAATCGCCGCCCAGTCTAAGGGCATTTTCAGCAAGAGCGCCCAACACGGCGGGCTTTAGGTGAAAATTTAGATAGCCATTCACCGCCGTGGCGCTTAGAATTTCGCTATCTTTAAATTTAGCCGCAAGCTCCTCGGCGATAAGCTTTGGCGCCTTTCGCAGCTCCTTAGCTAGCGCGAAAGCCTCGGGCGAGGCGTAATGAGCCAAACTTTTATCTTTGGGTTTTTCTAAAACGACTTTGCGAGATAAAATTTTAAAAATTTCATTTAAGACTAAATTTTTCAAATCCTTTACGCCTTTTTAGTATCGCTGATTTCGGCGTCTTTAACCTCTTGTTCCATCTTTTTCTCGACCTTTTGCGGTTCGTCGTCCTCTTCCATCTCTTTTTTGAAAGTCTTTATGCCCTGTCCTAGACCCTTTGCAAGCTCTGGGATTTTTTTCGCTCCGAACAGCAACACAACAACGATCAAAACAATCAGCCAGTGTCCAATACTCATAGAACCCATTTTTTCTCCTTTAAATTTTCCAAATTTCGATTAGCTTGCCTATGTCGCGGCTCGCCGTTTCTAATTTGATAGTTTTATAGATCGATCTTAAATTTTCATACGCCGTTTCCAGGCGGTCGTTTATTATGAAATAATCATACTCGCCTAGGCGCTCCATCTCCTCTTGCGCGTTTTGTAGGCGTAAAGCAATATCGGCAGGATCATTATCGCCACGAGCACGCAACCTATCTCTAAGCTCCGACAAGCTCGGCGTAGTAATAAATACGCTAGTAAGCTCGCTTTTAGGCACTTTGCTACGCACGATCTCATATCCTTGCACATCGATGTCAAAAATCACGATCTTACCCCGCTCAAGCTCGCTCGTAGCGGCTTTTAGCGAAGTACCGTAGTATTTGCCGTGGACCAATGCCCACTCTAAAAACTCCCCACGCTCGATGCCTGCGCGAAACTCGCTCTCGCTTATGAAATGATAATTCACGCCGTCCGCTTCACCCGCACGCATTTCGCGAGTCGTAGAGGAGATCGAGAAGTATATCTGCTCGCCGAATTCTGTGATAAGACGCTTTATAAGCGTGCTTTTGCCGCTGCCGCTGGGACCGGAGACGAGCAAAATTTTGCCTTTCACTATCTATCTCCAAACGATATGTCAATATTGATCTTAAAGTCCTTCAGCGCGTCTTTGGCGTCCTTGCTACCCGCAAATCTCTCGATAGTATTTGCGATGCCCGCTTCCAGATCATCGCGCAACTTGGTTTTCAGCTCCTCGGCGCTCGGTTTTTTGATATGCTCGTTACGCAGTGGCTCGCTTTTGGCGCTGGGCTCCAACTCGCTTGCCATAAGGCTGGCAAACTCCGCCGCAGCCGAAGCGGCAAGCTCATTCGGCATAGCTTGTGCGCCAAATTTCATCTCATTTACCTGCTCGGACGCGCCGAATTTATGCGCTTTAAATTCGGTGCGCTCCGAAGCCTTTGATATAGGCTTTGAAGCATTAAATTTTATCTGCTGCGCGGCGCTCTTTGCGGGCTTGCCGGATTTAAATTGCTCGCTATCTGCGGAGTTTGCGGCAAACGAGTTTGCAAAATCGCCCTCCATAGCGCGTAAAAATCCGTCCGCAAACCCGCCAGCAACGCTATCAGATTGTTCGCTTTGATTCGGTAAATCTGAGGCATCTAATATGTGCGGTAAGTTTAGCTCCGAAAAATTCGGCGCAGGAGTAGAATTTGTGGTCCCGGTATTACTAAAATTTGTAGAAGCTGCGAAATTTGCGCCAATTGAATCCCCTGCTTCATTATGAGCAGAAATAGGCGTATTCTGTGCAAGTCCGCCAGTAAATTCCATGCTTTGAAATGGAACGGCGTTATAAAGATTTTCGCGAGGTATATCGCCCGCACCCGCTAGCGCAATCGGCGTATCTGAAGCGACCTCGTATTGAGACGAAATTTGCGTTTTTTGAAAATCCGTAGCCGCTTTATTTTTATCATGCGCAGATTTTTTATCCTCTTTTTCATCAGAAGCAAACGCAGCCGCGGCAAAATTATCATATCCGCCAAACTCCTCCACGGGCATGCCAGCGCTATCGAAAAGCCTAGAAAAATCCATATCAAATCCACTGTTAACAGACGCGCCAGCCGCATCTTGCACTACTTGCGAGGCAGATTTTCTTTCCTCTGTTTTATAGGCAAATGAGCCGTCTGACTCATGTTGTTTAAGCGTAACGTCCGCAGAGTCTTTCGCTTCCTCTAAATTAGGCGCAGCGTCTGCCTTTTTTTCAACAGCAGTTTCATTAGAGCTGCCGGCTCTTTGCGGCTCATCTTGCTGCGCAAGCGGTAAAGTTTCGCTTGCCCGTGTGGCGGGAATTTCATCTTCTGTCTGCGATTTATTTGTTTTGAAATTCTTAGGATTTTCATCATCTAGCGCTGCTAGAGCTATTGGAGCGTCATCCTTTGCGAGCGAAATTTCGCCCTGAGGTGTGTTATTACTTTCGGCAGACTCGCTTGTGCTGATACTATTTAGTGGTACATCCTCAGGGATATCGCCAGCAGCTAAGTTTAGAGGCATATCGTCTGCGATATTATCCGCAATCTTTTCTGCGACTGCGTTAAGCGGCGTATCATCGGCGATGGTGTCCGCAAGAGCTGCTTCATCTGCAAGCTGTGAGAGCGGAATATCATCTGCGATCTCGGGCGCGCGCGGCATATCACCTACCAACTGCGAAAGCGGCACATCATCTGCAATCTCGGGCGCTATGTCGCTTGCCAGCTGCGAAAGCGGTATATCCTTGCCGGAGTCGTAAAAGCTATCCACAAGCTCTTCAAAATTACTACCCGAAGTGGAATTTGCCTGGTCAATCGCATCGATCTCTTTCATCACAGAGCTTGCATCGGCAAATTCTTTCGCCATTTTTTCTTTCGCCTGCACGCTCATATTTTGAATCGAAAACTCGCTGATAAACGTGATGAGCTCAAGCGGCGAAAAAGGCTTAGTAAGGGTGTATCGCGCTCCTGGTACTGAGACATTTTTAGGCGTCAGAAACAGCGTTTTATTAAGATCAAATTTTGAAATATCATCGCCATCTTCATAATTTTTTATCGTCAAATCATATTCACTCTCGTCCGCACTATATGCTACTAGGTCCGCACCGATGCGCTCGCAGCAAATATTTACGACACTTGCAACCTGCTCATTGTGATTGTCAAGTAGAATTTTCATTTATGACCTTTTAGAAAGAATTTGGGCTATTGTAAGATATTTTTGGTTATTAATTGCTTATATTTGCGCTAAATTTCGGTTATTTAGTCGATAAACTTTGCAGCATTTTTGCGCTAAATTCTCATCGTGGGTCACGAGCACGAGCGCGCCACGACTGGATTTTACGTAATCAAAAATCACGTTCATGACCTCGTTTGCGGTATCCTTATCTAAATTTCCAGTAGGCTCGTCGGCAAAGATTATGCGTGGCTTTTTGCAAAGTATGCGAGCGATGCTCACGCGCTGCTGCTGTCCGCCGCTAAGCTCGCCCACGCCTTGCTTTAAAGTATGTTCGATCTGAAGCTTTTTTAAAATTTCATCATCTATCGCATTATTCGTAAGTTTAGCAGCGAGTTCGATATTTTCGCCGGAGGAGAAGCCCTTAAAAAGGTAGTGAGATTGAAATATTATGCCAAAGTCGTTACGGCGAATTTTAAGTCTCTCATCGGAGCTTAGTTCGTAAATACTGCGCCCGTCGTAGATCACTTCGCCCGAGTTCGGTTTTAAAAGCGTGCATAGAATATGAAGCAGGGTCGATTTGCCGCAGCCGCTAACGCCCAAAATGGCGATGCTCTCGCTCTCTTGGACACTTAAACTTACATTTTCAAAGAGCGTATAATCATACGCGTGAGTAAGATTTACGCCCTTTAGAAGTTCCATATTTAGCCGATTTGAGCCGCTACTTCGGCAGCGAAGTCTTCGCTCTTTTTCTCTAGACCCTCGCCCACTTCGAAGCGGACGTATTTTACGATCTCGATTTTGCCACCTAGTTTTTTAGCTTCTTCGTCAATCACCTGCTCAACGGTTTTCTTATCGTCCATGACGTAAAATTGCCCTAGCAGCGTGAGGCGCTGATCGATTTGAGTATTATCGGCGATGAAGCGATCGATCTGACCCGGCAAAATTTTATCCCAAATTTTTTCAGGTTTATTTTGCTTGCGAAGCTCGTCTTTTAAAGCTTCGATCTCTTTGGCTAAAATTTCATCGCTTAGATGCGCGCGCGAGCCAAACTGCGGGATCTTATGAAGGGGCTTACCTAAGCGCACAAACTCCTCGTTTTCCTTCTCAAACTCGCCTTTAAGAGCCAAAAATTCTTTTTCGATAAAATCAGGATCAAGCTCTTTATAGCTGATAACCTGAGGTTTCATCGCGGCTGCGTGCATGCAGAGATTTTTTATAAGCTCCTGCGCATTCTGTGCGGTCTGCTCGCTATCGCAAGCTGCGGCGATGATGACGCCTACGCGGCCGTTTGAGTGCAGGTAGCCGTTTACCACGCCGTTTGCGCCCGCTTTAATCGTCTCAAATCTTCTAACGACCAAATTTTCGCCGATCGTAGCGATCTGGCTTTTTAGATGCTCATCAAATTTAACGCCGTCGATGATGCTGGAATTTAGCTCATCAATGCTGCTAATGCCCTTGCTTTGGATATGTAGAGTAGTATTTTTAACTAAATTTATAAAATTTTGATTTTTAGCTACGAAGTCGGTTTCGGAATTTATCTCGCTTATGGTGGCGATCTTGTGATCTGCACCCACTTCGACACTCACTAGACCTTCGCTAGCTAGGCGGTCGGCTTTTTTAGCAGCCTTTCCGAGACCCTTTTCGCGAAGCAGATCGACGGCCTTATCCATATCGCCGTCTGTTTCAACTAAAGCTTTCTTGCAGTCCATCATCCCCGCTCCGGTGCTTTCGCGGAGCTCTTTTACCATTTGCGCGCTGATTTCCATTACTCTTCGTCCTCGCTTACGTCAAAATCCTCTTCGCTCATCGCCTCAGCTACGACTTCCTCTTTCTCCTCGTCGCTGACGGCTTCGCTCTGCTCGACATCCTCGCTCGCATCTTGATCGCGAAGCGCCTTACCTTCGTTGATCGCCTCAGCCATCTCTTGGCAGAAAAGCTGAACCGAGCGGATTGCATCGTCGTTGCCAGGTATTGGGAAATCGACTACGTCCGGATCGCAGTTCGTATCCAAAGGCGCGATAACCGGCATTTTTAGGCGGTTAGCTTCCGCTACGGCGATCTTTTCTTTAACTACGTCGATGACGAAGATCATATCGGGAAGACCCTTCATATTGCGAATGCCGCCTAGATAAAGCTCGAGCTTCTCTTTTTTGCGGCGAAGCATTAACGCCTCTTTTTTGGTCAGTAAATTTATCGAGCCGTCCTCTTCCATAGTCTCGATGACTTCGAGCTTGCGGATCGATTGCTTGATAGTGGAAAAATTCGTCAGCATGCCGCCTAGCCATCTGTGGCTTACATAAGGCATGCCACATTTTTCTGCATACTCTTTTAGCGTCGCGCCGGCTTGCTTTTTGGTGCCTACAAAAAGTATCGTCTTGCCCTCGGCAGCCGCGTCGCGCACGATATTATAAGTGTAGCGGAAGTAGCGGATAGTTTTTTGTAGATCTATGATGTAGATACCTTTTCTCTCGCCGAAAATGAATTTTTTCATCTTCGGATTCCATCTGCGGGTTTGGTGTCCGAAATGAACGCCGCACTCTAGCAAATCTCTCATTGTTACCATGAGTTTTCTCCTTGTGGGTTTCCCCGAAATTTAGGTTTCTCCTCCACACCCATTAACATTTGTTTTTAACAAACGCAACCAAATTTTAGGATTGGTGTGTGTGAATTGAAGCTGGGATTATATTTAAAAATAGCTAAATTAAAGCTAAATTTAATATAATCCAAACCTCGGCGCGGTTAAATTTTGCGCTGCAAAGATGAGACGACCGTAAAGGTCGCGAGCGAAATTATTCGTCAAATTTAAACTCGCCAAATTTTAAGGAAGCGGCGAATTTGCTCTAAATTTCACTCAAAAAATCCCTTTTTCACGAGCTTGCCCTCTTTTACGCAAAACTTCCCTTTTGCTATGACGCTATCTAGGTTTAGGGCTTCGTCAAATACCGCAAAATCGGCATCAAAACCTACTTTTATCTCGCCTTTACCGCTTAAATTTAGGTATTTTGCGACGTTTTTGCCCATCATGCTTAGCGCTTGCGGGATGGTTAGGATTTTATTTTTCACGCAGGCTTGCAAGACCTCTAAATTTGTCTCGCACGAAGCGCAGCCGTAGCCGACCAATGCGCCGTTTTCGTCAAATCTAGGGACGCTACCGTTGCCATCCGAGCTCATCGTTAAGCGCTCTAAATTTAGCCCGTTAGCAAGCCCGTAGGCGATAACTTCATGAAGCGGCGCAAATTTACTTCCGCCGCTCGTGATGTCGATGTAGCCGCCCATTTTTTGAAATTTGATCGCCTCGTCAAAGAGCTCCTTCGTCCGCGCGCAGTGCGTCGGCGAAAAGTAATTAATCGGGAACGAATAATCCTTGATCACGCTAAAAATGAGGTCAAATTTATCCGCGAGCCCGCCCATATGCATGTGCAGCACGCCGCCTTTTTTCGAGATCATGCCGCCGATGCGGATCTGCGTCAGGGTTTTGATGAGTTCCTGAGAGGTCGGGTAGCTGCCGCGGTTGTCGCTCATCGCGATCTTACAGCCGATGACCTTGTCGATGAGCACCAGATCGCGCGTGACGGAGCCCGTAAAAGTAACGCTAGGCAGCGCGTAAGAGCCCGTGTGGATGAAGGTCGAGATGCCCTCGTATTCGAGCGCCTTGGCCTTTGAGTAGAGATTCTCTAAGCTCCTCGTACACCCGTCAGTGCCTAGCGTACCTATGACCGTCGTCGTGCCATAGCGGATGATACGGCTTAGCGTTATTTCCGGCGTGCGCGAGTGATAGCCCGCCTCGCCACCACCGCCCGTGATGTGAACGTGCTGATCGATGAGTCCGGGCGCTAAAATTTTGCCCTCTAGATCGTAAATTTCAAGCCCCTTAACTCGAAAATCAAGCCCCTTAGAAACGGCTAAAATTTTACCTCCGCCCACTAAAACGTCGCTCCTACCGACGTGCTCGGGCGCGTATAGATCGGCATTTTTAAGTAACAGCATATCTTCTCCTTTGCTTTGGATTTTAGATTGTAAATTTTACGTTTTTTGGCTTTTTGACTGCGATGTCGCGCCGCAATCTCGCCTATTTTTTGCCGTTTCTCTTTGCAGCGCCTCTACGTCAAATTTTATAGCGTTTCGAGAAATTTTAGCGGGCTTTACGGAGAAATTACATACTCTATTTCGCTTTTCATCGGCATAGTTTATTCATCACAAACCCACAGAAGCGCCCCGTGACGCCGTCTCTGCGGTAAGAAAAATGTCGCTCGCTCTCAAAAGTGCAGCGCGGATCAAATTTAACGTTTCGCACACCCGCAGCTGCGAGCTCGTCGCGAAGTGCGGCGTTTAGATCGAAATGTCCCTGCGTTTTGTAGCGCTCAAACTCGCCCAGATCAAGCCCGCCGAGTTCATAGTTTTGCGCCTTGATATTCGCGCCCACGAATACCTTCAGCTCTGCAGCGACGCAGCCGAAGCGCTCGCTCATCAAATTTATCGCATTGGTGCAGATCCGCTGGCTCACGCCCGCGCGCCCCGCATGCACCGCAGCAACCACACCGCGTCGCTCGTCTGCGATCAAAACGGGCGAACAGTCCGCTACCAGCACGCACAGCGCCACGCCGCGCAGATCGGTCACAAGCCCATCACATGGCAGAATTTCATCGCTACCTGCGCGTAAAATTTCAACCTTATTCGAGTGGATCTGACGCATAAATTTTAAATTTCGCGGCGCGATACCGAGTGCGGCAGCTAAAATTTCGCGATTTTGCGCGACGTTTTGCGGATCGTCGCCTACGTGATCCCCTAAATTTAGGCTTGCGTAGGCTCCGTCGCTTACGCCGCCAAGCCGCGTACTAAAGCCCGCCAGCACGCCGCGTCCGTCCAATACAAGCTCAAGATTTTCTCTGCAAATTTCGATTTTATCCATCGCACGCCGCTTAATACAGGCTCAAAATTTTATCTACCGCGTCCCACGAAAGCCCCTCTTTTTCGCCCTTGGCGCTCTCATCGCGCGCCGCGACAGTGCCGCATCCGACGGGCTGTCCGCAGGCAAATCCCAGCTGAGCCGCGACGTATCGCGCTAGCAGATCAGTCTCAATATTAACGCGACGCCCGATTTTGTAGGATCCAAAGAGTGTATCTTTGAGCGTGAGCGGGATGATAGTAAGGCGAATGGCGCAGCTTTGCGCTCCGCTTTTTAAATTTGCGCCCAAAAAGTTCGGATCGCGAACAGAATTCGAGCCGCTAGAATTTGGCCCGCGCAAGCTTGCACCGTTAAAATTTGCGCCGTGCAGCTCTTTATGAGTAAAATTTCCGCCGTCAAGACCTTGGTCGTTAAAATTTCGCCCGTGCGAGCCGCCGCCCCCAAGCACTTCGTTGATCGTTAGGCTCACGCCGTCGATCGCTACCGAGCCTTTCGGCGCTAGCAGCGGCGCTATATGCAGCGGTGCGCGGATGAAAAAATCGACGCCGCTTGCAAGCTTTGAAATTTTATAAATTTCGCCCACGGCATCGACATGCCCTTGGATCAAATGCCCGTCTATGCGATCTCCAATTCGCATTGCAGGCTCAATATGCACCGAGCCGCGCAGGTTTTGTGCGGCGATGACGCGCGCCGTCTCGCTCGAAAGCTGCACCGCAAATCCGTCCGCAAAAAGCCGCGTCACGCTCAGGCACGCGCCGTTTACCGCGACGCTATCGCCGAGCGCGGGGCGGTATCTCGCGCGCAGTCGCAGCGAATCGCCGCTAAAGCTCGCAACCTGCGCGATCTCTCTGATCAGTCCGTTAAACATTATGAGCCTTTGGAATTTTTACGTGATATTAGCGTAGAATTTTGAAATTTAAGGTTAAGCGAAGCTCGGCGAGCGCGAAGCCCGCCGAATGAAGTTTGAAATTATTTTTTAGAAACGATGAAATCGGCTAGCGCTTCGATCGATTCGTCGTTAAGCGAAGCTGCTTGACCCTTCATAACGCCCATCATTCCAAATTTTCCCTTGCCCTCGCCCAAGGTGCCGTCTTTGTAGCCTTTTAGGCTAGCGATGATATCTTCCTTGCTTAGGGTGTTTAGCGCAGGTACTTTGCCGCCAAGATAAGGCTTCTCGGCGTTAGCTCCATGACAGGCCACGCATTTTTTATATAAAGTAGCGCCATCAGCGGCGAATACACTCGAACTAAACGCCGCAACCGCAGCACATGCAATAAGAACTTTTTTCATTCCTATCCTTTCTTTTTAAATTGTGGGTGCAGTATAATCAAAATTTAGTAAATTTCGGTTAAATTTTTGCAATTTGCGCCAAAGAGGCGAAATTCTATCTACTGCAAACTTTAGCGTAGGGGCTTGAAGCGGATTTACGCTGTAAAATTTTAAGCGAATTTCGCCTTGCCACTTAAATTTCAATCGTAGAATTTCGCAGCGAAATTCTAAGGCGAAATTTCATCTAGACGCCAAATTCCATCGCGAAATTCTGCGTAGAATTTTAAAATTTAGTCGCTTTACTTTATACGCGAAATTTCGCCTCTTTGCATCTTATAAATTTTATCTGCGGCGCCGAAGTATTTATCATCGTGCGAGATCGCAAAGATCGTGTATCCGCGCGATTTCAGCTCTGGCAAAATTCGCTCGTAAAACTCCGCGCGAAACTGCGGATCGAGATCGGCCGCAAACTCATCAAGCATCAAAAATTTTCGTCCGTCCATCAGCACGCTTACGAGCGCCAAGCGCTTACGCTGCCCGCTAGATAGGCTCGTGGTGCTAAATTTAGCCCCCTTTAGCTCAACCTTATCCTTCAGGTGCGTGAGCGCCAGCCACTCGCGCGCGATGTCCGCATCGCCCGTAGCGTAGTCGAAGAGGTAAAAATCGCTGAAAACCGCGCTTATGTTGTTGCTGTAAGCGCGCAGATCAGAGGGTTTAAGGGCCGCGCCGTCGGCTAAAATTTCGCCTGCTTGCGGCGTATAAAGGCCCGCTAAGATCATAAAAAGCGTCGATTTTCCGCTGCCGTTTTCACCGATTAAAAACACCGTCTCGCCCGCATTTAGCTGCAAGTTTACCTCTTTGATGCCGAATTTCCCGTCTGGATACGAAAAGCTTACGTCCTTAAGCTCCAGGCTGCGCCACGGCTGCATTTGCGCAAGCTCGAAGCCCTGCACGAATGGGTCTAAGTTCAGCTCATTGATCTTTGCATAGGCGATCTTTGCGCGCAACACGCTAGGAAGCGAGAATATGAGCATCATCAAAGGCGCGCGCAAAAAAAGCACCGTAAGCGCGATCGTTACGGCGTTTGCAAGCTCCGTTTTGCCGCCGCTGAGCCCAAAATAAAGCACAAAGCCCACCGCGCCTAGCATCATCACGTTCATAAAATTACTCGCAAACGCGCCGTAAACCTCGGCTCGCAGCGAGCTTTGGCGTAAATTTTGCGCGTTGGGCAAAAAGTCGTTTTCGTATAGGCTCTTTGCTTTGGCTAGGCTTAGCGACAGCTCCTTGTGCCCCTCGATCGCCGCGGCGTAGTTTTTATACAAAACGTCCTCATTTTGGCGGTACAGATCGTAATTTTGCATGACTTTTTTCATCAAAAAACGGTTGAATATCATCAACGCGCCGATCCAGATGAATAAAAACGCAAACATTATAGGCGCGATATACAGCACGTAGATGCCGCAAAACAGCACGATCATCGCGCCCTGAATGAGCTCTGAGATGCGCATAAAGCCCTCGGTCAGGCGCGAAATATCGCTGGAAAGGGAGGCAAGCAGGTTCGCCTTCGACGCAGCCTCGATGCGCTCGAACTTCGTATCGATGATCTGCTTGATGATCTTGGTGCGCAGATCGAATACGAAGTCGTTTTCCATCTTGCAAAGCGTGATGCGGCTTAGCACCGAAAGCAGCAGAAATATCGCCAAGAGCGCGAAAAATAGCGCGATGATGCGCCCGCCTCTTTCGGCGCCGTCAAGTAGATATTTATTGATAAAGCTTAAAATCAAGATACCCGAGCCGCTGTAAATCGCGTTTAGCGCAAGCATCGCGAGGATTTGCTTGGTATATTTTTTCATCTTTCGCCCCAATGAAATTTGAGCGCAATTGTGGCAAAATTCGCTTGAAAAAACGGTTAAATTTTAAATCCGTTCTCATTTCACGAATAAAATTTTGCCCTGGTTGCGTAAAATTCCGCCGCTAATCTGCGAGGGATTGCGCCATAAACCGGCGTGAAATTTCATCTCGAATCTGTGTAAAATTTCGTTTTGATCACGCGCCGCTTATCTAGCATGCGAGCTGTCGCTTACATAACGTAATTCCGCGCAAAGCAACGCGCAAAAACAAAATTTACCGCAAGCGCGTTAAATTTTACCTTCTCACGCCAGACGCGCAGTTTATTTCAAGCCAAAATTTTGTTTGATGTAGATATGCAAAATATCGATCGCGGCGGGCGTTACGCCACTGATCTCGCTCGCGGCAAACAGCGTCGGCGGCGCAAAGCGGCTTAGCTTCTGCACGATCTCATTGCTAAGCCCTCCAATCTTGCTAAAATCGATCTGCGGCGGGATCGCGACGCCGAGCAGCCCCTTCATCCTCTCGACCTCGGCGCGCTGCATCGCAATATAGAAATGATACTTGCACCGCGTTAAAATTTCATCCAAAACCTCATCGCTAAAGCCCTCAAAATGCGGCGCTAAAGCAAGCAGACCCGCCTTTGAAAAGCCGCTTTGAGAAGCGATTTTTTGCAAGCTACAGCTTTGCGAAATTGGCTCCGCGCCAATGCTTTGCAGCAGGCTAAGCGTCTGTTTCGAAGGGGTAATCTGCGTTTTTAGCAAAAATTCCATTCCGCTCTGCGCGTCGTGCTTAAACTTGCGCGCCCGCTCGTAGCTTGCCTCGTCCAAAAGCCCGATCTCGCGGCCGTATTCGCTTAGGCGCAGCACGGCGTTGCCCTCGCGCAACAGCAGGCGAAATTCCGCACGCGAAGTAAACATTCGGTAAGGCTCATTCGTGCCCTTGGTAACCAGATCGTCGATCAAAACGCCGATATACGCCTCATCCCTACGCAAAATAAAAGGTTGCCGCCCGCGCAAATCAAGCACGGCGTTGATGCCCGCCATCAGCCCCTGCGCCGCGGCCTCCTCGTAGCCGGTGGTGCCGTTGATTTGACCTGCCAAAAACAGCCCGCGGATCTTTTTGGTCTCGAGGCTGTGTTTAAGCTCGGTAGGATCGATAAAATCGTACTCGATCGCATATCCGGGGCGGACGATTTTAGCATTTTCAAAACCTTTGATCGTGCGCAAAAAGGCAATCTGCACGTCGTAAGGAAGGCTTGTAGAAAGGCCGTTTACGTAATACTCCGTAGCCTCGCGCGTCTGCGGCTCGACGAAGACGTGGTGGCGGTCTCGATTTGGAAATTCATAAATTTTAGTCTCGATGCTCGGGCAGTAGCGCGGGCCGGTGCTTGAAATTTGCCCCGTAAACATCGGCGCGCGGGCGAAATTTTCGCGGATGATCTCGTGCGTGCGCTCGTTCGTATAAGCGATGAAGCAAGCAAGCTGCTTCGGCGCAAAATTTTTGCTGCGAAAGCTGAAAGGGCGCGGATCCGCGTCGCCGTCTTGGCGCTCAAGCACGCCAAAATCGATCGTCTTAGCATCGATCCTTGGGCAGGTACCGGTCTTTAGCCGCCCCATTTGCAGACCCAGACTTCGCAGCGATTCGGCTAGCTCGACGCTCGCCAGCTCGCCCACGCGCCCTGCTTGCAGCTTGTTCTCGCCCACATGAATTAGCCCGTTTAAAAAGGTGCCGGCGGTGATTATCAGATGCTCGGTCTCATAAACGTTGCCAAGATGGCTCTTAACGCCGTAAACGCGCTGCTCGCCGCCTTGCTCGCAGGTTAAAATTTCGCTCGCGATCTCCTGGCTTATGTCCAGCCCCTGCGTGTTTAGCAGCAAATTTCGCATGTAGATGCGGTATTCATCCATATCGATCTGAGCGCGCGAGCCGCGCACGGCGGGGCCCTTGCTCTCGTTTAAAATTCTAAACTGCAGCCCGCATGTATCCGCCGCAAGCCCCATCTGACCACCCAGCGCGTCGATCTCCTTTACCAGATGCCCCTTAGCAAGGCCGCCGATTGCAGGGTTACAGCTCGCAGCGCCGATTTGTTCGGCTAAGATCGTAATTAGCAGCGTCTTTGCGCCCATTCTTGCGGCGGCTAAGCTTGCCTCGATGCCCGCGTGCCCGCCGCCCACAACGATAACGTCGTATTTCATTTTTTGCCTTTAAATTTAAAGCCGCAATTTTAGCCAAAATAAAATTTCAAAACGATAAATCGCGCGCAGATGCCGCAGATAGCGGCTCGATATGTATTTTCATACGCGTAAAATTTTACCGTATCGCGACTTTTAAGCGATTTTAATTTGCGCCGCCTCGCAAGCAGCGTGCGGGTAAGCCGTATGTAAAGGCTGCGGATACAAAAGCGGCGCGCGAAGGGCATAAAATTCCGCGTAAAATTTTAGCGCAAATTCCCGCGCCAAAATTTCATGCGCGAGCTTCGCTTTAAATTTAGCGTTGTATAATTACGTATTTTTTTCAAAAAGGCTAAGTATTGATAGACAAATTTTATATTTCCGAGCTGAAAGATCGCGTGATAGGCGGCTGCGAGATTGCAAAGCAGCAGGCGCTAGAGCTGGCGCGATGCGAGGATTTGGGCGCGCTTTTTGCGGCGGCGGATGAGATCAGGCGCGCTTTTTGCGGCGATAAATTTAATCTCTGCACGATCATAAACGTAAAATCGGGGCGCTGTAGCGAGGACTGCAAATACTGCGCGCAGTCGGCGCATTTTAACACGGGCTGCGAGATTTACGGAATTTTGGGCGAGCAGCAGGTGCTAAGCGCCGCGCTTGCAAACGAAGCCGAGCAGACGCACCGCTTCTCGCTCGTCGCCAGCGGGCGCGGAATTTCTCAAAAAAGCTCCGATCTAGGGGCATACTGCGCGATCTATGAGCGGCTGCGAAGTAAGACGCGGCTGCATCTGTGCGCCTCGCTGGGAATCGCTTCAAAGCCCGCTCTGGCGCTACTTAAAGCTAGCGGCGTGCAGACCTATCATCACAATCTCGAGACTTCGCGTAAATTTTATCCGCAGATCTGCACGACGCACAGTTACGACGATCGCATCCAAACTATCGAGAATTGCCGTGCCGTGGGGCTTGACGTATGTAGCGGCGGGATTTTCGGGCTGGGCGAAAATATGGAGGATCGCATCGATATGGCGCTGCAGCTGCGAGAGCTGGGCGTTAGCTCCGTGCCGATCAATATCCTAACCCCTATCAAAGGCACTCCGCTGCAAAACGCCGCGCCGCTAGCGCACGATGAAATTTTAAAATCTATCGCGATCTACCGCTTCATCTTGCCGCGCGCGTATCTGCGCTTCGCAGGTGGCAGGCGGAATTTAGGCGAGCACGTGCGCACGGCGCTTGAATGCGGCATCAACTCGGCGCTTACGGGCAATTTCCTAACCACCACCGGCGATAGCATTGCAAGCGATAAGGCGCTTGTGGCGCAGTGCGGGTTCGACCTCGCAAAGGGCGCGGATTAGCGGCGGTCGGGAATTAAAGATAAAATTTAAGAGGCGACTATGAAGTTAAAATTTTTCCTTGCCTTGATTTTAGTTGTGTTGCTTTGCGGTTGTTCGCTGCTCTCGCAAGGCGACGAGGAGGCTTCATTAGTAGCGGACGCGAGCAGATGTGACGTCATAAGCTCGCTAAATAAGGAGCAGTCAAATCGCTGCGCGAAGCGGCAAAAGATTGATGCCGAAGTCGCGCGTGCAGCGCAAAAGCAAGCGGTATCGCAAGATACGCTTAATTCATTCAGAGCGGATAGCGCACAAGCTCAGCAAAGAGCGCAAGAGCAATATATTGCCGCGCAGCAAAGCCTAATGCAACAGCAATCGCAGCAGCAACTGGAGCAGATGCAGCAGCGACAAAATATGAGAAATTTACAAAACGAGCAGAGCTGGAACAGGCTGCGTAATCTTGAAAATATAAGCAGCGGTAGGATTTAGCCGTGAATTTTATAATTTGATCTAAATTTTAATTCGTGCGACTTTAATTCTAGATCAATTAACCTCGGTAAAAATATGATGAAATTTCAGCCAAAATGCTTCAAAATCAAATGATATGTTAAATTTCAAGGGTAGGCAGCTGAATGCTAGAAAATTTTAATTGATTTTAAGTGATGAAATGGTGACCCACAGGAGATTTGAACTCCTGTTACCGGCGTGAGAGGCCAGCGTCCTAACCACTAGACGAGTGGGCCGCGAAATTAAAAATGAGATAATAGCGAAGTGTATATAAATTTTGGATTAAATTATATATTTTTGGCAAAAATAACACAAAATAAAATTTTCGCCGAAAACTTAAAGCTTTTTGGCATAGCCGTAAATCTTGGTGCTCTAAAGAGTCCGATATGCCGCCCATTCTGATGGCATATAAATAAGTTCCGTCGTTGCAGCCATAAGCCAAATCGATATCATAAAAGATTGCTGTGCTTTGCTATCAGCATCAAAAAACGCCAATAATTTTATCGCACTGATTTAAAGCAGGTGATAAAAAGCCATTTAGCATACCTTTTATTTAGCTTCTAGGCTTTTTAGATACTCATATACTCTTTTATCCTCGTTTTTCCTTGCCCAATCCGATGGAGTTACGCTTTGGTTATGAGAACATCTAGCTTTTGGATCGGCGCCTCTTTCTACCAGATATTTTACGATTTCCAGACTATGAGAACTTGCCGCATAATTTACCATGGAGCATCCGTCGCTATCTTTTGCATTAAAATTTCCGCCGTATTTTTCTAAAAGCTTTACGAGTCTAAAACTCTTCTCATCGTCGTGTTGGCTTCCGAATACACTCATCATCATTGCGTTATCGGTCAGTCTTTTTGCGCACTCTAGCATCGCGCGAAGCGAATTTTCGCTACCTAACATTATCGCCATTTCGATGGGAGTGGTATTTTCATGACCTTTAAAATTCGGATCACCGCCCATTTCGCAGTATTTTTTAGCATCTTCGGCGTTGTCTGAATATGCCGTTTTATGAAGCAGCGTTTGTATCTCATCCGCGCTCAAACTCTCTTCAGTCTTAGGCGTAACGTAAAAGTTTTTGTCGTAAATCTCCTTTAATGAATTTGTACCGTAGTATTTACCCGGCTCGTCTTTAAAAATCAAATTTATGCCGTTAAAATCCGTAAGTTCTATAGAGTCGTTTGTTTTTAAATTTATTATCTTGTTGAAGTTAAAAACTAAATCATCCTTTTTAACCCCGCTATCAAAGATGAAAAAGTGGCTAAACTCGTAAGGGAATTCGTTTTTGTATTCAGGGTTTGACGCCGGATTTATCCTAGAATCGCCGATTTCTATCTTATCATGCCCCCATCTTTTGCCGAATATAAATATATTTGTACCCCAGCTTTTTGAAATTTTATCATCGTTCTCACCCATTACAAAGATATCGTTTCCCCATGGGTCTTTCACATCGCTTCTGCCGCCCGTCAAAATATAGACGTTGTTATTTCCGGGGCAAACTACAGAGTGCCTCGTATCGCTTTCGGCTATAATGATTTCGTCTGCGTTTTGGTTGCAGCGAGAATTTATATCCCAATATATGGTTTTGCTAAAATTTAAACTCACGTCTTCTAATACGGTGGTATCAAATCCTTGCGTCACTAAAATCTTTTTAGGAAAATATCCTTTCGCCTGCCCGTCTTTGATAAATTTTTCCAAACTTTGAAAGTCGGTTATATTGCCTCCGAAACAGCCGCCGACCACCAAAAACAATATAATGATAAATCTCATACTCGCTCCTCTTTTCGAGATAAAATTTTAAAAATTATACAAAATTTGTAAGCAAAATTTACTAAAAACAGCTCAAATTTAAAAATCAAAAATAAGCGTTTTTATGCTTATAGTAATGACACTTGGATAGTTATAAATTTAAACTGCTCCGCTGCTTTTAAATTTAAAAAGTTAAATCCATTTTAAACAGAATTTGCGTAAAATCCCATTTCAAAAATGTATTGCGCGAGTGGCGGCGGCAAAGTAAAATTTGCGGCAGTAGCCCAAGGATGAGATATTCGGCGGCATTCTGGGCTTAAATCATTCACAGCGACGTAAAGTACGAAGTATGCGCAGCGGCGTAAAATTAAAATTCACAGCGGCTAAATTTAAAGCCCGCGCGGCGATAATCAAAGCAGCGCCCGCCGTTCATCTGTGCAGTGCAAGCAGCGAACCGCGCATTAAAATTTAAAGGTATAAAAGAATGAAGATTTTCAAAGAGCGAAGCTGCAAGGCACGCTCGGCGCGCTCTGCCTACTGGTCGGCAGCGCGGCGTATTCTATAAAAGGCGAGATCGCGTACCTGGATTCTCAAATCTTAGTGTGGATTTTTGCCTTCACATTCCTTTACCACGCGCTTAAAAACATCCAAAATATCACGGGTCCGCAGGTTTTTATAATCTTCAAATACGCTTACAGTATTGCGCTTGCGGCGCTGCTATATTTTTCAGCCATTTATATACTCAGAAGATGTGATTGTAGTAGGCTGCAAATATACGTGCCGTATTTGATATTTGCGGTTACGATCGCTTGGATAGTTATAAATTTTAAGTTGCGCGCCGCTACCGGATGCAAGCTTTTTGCCGTATACACCGCGCTGCTAATCGTTGATGTCGCCGCAGACATAATCTACGGCATGATGTTCAAAATACCGGCCCCCGCCGCTATAACGATGGGCGTCATAAATTGCATGGAACTGCTAAATTTAATCTTAAATCCATTGGCGTCCGTAGTGCTGCTTCTTGCGTGGCTTAATATAAAAAACCCCCACCGAAGCAAAGGGTCTATGGAGCCAGGCGGAGAGATAAAATTTGCCCGCGTTTATACCGCGCGGAGTTTAAATTTAGACTGCGCCGGGGCGTTTGCAAATATGAAATTTCACGCTGCTCGCGCTGTTTGTCAAAGACACAGCCGCGTCAAAACCGCTCGCTGTTCATCTGCGCAGTACAAATTTTGGCTGCATCGGCGCGATCCTCGACAAGATTAGGCAAAGATGAAATCAGTCAGATGTCGCTTTATACGATTATAAGGCCCCTTCGCCGCACTCGTAGCCGAAAATTTTAATCCCCGTATCGCTCTGCTCGTAGCGTAGCGCGGGGATCTTTTGCAGTAGATCTTTTAGCTTTTCCAGATCGTTTTTCCGCCCGCCGTCGAAGGCTCGCGGCACCCACACCCACGCGATCTCGTCGTATGCAAACGAGCCTACCGTAAAGCTAGCCCGCTTTGAGCCCGCCTCCCATTTGGAGGAGTTTTTGATCGCGTAGAAGTTCGGATAGAGGATTTTTTTAATGATAAAGCATTTGCAAAATTTAAAATCCGCGAAAAACTCCGCCCACGTCGCATCCTCGGTAAAATAGCCCTTCGCGCGCAGGCGTTTTTTCTCTTTGCGCAGCCTGATCGGCTCATAAAATCGCTGCCAAGCCCTTGCGCAAGCATCCATAAACGCGAGCATGCGGGCGAAGTAAATTTTAAAAAGCGCTTTGAAAAGCTCCATCTACTTCTCGATCTGCGATTTTAGCGATTTATCGATTGCGATCTCGCTGGAGCTTATATCGATCGTTTGAAGCGCCTTGTCCTGGAAGATAAATCCGACCTCCTTCGCGCCGAAGCTCTTGGCGATCGCCTCCAGCGTATCGGTCGCGGATTTGTGGATCTTGCCGCCAAGATCGTTGATGATTTTTAGCGAGAGCTGCTTGACCTCGTCCTTGGCGTCGTCGATCAGGCGGTTTTTATCGCTCTCGTCAAAGCTCGCGCCGAATAGCCCGTTTAGCGAATCGGGCAGCAAAAACGGCAGCAGCTTGGCGTTTTTCTCGTCGTAAATTTTCATATCTTTGATCGAGTATTTGTATTTACATGGCGGCATCTTAATCTCGTAGCGATCCTCGCCCTGCGGCAGTATCGCAAACTCTGGGCTTAGCAGGTCGTAAACGAACTCGATCTCAAACTCGAAGATGATGGCGATCTGCTTTTTCGTCATCAGCGGCGAGACGAGCGAGCCCAGCAGCCCGCTGCCCACGTTTTGCTTGCGCGTGACGATCTCTTTGGAGTAAATTTTAAAAACGCTCAGCTCGCCGATACTTTTAAGCCGCGTGATATCGGTGGCGATCTGTGGCTTGCCCGCCTGCTCGCCGCTTTTGCGCATCTTAAAAAACATAAAAACTAAGATGCAAAATATCACTAAATTTAGAAGAAAAGCAAAATTTTCCAAATTTCATCCTTTAAAATTTTATCGGTATTTTAGCAAAATACAGCGCCGATTTGTAGTGCAATTAAAATTTTACGATTTTTGCGACAAGAAATTTTAAAATCGCAAAAGAAATTTTAAAGAAGCGAGCCGTGATTATAAAATTTAATGCGGACGCAGTCCGCCCCACCGCTAGCGTCGTAAGGGGATCGGGTGGGGCTTGGGGCGGGAAGGGGAGCGCCTCGCAATTGGGGCCCCCTTCCCGCCCTGAGAGAAATAGAAATCACGGCAT
>CALKQT010000033.1 GCA_937990735.1 uncultured Campylobacter sp. | reverse complement strand
GCCGCCGTCGCCGCCGTCGGGACCGCCTAGGATGACGAATTTTTCGCGGCGGAAGCTGACACAGCCCGCGCCGCCGTCCCCTGATTTTACGCTAAGCTTTACGCTGTCTATGAACATAGCTATCCTTAAATTTAAAACGGCAATTATAGCCAAATGAGTTGAAGATAATTTTTAAACGAGATGAAATTTTAAAAGAGGGGCTTGCGCCCCCGAAGGTTTTAGCGGTAATTACGCAGCGGGATAAACCGACACTTTTTTACGATTTTTATCTTTTCGCTCAAATTTTACGACGCCGTCGATCAACGCAAAAATCGTGTGATCGCTACCCATGCCTACGTTGCAACCCGGGTGCGTCGCAGTGCCGCGCTGGCGGATGATGATGTTGCCCGCGTGAACGAACTCGCCGCCGAATTTTTTGACGCCCAAGCGGCGTCCGATACTATCTCTATTATTTTGAGTTGAGCCTTGACCTTTTTTGTGTGCCATTTCCTATCCTTTATGCGTTAATCGAAACGACTTTGACGCGGGTGTATTGGCGTCTGAAGCCGCGTTTTACTTTTGAATCTTTACGTCTGCGTTTTTTGAAGATAACGACTTTTTTATCCTTGCCTTCGCAAACGACTTCCAAAACCACCTTGGCACCCTTTACGAACGGTGCTCCTACCTTTAACTCGCCGTCGTTTAGCGCTAAAACTTCGCTAAGCTCGAGCTTTGCTTTCGGCTCAGCATTAAAATGGTCTAAATTTAGGTAGTTGCCCTCTTCGACCTTATACTGCTTGCCGCCGTGTTTGATGATAGCATACATCAAAAATCCTTTAAAATTTGGTAGCCAAAAAGGCATTTGCCGTGCAAAATTTAAAAGCCCGTTTGGTATGAAAGATTGCAATATTATCTCAAATTTTATAAATTCCTACTGAAACGCCTCGCAAAATTCCTACGAAATTTCAAATTTCAAGGGCTCGGATTTATTTTAAACTAAAGATAAATGTGCTACTATCGCAACGAAATTTTTGAAGGAGAATTTTATGAGAAATTTAATAGCTGCGCTCGTAGCAGCGGTATTTTTTATCGGTTGTTCCAACTGGAATATATCCAACGAACCAAGCGGAGTACGCAATCAAACAAAATCCCAAAGCAGCAAAACAAATATCGGCGGCGTAAATGATAAAGTCCAAGAGGTCTCCACCGCAGGCACCACTGATATTGTCGAAACGACCTTGCCCGATAGCACAGGTATGACTAATGCGCCGAAAGACCGCAGCGATGCATTTCATATCAATCAAGTAATTTCTGCATGGAATAAACAGCCAGACTCCATCAAAACAACCGAAGACAATGGCAACATCTACACCTGGAAAAACTATAAGCCGGGCTGCGACGTATCGCTTACCAGCGACTCGGAAGGCTACGTATCAAAATCCGCTATCAAATCAGCACTCTCTCAGTGCCTATAACCAACTTATCCGCGACGCCGAAATTTTAAAATTTCTTAAAATTTCGGCTTACGAGCGGGTCTGCTTCGTCAAATTTAATCTTAGAGTTATATGGTTCGCTCTTAAAAATTTACTATTCGTATTGTATAATCGGGGGCTTTTAATCACTGGAGTAAAATATGAAGAAAATTTTATTTGCAGGTGCACTTTTAGCGGCATTAGGTAGCTATGCGGCGGCGGACGAACACATCAAGGTCTATCACGGCGAGAGCTGCGGCTGTTGCCATAACTGGGCAAAATATATGGAGCAAAATGGCTTTGAAGTCGAGATGATTTCGCTGGCCGACGAGCCGCTTATCCAGAAGAAGGATGAGCTCAAACTTCCGCTGGAGCTCGCTAGCTGCCACACCGCGATCATAGATGGGTATGTAGTCGAAGGGCATATGCCAGCAGGTGAGATCCGCACGCTACTAAAAAATAAGCCTAAAGACGTTATCGGCATAGCAGTACCTGGCATGCCGCTAGAAGCGCCAGGTATGGAGCAAGGCTCACAGCCCGAGGTCTATGATGTGGTAGCGTTTAAAAAAGACGGCTCATATCAAAGCATTGCCACTTACAAAGGCAAAGAAAAAATCAAATAATCCGCCGCTTTAAAGCGGCAACTTACTTATTGGCTCGATAAAATTTTGCCTATTTATGGCTTGGCGCAATTTGCTTTAGCCGGCGAATGCTGCCACTATATGCAAAAATGACGCGCAAATTAATTTCAAAAACTAGCATGATAAAGGAAATTAAAATTCGGGTGGATGGGCTAATAGGGGTCGAACCTATATTCACAAATCCAGAGTTTGTTGTCCTGCCATTAGACGATAGCCCATTGCGGAAGCGGTATTTTATAGAATTTTGCTTTAAAAAAGCATAAGAGCGGGCGGAATTTTAAAATTTTGCAAAATTTTAGATTAAATTTAAAGCCCTGCTGAGCCGAAACGATAAAATTAAAACGCAAAAGCCAACACTGCTTTCATCGGCTCCGATAAAAGAATATGGCTGCTCGCCGCGGAGCTAAATTTTAAAATTTGGCTAGTTCATCCTATATTTGCGCCTTTGCGAGCTTATTTATTCCGGGATGAAATTTTGACAAATAAGCCTACCACAAAACATATACTATTTAATACTTGCCAAGTGAACGAAGCTTTAAAATAAGCGTCAAATAGGCTTGCGACAAGGTTGCGCAATAAGTCCGCCAAATACTCACATCAGACGAAGCATAGAATTTATCGCGATTAGGCGGGGTCTAAACTAAAATCAGAATTAAAATTTAGGTGCGAGACGCTTGCATTAAATTTCTTGCAAAAGCCGTTCACAAGCTCAAAAGATATTGCGAAATTGCGTAAAATTTGACTGCGGTAAAATTTTCTCATACATTGTGTTAATACAAATCGAAAGTGAATAGAACACGATTACTCGAGGTAGCAAAATTTTTCCATATGTCGTTAATACCGAACATTGACGAATCAGATCAAGCACTATGGACAAAGTGAAATATTCCCGTACATTGTTAGTTCGGCACAGGCTATTGCTAGACCAGAGTAGAAATATGCGAAATTTAACTCCGCCTATCGTTTGAACACTTAGAAAGCGTCTTGCTCTCCAGCTAAATAGCGCGGACATTTATATCGCGCGCTGTTTAAAACGCAAAATTAATTGGATATTTAGATTCTAAATTTCGGGCACGGGTTCGCTTATAAGTATTTGCAAAAATAACGCATCTAAGCTAGAAAAATTTCGCTCCGTCGCGCCTAAAATTTCGATGAAATTCCGCGTATCAGCTCAACCGCCTCTTTTGCGTCCGCGCATACGAACTCGAAATGCGCCCGTAGTTCCGAGGCACTGCCGTAGCCGCAGCTTACGCCCACGCTTCGCACCGCTGCCGACTTTGCCGAGATGGCGTCAAGCGACGTATCACCGATCATAAAGATATTTTGGCCAACAGAAGGCAGGATTTCGTCACTGCAAATTTTGTCATAACAAGGAGTGGAATTTAGCTCATGTGCATCATAAATTTTACCGCCGCGCGCTCCGCCTTTATCGCTCTCGCCCTCGATGCCGATATTGTCCTTTCGGTTCTTATCGCCAGCCTCATGTCTATCGCTCTTTACTTCGCTTAAATTTTTAAACGAAATTCTATCGGAATTTTGACTCGCGATGCTGCTTAAATTTTGCTCGTAAACTTTGCTAGGACTAGGATCAAGCACAGGAAGGCTCTTTAAATCAGACGCTGAAATTTCACTCAAAATCGCGCTCCTGCTAGCAGCGCTTGTATTTTCATCGGCAGTAGCATAGCAAGCTTTACTGCTAATTGTATTTGAACTTTTGCTAGCGGTCGCGCCGCAAATTCCTAAATTTTCGAGCGCCTTTAAGATCGGTTCGGCGCTTGGTTTGGGATTTTTCACATCCTCTCGTCCGACGATGGTGCCGAAAAGATCAGCGATGCCAAGATGTCGCAATAAAATTTTAGAAAATTTCGACGTCTTGGTCGTCACGACGCCTAAATTTGCAAACTCACCCGCCGTGCGAACCGCCTCGAACGCACCGCTTAGCAGAACGGTCTGATCCAAAAAAGTCCGCGCGTATCGCTGCTTGTAGGCGAGCACGAAATTCTGTACATCGCGCGTCACACCTAGACGCTCAAACATTACCTCTAACGGATGCCCGATAAGCCTTTTAATCGCTTCGTCGCTAGGCTCTGCAGCGCCCAAATGCGCAAACGCGTAGTGAAAACCATCCAGTATCGCGGGTGTGGAGTCTATGAGCGTACCATCGAGATCAAAAAGCAGAGTGGCTTGGAATTTTGGCATTTCAAAATTTAATTCGGATATAAAAAAGCGGAGCCGAAGCTCCGCTTATGTGGATCTAGAAAAGATTATTTTCTAAATTTAGCATCAACGCGTCTATTTTGAGCGCGGCCTGCTTTAGTAGCGTTTGTAGCGATAGGCTTAGTTTCGCCGTATCCTACAGTGGTGATTCTGCTGGCATCTACGCCGAAGCTCTTAAGCGCACCTCCAACTGCAGCAGCTCTGCGCTCGGAAAGCTTTTGATTATATGCATTCGAACCGGTGCTATCGGTGTGACCCTCTAGAATTACTTTGTAATCAGGGTGAGCCACTAGCACGTCGCTTACGTTTTTGATCTGGTTCATAAACTCAGGGGAAATTTTTGAGCTATCTGTAGCAAAATTTACGCCCAAATTTAATCTAATAACTTTCTCGCAACCATATTCATCTACAACTACGCCAGCAGGTGTGCCTGGGCATCTATCGACATTATCGCATACGCCGTCGTTATCTGCATCTTTGCAACCTGCAGGAGCCGGAGCAACTGGAGCTGCGTCAGCGTATCTCTTGCCAAAATCAACTGCAAAGCCTAGAGTATAGAACAATACGTGGTTGCCGTCGTCAAATCTGATAGCATCGCGTGCTTCAAGTTTTGTAGCGAAATTGTCGGTAATGTAGTATTTTAGACCCAAGCCGTATTGACCGAAGCCGCTATCTTGATCGCCATCGTTGTAAACGTCTTTAGTGTAATCCATATATCCAAGACCTAGCAAGCCGTATAGTTTGAAATTATCGGTGAAATTTACTAAGTCTTTTACAGCATTGATGTGATAATATTTAGCGTCAGGCTTATCGTTGCCTACTCTGTGAGCTAAATCCTCTACGCCAATATTGCGGGAGTAATCAAAACCAACCTCTACTTGATCGATAAACGAATCTTGTAGATTTTTGGCAAGACGTAGACCGAACATAAAATTCGAATCCAAATCCATATTGCCCTCATGAGTCATTCCACCGATAGTAGGGGTGATCTCCCAGTGATAATCAGCATCGCTAGCGAACAATGCGCCGGATGCACACAAGCTTAATGCAAGTAGAACTTTCTTCATTAAACATCCTTTCAAATAAAGTTATAATTCGATATTACCATAAAATTTTTAAAGAATTTACAAATTTGCGACAATTTCGCCACAAATTTGTAAAAAACATTATCTCTTAGAGAACTGCGGACTTCTACGCGCTTTGCGGCGGCCGAATTTCTTTCGCTCGACCACGCGGCTATCGCGAGTTAGCAGACCTTTTGGCTTAAGAGCCGCTCTAAAATCCTTATCCATCGCGGCAAGCGCTTTTGAAATTCCGTGCTTTAGCGCATCTGCTTGAGCCGAATATCCACCGCCCAAAGTCTGTGCGGTGATGTCCATCGAGGTCTCTTGTTTAGTCGCCAAAAGCGGCTGAACAACCCTTAGCTTGATCGCTTCGTGACCGCCTAGCCAGGTGTTTAGATCCATACCGTTTACTACGATCTTGCCGCTTCCAGGTTTTACCCAAACCTTAGCTACGGCAGTTTTTCTCTTTCCGGTTGCATAAATTGTCGCCATGATTATTTTCCTTTTTTAGTTGTTTGCGCAGTATGAGGGTGCTCGCCGCCTTCATATACGAATAGCTTTTTGATCATCGCCTTGCCGAGCTTCGTCTTAGGAAGCATACCGCGAACCGCAAGTCTATAGAGCTTTGCGGGGTTGTTTTTAAGCAGGTCTTGGAATTTCACGCTCTTTACGCTTCCGAAATAGCCCGAGTAGCTGTGATAAAGTTTGTCGTCGCCTTTGTTATTGCCGGTAAATACCGCTTTTGAAGCGTTGATGATAACGACGTAGTCTCCGCAATCCACGTTTGGAGTGTAGCTTGGTTTGTGTTTGCCGCGTAGCAATACGGCGACTTCGGTAAGCATCCTACCGAATCTTTTGTCGGTCGCGTCGATAACGACCCAGTCGCGCTTAACTTCGCTAGGCTTTGTAATTTCTGTCATGGTTTCCGCCTTATTAAAATTTGAGCTGTGATTATATAGAAATATCCTTATGTATAGCTTAATTTAAGCTATCTTTAATATATCTGCGCTCAAATTTCATCTAAGCTTTAAAATTTTATCCCTCCTCATTCACTTCGATCAACTTAGCGCCCGCAGCTTCGAGAGCCAGCACGAAGGCGCGCACCCGCGCATGCGGATAAAACTCGCGGATCACGCTTTTATACCGCGCCACTTGAGCTTTGTTTTGCGCTAGGTATTTTTCGGAGCTTTTGTAATCAAAAAGCAAAATTTCATCTTGCCTAAAGCACGCCAGATCCACGCGCAAAAGCTCACCCTCCGCGCTTTTTATCGGCATCTCTTTATAGGCTTGAGCGCCTCTTATCAGAGCTAAAAATTCCTCGTTTTTGCTTAGGCCGAGCGCTCGCGCCGCGATATTTTCAAAATCCGCATCGTTTAAAAATTTAGCATAGCGACCTCTTGCTAAGCTCACTCCTCGTAAAATTTCATCCGCCGCAAAGCCTTCGCTCATCTCGAGCGCATAGTGCAGCGCCTCGCCGAAATATATCGCGCTTAGCGCCTCCGTTTCGCCGCCGCCTGCTTTTTCTTGCGCGCCTTGAGGCTCGCCCGCTACGAGCGCGATCTTTTTTCGCGGCGGTTTCTCTTCTGATTTTACGAAGCTTGGGATTACGTAGCCGTATTGAAAATCCGGGATATCCAGCCACTCCACGACGCCCGCGCCTTTGGTCTTTTTGGCGTAAGGCGAAAAAAAGCTATAATTGTATTGATCTATTTTTGCCTCGGAGCGTTTTACGATGATGAGTGAGCGTTCGGCGCGTGTAAATGCCACATAGAGCTTGTTTATATCCTCTTCATGCGCAGAGCGATCGTTTTCATCCATTAGCACCGCAAATTCCGCATCCAAGCTCTTTCTGCTCGCGAATTTATAAAAAATCCTCCACTTATGCGTGGCAAAATCATAGTCCGTCGCGAGCTTTGAGCTCTCGCCCCGGTCTTTTCCTCCGATGCGGTCGCAAACGATTACGTGTGGGAACTGAAGCCCCTTTGACTTATGCACGGTCATAATTTTAATGCCGCTTTGTTCCTTGGCAAATACCTCCGTTTCGTCGTTTGCAAACAGATACTCGCTAAAACTATTAAATTTTGCCAGCGTCTCAAAAAACAGCAGCAGATCTGGATCGACAAAATTTAATTTCAGCGCGCTAGCGATAAATTCTGCCGTTTTTTGCGCGTTTTTATGCAGATCGACCGCTATTTTTTTAAGCCGCCTACCCAAAATCGCTTCGGCGTTTCGCAGATAAATTTCATCGCCACCTACGCAGAATTTCGCGTATTGAATTACGGCATTTACCTGCTCGCTGCAACGCAGGGCCTTATTTGAGCCACTGCAAACCTCGCAAAATTCCGATAGTATCTCTTTTAGCGCGCTTACGTGCTCATTTTTCCAGCATAAAATCGCAATATCATCAGCTTTCACGCCGCACTCCTCAACAAGTCTGCGCGCTTGCTCCGCAGCCCCCTTTAGCACGTCGTCGTATGGAAATGCTGCTACGTAGCCGTAATCGTCGCTTTGCACCTCAAATAGCGGCATTTGCGGATGAGAAAGAGGATAGTCCTTGATTTTTTGCAGCACCGAAGCGGGCAGATCGCTATCTAGCTTATTTGCCGCGATTTGATCTTCATAAGACGCAAATTTATCGCGCAAGATCTCATTTACAAATTTTACGATGAGTTTTAAGCTGCGATAATTGCGCGGCAGACTATGCGTTTTGATTTGACTAAACTGCTCGCGCAAAATATCAAAAATTTTTCTCTCTGCGCCGCGAAATTTATAGATGCTCTGTTTTTTATCGCCTACGTAAAAAAAGCTGCCACAGCGCTCTTCCGCCCCTTTGCCAGCAAGCGCCTCAGAGATTAGCGGCAGCATGATTTCATACTGGCAAATGTCGGTATCTTGGAATTCGTCAATTAAAATATGCGTGATTTTAGAATCGAGCCTGAAATACAAAAGCTCGCGGTTGCCCTGTAACGCCTCTGCGTTTGGATTTAGCAGCGAGTGCACAGCTGCGGTGACATCGCCGAACGTGAGCTTGCCGCTTTTGCGCTGCACCGATTTAAGCGCTTCGGCATAAATTCTAATTAGTCCTGCCAGCTTAGCCGCATATACCGCATCCATCCACGCTATTTCGCGAGCTATGGCGTCTTTCAGCCTTGCTAGCTCGCCGTCAAGATGCGAAATTTTTTTAAGCTGCGAACGCGGATAATCGAAACTGCCGTTGGCAAGAGCCGAAAGAATGAAACCAGAGGATAATTTTGACAGATCACTAACAGGGCTTAGCCCATTTACGGCTCCAGCGCTTACGCCCGCATCTCTCGCCGCTTTTTGCAAGCAGGATAAAATTTCATTTATCTCTGCTAGCGCGGAGCTTGCGGGAAGCGTGGGCGGATTTATGCTTATATCGCCTCTCCAAATGCTTTGTAAGCTATTTAAAAACTCGTTCTTTGCCATTCCTGAGTCGCTTACATAATCCACGACCTCTCTTAGTAGCGCTTCGTTTTTACAAATCGCGCCTAAAAACGCCGCCTGCTGCACGCCTAGTATGCTTTCGTCGTTTTCAAATCCGGGATCGATGCCGCTATTTAGCGCGAACGAGCGCAGAGCCTTTGCAAAAAATGCATCGAAGGTAAAGACGTTTAGGCTCTCACTTAAAAATTTAGGCAGTAGGCGCCGCTGCGATGTCAAAACCTCATCCGCGCTTAGCCCCAAATCAGCACAAATTTGCTCCAGCTCGGGGCTTGGCACAAGGGCGCCGTCGCGCACGACAAGCAAATTTTGAAATTTCTCCACGATGCGCGTTTTCATCTCAGCAGCAGCTTTTTTGGTAAAGGTAAGCGCTAAAATTTCATTGATCGGCTCGCCTTTTAGCACCAGCTCGATGAACCTTACTGCGAGATTAAAGGTCTTGCCGCTGCCCGCGCTTGCTTCAAGCGCCAGATAATTTTCAAATTTTGCCATCGATCTGCCCCTTGCAAATGATTTTATAATCGCAGTATTCGCAGCTTTGCACCGCTTCCGTGCGCGTAAAAGCGACCTCGCTTGCAAATTCCTTGCCGATAGAGCTTAGCGTCTCGCGTAGATTTTCTAAGCTAGGCGTTTTGTCGCCAGGAGCCGCAAACGCGCAGTCTTTTAGCGACAGATAGGCGCATTCGCACTCTTGGGCTAAAAGCGCGCGATAAAACGTAAGCTGAAATTTTTCCATATGCTTTTTAGCCGGACCACGTTTGTAATCGATGATGAACTTCCGCCCTGTCTTGTCTTCGTCAATGCGGTCGATCCGCCCGCTCAGCCGCACTCCGTCAAGCTCGCCTTTTAGCGATACTTCACTACCGCTAAAGCTCCAAATTTGCTCGTGCCCTTCTAAAAGCCTAGCTAGCTTTTCTACAGCTTTTAGCTCAAGCTCTGCATCAAAGCGCGCGATGCCCGCTTCTCGCGCAAGCTGCGAATAAATAGAGCGAAATTTTTGCATGCTAAATTTCATCCCCGCTCGCTCGTATAAACGCTGAAAACTCGTATGTAAAATTTTACCCAAAAGCGTATTATCCTCGCCAAATTTTAGCCCCTCCCTCAGCCCTAAAACGTAGCGGTAATAATACTTCCTCTTGCATTCTAAAAACGTATCCAGCCGCGAAAACGACAGCTCCTCGGCAAAAAAATCATGGCGAGCCACGGGATCTTCTTGTCCGCATAAGGCGGGCTTAAATTCCTCTCGCCCAAAAAGCCGCAAATAATCCTCCTGCGAAAATTCCGCGTCTTGTTGCACTTCAAAGCTTTTCAAAAACCGCGAAGGCAGTTTCTCGACGCTTTGCAGATAGCAAATCGCGCTTTTTTTAGCGCCTCTTAGCAAGCCGTCGTAATAAAATCTTTGTAAATTTTCGCGGTCCGCGTGGCTGATGAGCCCTGCTCTAGCGCGCAAAGCAGAGTTTAAAAACATCTCTCCGCTACTGCGCTTAGGCACCAGATCATCGTTGAAATCGGGGATTATCACGCCGTCAAATTGTAGCCCACGGCTCTCTAAAAGCCCCATTACCGTGACCTTTCCGCCACGAACATCATCAAGCTTAATGCGCGAAATTTCTAACAAAAAAAGATCGATCAGATTGCCCAAGCTTAGGTTTTCGTCCTTAAATTTTCGAAGCAAAATTTTAATTAGATATAGCGGCTCTTTTAGCTTTTCTTGCAGCAGCGCATCGCTAATTTTGGGTAAACAGGCGAGCTTGGTAATTAGTGCCGCAAAATGCTCGAAGCTTACTTGCTTTGTAAAATCGCGTGCGAACTCGCCAAAAAGCGCCTCATCAACGCCCACACTCGCAAAAAACAGATCAAGCTCCTGCGGGTTTGGGCGCTGCGGATACTCATCTGCGCCCTCGCATATTTTAGAGCGCCTAAAGCGATCGCGCCGCTCAGGGCTTTTTGAATACCCATCTTCTTCATCAAGCTCTATATGCTCCAGTTGCATAGAGTATCGTAGGCTCTCTTGCTGCTTTAAAAGCTCTTGCTGTTTTGCACGAGCCGAATAATCGGGCTGCTGCGCACACTCCAAGGACTCTTGTAACTCTGCAAGATCTAGTGAAAAGCTTTGCTCTCCCGCGCTATCCGCGCGTTCCGCCAAAATTTCACGCAGAATTTCAAAATTTTCCGTATTTTCAAACTCTCGCGCAGATATAAAATTTAAATCCGCTTTAGAATTTGAAAAAATTTCGTAATCAAACGCGGAATTTTGCTGTGCTAAATTTTGCGATGCAGAATTCTCAGAAGCGAAATTACCTAGCGCTAAATTTTGCTGTACCACAGAATCCTCCGTATCCAAAAATCCTCCGTCCGGGCTTTTGAATGCACGGTAATCTACGCCAAATTTTGGCATGCGCGCCTCTTTTAAGCACTGCGAAATTTTCTCTAGCGTTACATAAAATAGGCTATCTTTAAGCTTCTCTCCCATCGCGAAATTTAGCATGCGGTGCGAGCCGCGAGCCTTTGCGATGCGCTCATCATAAAGCCGCAGTGTGCTGGCAAAGCTCTCATCGGGCAAAATCACCGCGATGCTCTCCGGCGCGATGCCCGCGCGCACGAAGGATGAAATTTTCTCAAAAACGTAGCTAGCCTGCAAGCTTCGCAGCTCAAAGCCTCTGCACACAACCGCTCCGCCCATGCTTAGCGGCTTGCGGCTTAAAATTTCACCCGTACTAAGATTTACGCAGTAGGCAAAACCTAGCTCTAGACTTATGCCACAAAGCTCCTCCACTGCGTGCATGGGCTTGGAATTTAAAGTCGTGGCTCTAAAGCTCAACACAACCTCGCTAAGCTCCGCCGCGCGCTTAAAAATCTCGAACTCAAATGCGCTAGGATTGCCGTCGATGTTGATTTCTATCCGCTCAAATCCGCGCAGATAGGATTCGTTTAGTTCATAAAGCGCGGGCAGCGTGATCTCGTCGTAAAATCCATGCTCACGCAAAATCCTTGCATATGCCCCCGCTAGCTCTCGCAGAATTTCAAAATGCTCGGCATACCACGCATAGGTGTCGCTAAGATCGAGCGCATCGATACTTACGCGCTCCGTCGCAAGCTCCTTGAAAAAGCCGAAAAGATACTCGCGGTTGCGCATAAACTCGTAAAGCTCGCTAGGGAATTTAAGCCTCTCGCCTGCGCGCTTGCTCTCGTTTACCGCTTGTTTCATAAAAAGCGCGCGGTCTATCTCACCGCAAGCGACAAGATCCGGCACAAAAAGCGCCTTTTCGTAGAATTCCGCCAACGTAATCCTAGGCGCCAGCACGCCGCCGCTCTCGCTTTGCAGCGCCGCGCGTAGCGCACGCGAGCTGGTGTAGACAAAGAGATTTTTAGAGGGCAAATTTTTCAAAACAAATCCTTTAGAGCGATTCGCAGAACGCGGAATTTTGCGATATTTTAGCAAGAAATTTTTAGTTTGGGCTTTTAAGCAAAGAAGTTTTTGAAAAGCTTGAGAGGTTAAATTTTATCAAGTCAAATTTAGTAAGTTGGATGAGCGTAAAATTTTAATCTGTGGCGCTTTGAGCGCGGAAATATGCCTCGCTACACATTATGTCGCGACATATTTCGACGCAAAATTTTACGAGTGCAATTCCGTAAATTATGAAGCAGCAAAAACGCGATCAAATTTAAGCGGGCTCAAGCTCGATCTTGTATCCCAGGCTCGGGACGTTTTTTATGATTTCGCCTCCCACTTTATCGCGGATACGCTTGACGAAGGTGCGAAGCGCCGTATCACTCACGGCTCCTTCAGTCCAAACATAACGCTTGATCTCCTCGTAAAGTACCAGCTCGCCCACGCGACTGGCTAGCAGCGAAACAAAAGAAAGCTCCTTTTTAGTAAGCACGATCTGCTCGCCATCCTTCAGCAAAATACGGCGAAGCCCGTCAAATACGTAGCCTGCGCCCATATTTACGACTCGTACCGAGTCCAGCTTAGACTTCATCAGCGCACTTATCTCTAGCACAAATGCGGCGATATCTACCGGTTTAAAGTAATACCGCTCGACGCCAATCTCCATAACGCCTTTTAGCTGCTCCTCTCTACTGAAGCCGCTAAGCACCACGATTGGGGCATGCGGAAAGATCCGCTTAATCTGACGTATCATCTCAAGCCCATCTTCAATCGGCATTAGAATGTCGGTAATGACGAGATTAGGGCTAAATTTTTTGAATTTTTTTACACCTTCAAGCCCGTTTTGGGCATTGTAAACGTTGTTAAAAATACCCTCAAACGCCTTATGCAGCGAGGCTAGTAATTTAGTATCATCCTCGACTAGCAAGACGTCCAGCTCTTTTAAAGCGCAGCTCATAGCAGACCCCTATAGGCGAAATTTCAAACGAAATTCTTTCAAATTTTCTCTTTTATTGAGCTTAAAATAATGTTAAGTTAAAAATTTAATTTCATAAAGTAACACAACTCTTATTTTAGGTGCAAATATAGGCGGGATTAAAAAAACAAGCGTGAGTAAAAACCGCAGCATAGAGATGGGCAAAATTTAAAGTGACGCGAGCTAAATCTTATCGGTGCGAAAAAGATTTAAGAGCAGCTAAAAGTAAAATTTAAAAGCAAACACAGGTAAAATTTCACTACGCGGCGGGACAGAATTTTATTTTGGACAGGCGGTTAGCGAGCAATAAAAACGGCGCTGATAAGATTTTAGTGGGTAAACGGCGCTAGATAAAAATTTTACGGACGGCAAGGCAGCTTACTAGCGTAACTTTTAACGGCAACAAAATGGTTCGTCCAATTTAAGAGCTTGAAGCCATGCTAAATGTACCGCAGGATCTGTTTTGAAAGAGCTAAGTACGTCAAGCCAACTTTTAAATTTAAAACGCATGAAATTTAGCCGCGCGCACGCTTATAAGCTAAGCAAACGCAAAAATCGCACGAATGAAAAGCATGCGGCGCGCAGCCAGTTTAAATTTAAAATCGCGACTAGCACAGATTCGTTTCATCCAAAAAGCTGCTTAATCCAAAATCACCGCGGCAATCCTCAGTCTGCAAAAATGCGCTTTGCGTACCGCTCCAGCCTGCAATTATCTAGGCTACGACGAGCTTTAAATTTACGACGCAAAGACCGCATTAAAATTTGAAGCTTGTCGTAAATTTAAAATTTTACCGCAGGGCCGCGGTAAAATTTCATGCGGGCAAAATTTCAAAAATCATAAAATTTCAAGAAATTCTTTGAAGATATATTTGCTCTCGGTAGGCCCCGCGCTGGCTTCGGGGTGATGCTGCACCGAAAATACGGGATAGTCTTTGTAGCGCACGCCCTCGATCGTGCCGTCGAAAAGATTGCGGTGCGTGATCTCGCAGATCTGCGCTATCGTTTCGGGGACGTTGTAGTTGTGGTTTTGCGCGGTGATCTCGATCGATTTGGTGCGCAGGTTTTGCACGGGGTGATTTGCGCCGTGCTGGCCGAATTTCAGCTTGTAGGTCTCATATCCCATCGCGTTGCTTAGCAGCTGATGGCCCAGGCAAATTCCAAAAATCGGCACGCGCGCTTCGACCATCTTTTTGATCTGCGCGATCTCCTCTTTAAGCATGCGAGGCTCGCCCGGGCCGTTTGATAAAAACACGCCGTCGATCTGCCCCTCTTTAAGCTTAGCAATCAGGCTCTCCGCCTTAACGTCGTGCGGGAAAACCTCGACTCCGAGCCCCAGATCGCAAAGCTCGTTTAGGATGTTTCGCTTTACGCCGTAATCGATCACGGCTATCTTTTTGCCGCAGCTTGCGGGCTGAGCGTAGCTTCCGCGCTCGGCGTCCCATCGACCGGAGGTGTGCTTATACGGCGCCTTCGTGCTTACGATGCTTACGTAGTTAATCTCCTCTATGCGCGCAGACTCGCTAAGCGCCTTTTTAAGAGCCGCCTTATCGCCGATCTCGGTAGAGACGAAGGCGCGCAGACTGCCCTGATCGCGCAGCATTTTGGTCAAAAATCTAGTGTCGATGTCGTAAACGCCGAATTTTCCGTTTTGCAAAAAATAATCCTCCAAGCTCATCTGCGAGCGAAAATTTGAAGGCTCGTTGTTAAAATTTCTTACGAAAATTCCGCTTGCGTGGATTTTAGAGCTTTCTTTGTCGTTTTCGTTGATACCTACGATACCGATTTCAGGCATAGTGAAAATAATAAACTGCCCCGCATAGCTCGGATCTGAGATGATCTCTTCATAGCCGGTGGCGGAGGTATTAAACACGAGCTCGCCGAATGCGCTACCGCCCTTGCCGAACGCCTTGGCTTGCAGATAGATGCCGTTTTCTATGTAGATATACGCGTTCATTACAGCATGCCTCGTTTTCTTAGCTCCTCTTCGTAGAGCTTTTCGAACACAAGCTCGTATTCTTCGGTACCGGGGATCAATTTTTGCTTGTAGCCCTCGATCTTTTCATAGACCGTATCCTCAATCTTTTGATAATTCTTAAGATATTCGTCGATCGCGTTATAAATTATCGTCTTTAGCCTGTTTTCCGAGACTTTGTAGTCGATCAAATTTTTCTTCCAAACGGTTTCTAAAATTTTATGCGATATGGTGCCGTAGCGATCCTCGAAATTTAGCTCGAAATTCTCGTCGTTTGCGATGTGGCGTTTGATGAGCCAAAACATATCTTTTTTATTCACGCTCATCTCATCTAGCTCGCTTATGCGCTCATCTATCAGCTCGTTTGCGCGCTCGTCTATCGCTCTTTCTTTTTGCAGATCGCCCCTTATGATCTCTTCGGCTTCCTTCGCGACGGGCTCTATGCCCGCACTAAGCGTAACGCAGCCGGAGTTTAGCAGATCCAGCGCTATTTTATGCGCGATATATGGCACGTGTGGTAGTCGTATTCGCATGATCGTTCCTTTAAATTCAGTTCTACGAGCGGTCGCGCCGCCCGCGTTTGCAAACGGCGGAATTTTAAAATTCTTAAAATTCCGCCCGATTTTATAAAATTATCGTGTCGCTTCTTTCGGGACTAGTGGAGATAAAGCCCACCTTCGCGCCGCTTAGCTCCTCTATTTTGCGGATATAATTTTGCGCGTTTTGCGGCAGATCCTCAAATTTTGAAATTCCTTTGACGCTATCCCAGCCGGGCATCTGCTCATAAACCGGCTCTGCTGCTTCCAAATCGATCGGAAAATAATCGATCTCCTCCCCCTTATAGCGATATGCACGGCAAATTTTAATGCTCTCAAAGCCGTCTAGGACGTCAAGCTTCATAAGCGCGAGCTTGTCGATGCCGCTAAGGCGCACGGCGTATTTCGTAGCCACTCCGTCGAACCAGCCGCAGCGACGCGCCCTACCCGTCGTAGTGCCGTACTCTTTGCCGATCTCGCGCATCGCCTCGCCTTGCGGACCCTTATCCTCGGTAGGAAACGCACCGTTGCCCACGCGGGTGGTGTAGGCTTTTAAAATTCCCATCACCGTGCCGATATCTTTCGGCGCGAGCCCGAGCCCGCTGCAAGCCCCGCCCGCGATAGTCGTCGAGCTCGTGACGTAAGGATAAGTGCCGTGATCGATATCAAGCAGGCTTCCTTGCGCGCCCTCTACGAGTACGCGTTTGTCGTAATCAAGCGCTTTCCACAGCATGTGCGTGGTATCGGCGATGTATGGCTCGAGCGCGCTTTTATAGCGCTTTAGCTCGTCATAAATTTCAAGCTTGCTAGGAATTTTAACCCCCGCTTTTTCAAAAACGCTCTCATGTGAAGCAAAATCGCGCGATAGCGCCTCGGCAAGCCTTTCAGGCTCTAAAAGCTCCACTACGCGGTGTCCCGTGCGCGCGATCTTATCGGCATACGCAGGTCCTATGCCCTTACCGGTGGTGCCGATCGCAAGCTCGCCCTTACTCTTTTCGCGCGCCTGATCGATCAGCGAGTGGTACTGTAAATTTAAAAACGCCTTCTCACTTATGAAAAATCTGCCCTTTAAATTTTCAAACTGCGCCATCTCGGTAATCAGCACGTCGGGATTGATCACGACGCCGTTTCCGATGATGTTGATGATATTTTTGTGAAGCACGCCGCTAGGAACTAGATGCAGCGCAAATTTCTCGCCGTTTATGACAATGGTGTGGCCCGCGTTGTGCCCGCCGCTACTGCGACATACGAAATCGTAATTCGCGCTTATCATATCTACGATCTTGCCCTTGCCCTCATCGCCCCACTGGGCGCCGATCACTACGTTGGCTTTACTCATTTCTCATCCTTTTGCATAATTTTTTCTATCAAAGCATCCACTAGCAGCGCAAAGCCGCTGGATTTTAGCCCGTCAATCTCGTAATTTCCGCCATTGCAATACACTGCGCCCGCGTCTAAAAATCTAAAAAATAGCGCGTCGTAATAGCGCATTTTAGAGTAATACAGCAGCGAAACACAGATACGCTCGTAATCCACGCCTAGGCTTAAAATTTCATCTAGGCAAGGCACGAGCTCTTCAGGCACCTGCGCGCACAGAGCCTGCACGTCCTTTAGCGACGTAGCGCGAGCCGTAGCATCCAGCCAAGGCAAATTTTGCTCAAGCAGCGTCTCAATCTTACCCTTTTCAAAAATTTCAAGCGGCAGGTTTAAAATTTCGCAGATTCTTTTCGGAATTTCGATATTGCTTAGCTGAAGCGCGGGCATAAGATCAAATTCTTTAAAAAATTCCTGTGCGATTTTGATCGCAAGAGGCAAATTTTTCTCCCCGATCAGCTCCGCGCCGATCTGATAAAACTCGTCACTTGGGTATTTGAAGGTAGGCTGGACGTAAAATAGCCGCCTTAGCTTATCGTCTTTCAGCCGCTTGCGCACGATACGCACGACGTCCACGGTGCTATCTGCGCGAAGCGCTAGCTCGTGGTTTGTGGGATCGGAGAGTTTGAGAAGCTTCTGCGGCGCGACGCTTAGGTGCTGATGATATGAAAAATATGGCGTTAAAATTTCGCTAAAGCCGTTTTTAACGAGGATTTCGCTCGCTTTATTTTCCAGCTTGCGCTTGAGCTGCGCGCTCTTTCCGAAATACAGTCTCGAGCCGTTTGGTATCTCGTGATCGAAATCGGCGCTAACGCTATCTATCATGCTGCCTCCAAATCGCTTATGAACTGATTTAGCCGCGTTTTAAAGCTCTGAATAAAGCTTGCTAAAACGCGATAATCAAGCGAAAGAATATCTAAAATTTGCTTACGTATTTCTGTAGTTAGCGCAAATTTTTCGCTGCCCGCGCTTTGAGTTTTATTTAAAATTTCGCCGAATTTCGCTCTAAAGCCTTCAAACTCTCCGGGGCTCAGATCGCCCGCATCGGCGCGCGAAACGAAGCTTAAAGCAAGCTCTTTGTAATCAAGCGCGTTTAAAAAGCTGATAAACTCATCTTTGTCGATGGCTGCGAGCTTGGGCGTATCTTTAAAGCGCGCGATGAAAGCGTCTATCTCCCTGCGATCCAGCGCTTTTGCGATAAAATTTCCCTGCAGATAGTTAAATTTTAGATTATTTAAAAGCCGCAGCGATAGCGCGTTTTCGACCCCTTGAGCACCGAGAGCAAATCCAAACTCCCGCTTTAGCTTGCCTGTGATCTCCACCATCGTTCGGATAGCATTTTTTTTCTTGCCTATGTCAAGGCAGAGCTCGCGGTCGATTTTAACGATATCGAAAGGCTGGGCATTCAAGAATGGAATATTGCTTTTATTTGCACTATTAAGGGCAAATTTAACCCCAAGATCTGCATAACGCCCACGCGCAGGGGCGAATTCCTTAAAATTTTGCTCGCTAAAATCGGTTATCTCAAACATCAACTCGCCTTTTGCATTAGCCCTGTCTCGCAAGCTATGAGCTACGAAATCGTAAAATTCGTCGTTTGTAAGCACGGCTAGACTCACATTTATGGAGCAGTTTGCGCCCGTTTGAGCGTTAAATTCCATCATCTTTGAAAACGCAAATTTTGAGATTGGCAACTCAAATCGCGGCTCGCTTAATATCTGCGAAAAATCCTGCGGGGCAAGAATTCCGCGCTTTCCGCGATCCCAGCGTAAAAGCAGCTCATATCCGTAAATCTGCGCGCCGCTAATGATCGGCTGATAGAGCACGAAAAACTCCCCCTCTTCGATCGCCGCAGCAATCCCTTCCTCGCTAGGTTCGTCTGCTTCGGCGCGCTCAAAGATGCAGTAGCGGTTTTTGCCGCTCGTTTTAGCGCGATACATCGCCCTATCCGCGCGCGATAAAAGTCCTGAAAAATCGATCTTTTCGCTGCCGTCGTAAAACGCTGCGCCAACGCTGATGCTTGCGCTAATTTCGTTGCCTTTAAGATTAAATTTCATCTTTGAAATTCCAAGCAGACGGTCTAATAGCACATGCGCGGCATCCTTGCTTTGCAGATCGCCGATGATGGCGCCAAACTCATCGCCGCCTAAGCGCGCTAAAATATCGCCTTTACGCAGTAGCCCGCTCATCGCTTTTGAGATCGCTTGCAAAAACATATCGCCGACCTCGTGCCCGTAGGTGTCATTGATCGCCTTAAAGCCGTCAAAATCGATGAAAAGCACCGCCATAAGCTTGGAATTTTCGCCCGAGTTTGCTGTAAATCTCTGCGCAGCCTTCATAAAATACACTCTATTTGGAAGCCCGGTAAGCGCGTCGTGATGGGCGATCTTAGCTAGCTCGCTCTCTTTTTGCTTGATCTGCGAAATTTCGGTAAACATCAAAATGAAATTTGAGGTAAGCGAAAAATCATCCTTTATCGCAATTGCCGTAAATAGCGCAGGAAAGGTGCCGCCGCCTCTTTTTAGTCCGTAAATTTCATCTTTGTAAGAGGTCTGTTTGCCGACGAGATTTTTTCTAATCCTCTCCATCACGTCTGCTCCGCCCTCCGTAGGAGCGAAGAAATTTGGAATTTTGCCGATGGTTTGGCTTTCGCTATAGCCGGTGATTTCATAAAAGGCGTTATTAGCGCGCAGTACGCGACCGCTCTCATCTGTGATTAAGATCGCCTCTAGCGAGCGCGAAAAGACGTTGGCGTTTAAATTTAACTCCAGCTCCGTCTGCTTGCGCGAGCTGATATCTTCGAGCGTAGTTTTTACAAGGCGAGAGCGAGAGCCGTGCTTTTCGGTGACGTAGCCTTGCATACTGATCCAAGTATAGGCATTAGCGGCATTTCGCAGACGGAATTCGCAGCTAAAATCGCTCCTAAGCCCGGCGGTGCATTCGCGGATCATTTTATTGAAATTCTCTAAATCCGCGAAGTAAATTTCATAACTGAACTCCCCGAAGCTCATCGCAGTGTTTAGCCTTTTGCCGCGATACTTTAAAATTTTAAAGTAATTTTTATCAAACGATAGCGTCTGCGCGTCAAGATCGATTAAGCAGGTGCAAAAATTCCTAGTCTCGATTACGGTGCGATAAAAGTCCAAATCCTCCTGCAAGCCGCGGATTGCCTTAACATCGTCATCAATATTTTGAAAATAAAACGCAGCCCTGGCGGCGGACTTTTTGACATAGATGCTCACTTCGTAGCTATAGCGGATATTGTCATTGTGACGAATTTTATAGCTTTGAGAAAAGCTTAGCTCTTCTGCGGGCATATCGGCTAAGCGGTTTAAAATTTCATTTTTAGCCTCATTCGCATCCTTTTCATCCAGCAAATCCCATAGCCTTATCTCGCCGCTTAAAAACTGCGCCGCTTCGTAACCCCAAAGCTCTTTTATATTTTTGCTAGCATCTACGATCTTGCCCGAAGTGTAGTCAAACACGAGTGTAACGATAGGCGCGTGATTTAAATACTCATATTTTTGCTTAGTTTCATCGTAAAATCTGCGATATTTTGACGCATCCAGTACCACAAAAAGGGTTGAAATTTTACTTCCGTCGCGGATATAAGATTTTTTAACATAAAGGTCTTTGACGCCATTTTTGGTCTCTTGGCGGGTTACGACATAGTTTTCTTTGACATAGTTTGCGCGCTGGGTTTGATAGGCGTGATCGTAAAACGAGCCTGCTTGCAGCGCGAAGATATTCCGTCCTACGACGTCATCGCCATAAAGCTCGCGTGCGCCGTTGCTAGCGCTTTCGATCGTGCCTGCTACGTTATCGATGCTAAGTACCGAAAGGGAGCTATATTTTAGCGCATCTTTAAAGCTGAGGCTAAAATCGCCGTGGCGCAGATTAGACTTCAAGACCTCGTCTATGGATTTAGAAATTTCTAAGACGGAGCTTAGCGGATTTAGCGCTTCTATATCGCGAATTTTGGAGTGATAATCCCCTTGGCGCAGAGCGTTTTGAACTGCCGCAAGCGGAATAAAAACGCGCTTTTTTAAAAACGTAAAATTTGAAATTAGAAGGATTAAATAAGCTAAAATCGCTGCTGCTAGCGCTACGACGATAAAATCGTCCGCGCCCAAAAAATAGCCGGCTCGTTCGCGAGCCATTACGAAATTATCCCCAAATTTCGCAAGATATGCAAAGCTTAGTCCAGATTCGTCTTCAAAGCTTACCACTTCGCCTAGGCGCGAAAAATCAAAATCCTGCCCTAATATATCGGTTGCGCTGCCAGGAGCGTTAAAAAATTTGCCTTCGGCATTAAAGACCAAAATATCTCCCAGCGAAGAGAGTCTGGCAATCGGCCTAGCGGTGTTGGCAAAGCCTAGCAGATATGAATCAGCGTTTACGCGCTTGATTAAAAAATATCGCCACGCCCCATCCATCATCATATAGCGCGATACCCATTCATCCTTTTTTAGCTCGCTTGTGATATCCGCAAGCCGTATCTCGCCAAGATCCGAAATGCGCGCATCCGATGAAAAATATGCTAAGCTCTCCTGCTCCGCGCCGCGGGCACGCAGATAAAAGATAGCGTCAAATCTATGAGAAGATTTTACGACATTACGGATCAAATCCGCATAAAGCTTGCTTTGCGCAGCCTCATGCCTTGCGTCTAAAGAAAGGATAGTTTCTTTTAGAATTTCAAGCTCGCTAAAAAGCGACTCGTCGGTATTTTTAAGTAAAGTAATCGCCGTGCGCGTCCGCAAATCAAGCTGCGTAGCGATCCTGGTGCGCAAAAAGCTAATCTCGCAAACTACTACAAGCGTAAGCAGCGCAGCGCCTAGAATCAAGGCAGCGTTAAATCTTTCGGTAACGAAGTCTTTTTTGTTTTTCATGCCAAATTCCAAATTTTGCGGGATTTTAGCAAATTTCGTTTTAAAGCCGATTTAAGCTTGTGTTTTTGCGCCTTTTGCGCCCAAAAAATGCATAATCAAAAGCACGGCGAAGCTAAAGAGCAGCACCAGCGCCGAATACGCGTGAGCCTGCGCAAAATCGAGCGTTTCGGTCGCTTCGTATATCGCGATGGAAGCGACCTTGGTCTGCTCGCTCACGCTGCCGCCGATCATCAGCACGACGCCGAACTCGCCCATCGTGTGCGCAAAGCAGATCACCAAGGCGCTAAGCAAGGAGTGGCGAATTGCTGGCAACGCGACGCGAAACAGCTTAGAAAAATAGCCCTTGCCGAGCGAATCGCACGCCCAAAAAAGCGAGCGCGGAAGCGAGCGAAAGCCCGAAACCAGCGGCGAAAACATAAACGGCAGCGAGTAGATACAGCTCGCGATCACTAGCCCGCTGAAATTAAATACGAGCCGAAGCCCAAAGTGTTTGTCAAAAAACTCGCCCAGCACCGAATAGGGCGATAGAAAAACGAGCAGGTAAAACCCTAACACCGAGGGCGGCAGTACCAGCGGGAGCGAGATGATCGATTCGATCACGCTTTTGCCGCGGAAATTTTTTCTCGCCATAAAAAACGCGAGCGGCACGCAGATGATAAACAACGCGAGCGTCGTCAAGCTGGCAAGCTTTAATGAAACGAGAAACGGCGTGTAATCGAGCCCCTTTAGAATTTCAAACATTTATCCTCCGAGCCGAGCCGCTGGGCCCAAACTATAAAATCTTAAAAGCCTAGCCCTACTTTAAAATTTAGAGGCAAAGCTAGATAGAATTTACGCAAACCTCATAGCCATAAGGCTTTGCAAAATGAAATTTTAAAAAATTCGCGCAAGCTAAAACGAGCGGAATTTTATAAAATTGCTTGGCTAATAAATTCCTTCAAGCGTGCAAATCCTGCCGAATCTTTAAGCTCTCTACCAAGCTGGCAAATTTTTAAGACCACGAATTTTGCTGAGCTAAATTTCAAAAAGCTTAGCTTAGCTTTAAAACTTGAGCGGACAGGATTCATCTGAGCGCAAATTTCACGAAAAATATAGCTAAACGACGCCCTCCGAACGACCTAGCGAAATTTCATTGAGCCCGACAAGACGAAATTAAAATTTCGCATAAATCTAAAAAACCGGGTTAATGAAAACCTGTCATAGCTCATTAAGCGAGTTTAACGCGCAAGCTTCGAGCCGTTAAAGCTTTTAAAATTTCAAAGCCACAAAATCTAGGCAAAATTCCAAATCTAAACTTTTAAGTTTTTACGAAGCTTCACATTAAATTTTTTACCAAGATCGCATGATAGAATTCACGCAACTCCTGCCGAAAAAGTAAGCTAAAAGCCGCCAAATTTAAAAATAAACCCACCACGCCAATTAATAAATTCAAAGAAGGAATTTAACGGCGCCTGTCTGCGCAAAATCTAAAATTTAAGCTTAATTTCCCCACGCTATCTAGTCTTGCATTGCAATTTTACTCTAGCCTACGTTTAAATTTTGTGTTTCATGAAAATCTAAGCGCGATACGAATGAAATTTTAAAATCTCACCGTATTTTGCGGGCAAATCTAGCTAAAATTTCGCAAAATCCCTCGTCTAAATTCCATAAAAGCCTGTATTTAAATCTCTAATCTAGTTAAAGTTTCTCACCCAGGCGCGCCAAAGCTTGCCTACAAGTTTAAATTTTACGCAGAGTGATATTAAAGGCTTTGGCACCCGCTTTGACCTCATCGCCTACTTGCAAGCCATCGGCTTCTGCATTGCTTAGCACCACTTCGCACAGCTGGCTTCCGATCGCTACGACAGCCACTTTGACCCCGTCGCGAGCTTGCAAATCGACAATCTTGCCCGCGAAAGAAAACTTCTGCGAGCCGCTAGTTTTAAGGAAAATTTCCTCCGGCGTACCGGTGCGGACGATCCTGCCGTCCTTCATCTCATAAACTCGCTTGCAAAGTCTATAAATCTCGCTTACGTCGTGGCTTACCAAAATCACGGTCTGATGAAACTGCTCGTGGATTTTTAGCAGATATTCTTGGATTTTTTCACGCATCGTAAAATCAAGCGCCGAAAGCGGCTCGTCAAGTAGCAAAATTTCAGGCTCTTGCATCAGTGCGCGAGCAAGTGCTACGCGCTGCTTCTGTCCGCCGCTAAGACCCTCTACACCAGATTTTGCAAACTCGCTAAGCTCTAAAATTTCAAGCAGCATCGCAGCTTTTTGCGGATCGTTTCTGGCAAAAAGTAGATTGCCTGTCACACTCATATTCTCAAAAAGTGCGTAGTCTTGAAACAGAAAGCCGATCCTGCGCTTGCCCGCACTTAAGAATTCATTGCCTTCTTGTAGCACGCGATCGCCGTCTTTTATGCTACCACTATCTGCGCGCAAAAATCCCGCTAAAATGCGCAGCAGTGTAGTCTTACCGCTGCCGCTGCGCCCATATAGGCACACAAACGAGCCTTTGTTAATCTCTAAGCGAGCATCAATCGAGAAATCATCGCTGATTTTTTTCTTACAATCAATCGTTATCATATTTTTCTATATATATCGCAGTGGCGCTAATGTATGCGAAAACCTCGTCGCCCTCGCGTAAAGCAAGCTCCTGCGCAGAATGCGCGCTAATGAGCACATCAAAGCTTATCTTGCCTTCAAACCTGAGCGTGCATAGAATTTCACCCAAGCTTAAGCTCGTAATCTTGCCGTGAATTTCGTTTTCGCTAGATACACCGCTTAGAGCTTCGCGAGATAAAAGCACATCGGTGCTTTTAAAGCCCACGTAAACTTCGCTGCCCGCCTTAAGCTCGCTACTTAGCTGCAGAAATACACCACGTAGCTTGATGCCGCCTGCGATAAATCCTACAGAATGGATGCCGTCTTTTTGTAAAATTTCGTTGATTCTCGCTCTAATCATTAAAACTAGTATCCGTATTTAGCAAAGATCGCCCTGCCCTTATCGCTTAGGATAAAATCATAAAACGCCTTGGCTTCGGCATTGTCTTTGGCGCGGTTTAGCACGACCATGCCCTGGGCTATCGGCTCGTAGAGGCTGGTGTCGACCAAGACGAAATTTTCGCCCTGCTTGCAAGGCTTGCCGTTGCAGCCGTCCTTTGCCATCTTAGGCGCATACATCGCGCTAGCTGCGATAAAGCCAACGTCGGAAGCTTTAAGCGCTTGCGAAAGAGCCTCGCCGATCGATTTTGCTTCTACGATTTTGCCTTTGATCTCATCGTAAACCCCTGCTTTTTGGAAGGCCTGTACGCTTGCGGTGCCGTAAGGAGCGGTCTTTGGATTTGCTATCGAAATCGTTTTGACGCTAGGGTCTTTTAAAGCTTCAAGCCCCTTGCTAAGATCTACGCCGCGCACGCTAAACATCGCGACCTTGCCCTTTGCGTAGGTTTTGGCAGGTGTTATCGCAAAGCCCTCTTTATGCAGATCGTCTGCAAATTTCATATCCGCCGCCATAAAAATATCAAACGGCGCGCCGTTTTTGATCTGCGTGCTAAGCGCACCGCTGGCACCCAAGCTCACGTTTAGCGTGGTTTGCGGATGCAGCTTGGCAAATTCTGCCTTGATCTCGTCAAACGCATACATCGTGTTCGCAGCGGCTGCTACGCTGACCTCGCCTGCGCTAAGCGCACCTGCGGTTAAAATTCCTAAAAGCACTGCTTTTAACTTCATTTTATGCCTTTCATTTCGGCTCTCACCGAGAATTGAATTGTATCTAAAATTTTAAATTTACGCCTTAAATTTTAAAATTTTGAGCACCCAATTTCACCCTATTACGCGCCAATAATGATCTCGCTAGGCTCGATGATCGCCGTTACTTCATCTCCTACTCCTAGAGCCATCGCGGTGGCAGATTCTCGCGTGATGATCGCGGTGATATTTTGGTGCGAGCTTGTGCCTAGACAGATCTCTGCGTTTACCGCGCCGATTTTGACCTCGTTAATCGCGCCCTTGATTTTATTCGTCGTGCTAAGTTTTAGCTTCTCCGAGCTTCCTTTGGCAATGATGACGCTTGGAGCTTTGAATAAAAACAGCACATCCTTGCCAGCCTTTAGCCCTAAATTCTTTTCGCTCTCTACGGTTACCGTCGCGCATAAAATTTCGCCGCCTGCGAGTTTAGCCATGATTTGAGAATTTACAGCGCCTGTTTGAACATCCGTAATCTCAACGCTTAGCTGATTGCGTGCAGAAAGCTTCATACCGATCTTCTCTAAGCTTAAAAGGCTCTCTTCGGTGATCTCGTCAAGCTTTAAAATTTCACTCAAAAACGTCTCGCCTGCGTGGCTGATAGCATCATAGGCGCGAATCAGCTTGTGAGCGTATGGAGTGAGCTCCGAGCCGCTATTTTTCTTAGTACCTTGAGTGCGGACGATGAGGGGCTTTTTGCTCGCGTTGTTGATTAAATTTAGTGCGTCCCAGCCGTTTTTATACGACACTCCTACGATCTCTGCGGCCTTTGTAATACTTTTAGTCTCATCTACGGCCTTAAGCAGCTTAATGTGCTTGGCTAGAAGTGATGTTTCCTTACCAAGTAGGAATTCCAAAGCAAATTTTGCGTCCATTTTCATCCTTTCTTATTTACTTTCGCGTGATTTTATAATATATCATCTGATATATTTCTTAAAGAGCTGTAGGCTTTATTCTGCGATATAAAGAGGGAAATTCTATATGAAATTTTACCTTTATTGACAAAATTTCTTTAAATTTGTAAAATCGTTACTTTGATTTATAAAGAAGGGTCGCATTTGAAATTTATAAAAATTCTATTCTTAGCCGCGGCATTGGCACTCTGCGGTTGCTCGCAAAAGCAAGACGTAGCGCCTAGCGATACGGATGGTTTTGATGAGGAGTTTGCCAAGCGTGAGGTTTTCGATCCGCTTAGCGGCTATAACCGCGTTATGACGAGCTTTAACGACGTATTTTACTCATACATATTAACCCCCGTAGCCAGCGGCTACGATTACGTAATGCCCGATCCGATCCAGGGCGCGTTTTCAAATTTTTTCTATAATATTTTATATCCGATGAGGCTCGTAAACAACCTATTGCAGGGTAAATTTGAAAATTCTTGGGATGAGACGAAGCGATTTTTGATCAATTCGACCGTCGGCTTCGGCGGGCTTAATGATATGGCAGGCAAATACTACGGGATTCCGCGCCACGACGAGGATTTCGGGCAAACGCTCGGGTATTGGGGCGTGCCGGCAGGTCCACATATCGTCTGGCCGATCTTAGGACAGAGCAATCTGCGCGATACAGCGGGACTTGTCGGAGATTATTTTTCAAACCCGATAAATTATATTAAAGATGGCACTGTTCGAAACTCCGTCAATGGATTTAGAATATTTAACGACTACTCGCGCGATCCGAAATTTTATGAAAAAATGACCAAAGATGCGGTGGATCTATATCCGTTCTTACGCGATGCTTACGAGCAAAATCGCGAGAAATTAATAAAGGAATAACAATGAAAATTTTAAAAGTTCTAGCGCTTTGCGGAGCGCTTTTGATTTCGGCGCACGCTATTAGCGATGCGGATATCGAGCCTGTGATGAGCCAAAAGGTCGCCGAGGCCGTAGGCATTATGCGAAGCAGTGCGCCCAAAGACGCAAAGCCAGCGAAAATCTTTGCGCTTTTCGACGGCTATTTTGATTATAAGATGATGGCGAAGCTCTCCCTTGCGAAGCATTACGCTAGCCTTAGCCCGGCGCAGATCGCGGAATTTAACCAAGCTTTCGAGGCGCATCTAAAGCGCTCCTTTATCGAAAAACTTTCGCTTTATACCGATCAGGATATGAAGGTGCTAAGCAAACAAAGCCCGAGCGATAAGCGCCGCGTGCTAAAAACGCAGGTCATCGGCGAGCAGAAAAACTACGACATAGATTTTAAATTTTATCCTAATGGCTCTGATTGGCGCATCTACGACGTCGATATCGTGGGCGTTAGCCTAATCCAAACCTATCGCTCGCAGCTAGGCGACGTAACGCAAAGCTTGGGCTTTGACGAGCTTATAAAGCGGCTAAATTCCACCGTCATCAATAGCGGCGAATAGCGGCACGCCTAAAAGAGCGGTATTTGAAAAAAATTTTTCGCCTAATCGTCGCGTTTCCGAAAATCACGCTTGCACTGTTTACGGCGCTGGCGCTCTTTTTCGGATATTACTCCACAAAGCTCGAGATCGACGCTTCAACCCAGACGCTACTGCTTGATAACGACGAGGATCTTCAAATTTGGCGCGAAGTATCCAAGCGCTACGAAACGCCGAATTTCTTGGTCGTCGCCTACACTCCCGCGGGCGATCTTTTAGCGCCCGAGACGATCCGCAAGATAGCGCAGATGGATGCCGCTTTTTCTAAGCTGGATTTCGTCGCTAGCGTCACGGACATCACGAACGTGCCGCTTTTGCTAAACAAAAGCGAGGGTATGAGCGAGCTGCTTAAGCATATACCCACTCTTACCGACGCAGACGTAAATTTAACCGCGGCTAGACGCGAGCTTTCTACGAGCCCCTTTTATGCGTCAAATTTAGTAAGCGCCGATCTTCGAACTACCGCAATTTTAATAAATTTAAAGCCGCAGACCCGCTACGAGGAGCTTTTGCGCCTAAGAGACGGAGCCAAAAGCGCTCTAAAGCAAGCGGAGCATGAGAGCAACCGCTCCGATGCCCAAATTTCACAGCTCAAAGACGCGCTTAAAGCTTCGGAGCAAAATTTCAAATCCTACCGCGACGAGCTGCGCGAAAAGGATCACCGCGACATTGTGGCTTTGCGCGCGCTGATCGCGGGCTTTGAGAGGGAATTTGCGGGCGACCGATTATTTTTGGGCGGACTGAATATGATCGCCGACGATATGGTAGGCTACGTCCGCTCGGATCTAACGACCTACGGGCTCGGCGCGCTAGTACTACTGCTAGCGTGCTTTTGGCTATTTTTCAGGCAGGCAAAATTTATCCTACTGCCGCTCATCATCTGCGCGTATTCGGTCGTGCTTGCAGCGGGATTATTCGGCTTTTTGAGCTTTGAGGTCACGGTGATTAGCTCAAATTTCATAGCGCTTCAGCTCATCATAACGGTTTCGGTCTGTATCCACCTAATCGTCGCCTACCGCGAGTTTAGCGCGCGCTTTCACGCCTTTTCGCAGCGCCAGCTCGTTTATGCGGTGTTGCGCGAGCGCGCAAGACCCTGCTTTTTCGCGATCTTTACGACCGTCATCGGCTTTATGTCGCTAATTTTTTGCGATATAAAACCCGTAATTTCTCTGGGAATTATGATGAGCGTAGGCATCAGTATCTCGCTAATTACGGCATTTGGAGTATTCGGCGCGGTTATGTCGCTTCTAAGGCGCACGCACAACAACCGCAGCTTCGAGCAGCACTTTAAATTTACGCTTTGGTGCGCTGAAACGGCGCTACGTAGCAGAGGCGCGGTATACGGCGTTTGCGCCGCGGCGGTGATCTTCGGGCTATACGGCATCTCGCAGCTGCGCGTCGAAAACAGCTTCATCGGCTACTTCAAAAAAAGCACCGACATCCGCGCGGGTATGGAGGTCATCGATACCAATCTGGGCGGAACGATCCCGCTTGATATCGTCGTTAAATTTAAAAGCGCAGGCGATGCAGATCCCGTAAGCGGAGGTGAAAATTCTACGAGCGGAAGCGTAAATTTTAAAAGCGGTGAAAATTCCAATCCCGCTGGGCGAAATTTTACCGCGCAGAATCCCGCCGCACAGAATTCTACCGTCACGGCGCAAAATTCTATTGCAGAAAATTCCACGGCGCAAAGTTCCGTTGCCGCGGCGCAAAATTTAAATGATCAAAATTTTATCGAGCAAAGCTCCGTCGCGGCAGCACAGCCAGGCGGCGCCGTAAATTCAGATCAAACCCATGCCGCAAATTTAGAGCAAAATTCCACCGCGAGCGACGATTTTGGCGATTTCGAAGCTGAATACGCCGCCAACGAAAACAAGCCGCAGTATTGGTTCACCTCCGAAAAGATGCGTATCATCGGCAAAATAGATGATTTTTTGAAGGACAAAAACATCGCGGGGCACGAGTTTATTGGCAACGTAAGCTCGCTAGCATCGCTTTTAAAGCTCGGCAAGCAGATTAATCAAGGGCGCGATCTGGACGATCTGAGCCTTGCTCTAATCTACTCTGAAATGCCGGCAAACTACCGCGAGATGGTGCTTTCGCCCTTTGTGAATATCGAAGCGAACGAGGCGCATTTTAGCGTCCGCACGATAGACAGCGATCCACGCTTGCGCAGAGCAAAATTTCTAAAAGATCTGCAAAGCGGGCTAAATTCTTTGCTCGAGGGCGAGCAGGCAAGCGCGCAGATCAGCGGTATAATGGTGCTTTATAACAATATGCTTCAAAGCCTGATGAGCTCGCAGATAGACACCCTGGGTATCACCGTGCTCGTGCTTTTCGTGCTTTTTGTGATCATCTTTCGCTCGTTTTCATACGCACTTATCGCGATCGTCGTAAATTTAATCCCGCTTTGCGCCTGCTTCGGCATCATGGGGGTTGCAGGCATTCCGCTGGATATCATGAGTATCACGATAGCGGCGATTAGCATCGGCATCGGCGTGGACGACGTCATCCACTACATCTACCGCTACAAGCGGGAATTTGCGCGCAGCGGCGACGAGGCTGCGGCGATCCGTGCGAGCCACGCAAGTATCGGATATGCGATGTATTATACGTCGTTTGCGATCATTTTGGGCTTTAGCGTGATGATGATGAGCAATTTCTGGCCTACGATCTACTTCGGGCTACTGATATGTCTGGTGATGAGCCTGCTGCTTTTGGGCGCGCTCATAATCCTGCCGTCGCTAATAATGAGCCGAAAGAGCTTAAAATTTAGCCTCTTTAAAGCTAAATAAATTTTATCTCGCTATAATTCCCGCATTTGGAGAGGATGGCGACCTGGTGGCGTCTGCGGACTTCAAATCCGATAGGAGGGCGGTTGACCGTTTTCCGGGGGGTTCGATTCCCTCCCTCTCTCGCCGAATTCTTTTAAAAATTCCATCTTTAAATTTTATCTTTCACGCTTTTAGCCACGTACTTCGCGAATTTATCTCAAATTTTGGCTCAAAATTTATCCGTTATTAAACAGAGATGGGTAGCATTGCTCGTTAACTTTTCTTGAAGGAGCGAGTATGAAATACGTATTGGGCGCTGCGCTTGCGGCATTGATTTTTGCAGGATGCGGCGATGACGATGTGGAGCTTGTCAAAAACTACACTCTTCCCGACTTTAAATCTATGAGTATCGGCGCGGCGATCGAAGGCTCTAAAATCTGCAAAAATATCGCCTGGAGCAAAGAGGAAAACGGCGGATTAAAGATGGTTAAGATGGTGTGCGACGTGGATGTAGAGCAGAGGCTTAAATCATATAAACAAGAGATGTTGGACTCGTCTTTAAAAAGGGTTATGACTTTTTATGAGGGCAAGGCTTACGACGCGCAAGGCTTGCTTAAGCTGGCAAAGGAATACTGCAAGTTAAACGAAGCCAAATTTCAAGAAACGCTTAAAACCAAAGGCAAAATAGAATTTGAAGAAGAATGGAAGTCGGTGGATTGCGACGACAAACTAAAAGCGGAGATACTGAAAGAAAGCAATACCGAAATCTACATGGACTCTATTATGGAGTGCTTAAAAGCAGCCGTTTATTACTCGCAAATAACCGCAGAACAATTGGACGCGAGCTTCGGACATAAAGAAGGCGGATCATCAAAGCTTGCTATCGAGCTAAATTTTATCGTAAATGAGGGTAAAAGCGTAAATCTGTCTGATAAATTTAAACTTATCACGAACGGTAAAGAAGATCCCGTAAATAAAATGAAGTCAAAAGATGTCATAGCAGGCTTCTACGAAAGGCAATAAGCGCCCTATCTCGCGGCTAAATTTTATAAAATTTTAAAATTTAGCCGCTTTTTTTATAATAAAATTTCATTCAAAATTTCAGGTGTGATTTTAAATTTAAAGCGCGACGGGAGTAGTTTCGCCCGCCGCGCCGTAAATCAAACAAAAGATTATGCTCGAACCGCGCTAAAAAGCCGCAGAAAAAATGTAGAGCCACGATGGATTTTGCTTCAAAATTCTACGCCGAAGATATACCTATTTGTCGTGTCCTTGCAGATACGCGATAGCGCTAAGTGCGGCAACCGCGCCGTCGCCTGCCGCGCAAACGACCTGCTTAGGCGCATCCTGTCTCATATCGCCCGCCGCAAATAACCCGTGTACGCTTGTTTGCATCTTTAAATTTACCGCGACCTGTCCGCCCGGCGTGACGTCGCAGATGAACTTGCCACTTTCGTCTTTTAGGACCTCGTTTCGCACGTCAAGCCCCACGAATACGAAGATCCCAGGCAGCTGCAGCTCGCGCGCGGCGCCGCTAATTTTATCCTTGACAACTATGCCCGTCACGCCGCTTGCATCGCCCTTGATCTGCTCTACGAGCGCGTTTGTGATGAGCTCGATATTTTCACTTTCGCGCACTTTTTGCACGGTCGAAGGCGCAGCGCGAAACTCGTCGCGGCGATGGATCAGATAGACTTTAGAGCAAATTTTAGCTAGATACAGCGCCTCCTCTAACGCCGTGTCACCGCCGCCGAGGACAGCAACCTCTTTGCCCTTATAAAAAAACCCGTCGCAGGTCGCGCAGGTACTGACGCCGCGACCGAAGAACTCATCCTCGCCCTCGATCCCCGCGCGGCGCGGAGTAGAGCCGGTAGCCACAATAACGGCGCGCGCGCGGCGCGTTTGATCGCCCTCGAGATGGATCGTAAAATTTCCGTCGCCGTCTTTTGAGACGCGCAACACGCGCACCATCTCATGCTTTAGCCCGAAGCGAAAGCACTGCTCCTGCCAAGGCGCCATAAAGCTCATCCCATCAGTCACCGCAGCGACGCCCGGGTAGTTTTCCATCTCGGAGCTTGAGGTGATCTGCCCGCCGGGCATCCCCATCTCAAACATCACGACGTCCTTTAAACCGCCTCTTGTAGCATAAAGCCCCGCCGCTAGCCCTGCAGGACCGCCGCCGATAATTGCTAAATCTAACATTTTTTCTCCTTAATTATTTTATTAAGTAAAGTCGCGAGCGTTAAATTTACGAATTTAATTAATAAAACGATGAGTGGAAGAAGAAAGGGCGAAAGCCGCCCTTTTGAAATTTACAGAAGCGAGTTTAGTTTGTCGGCTATGATCTGCTTAGATTGCGCGCCGATAAGCTGAGCTTTTAGCTCGCCGTCTTTGAAAAATAGAATCGTAGGGATCGAGCGGACGCCGAACTGCACCGCAAGATCCTGCGCTTCGTCGGTATTTACTTTGCAAATTTTAGCCTTGCCCTCGTAATCGTTCGCAAGCTCCTCGATGATCGGGGCGATCATACGGCACGGCCCGCACCAAGGTGCCCAAAAATCGACTAGCGCGACACCCTCTTTAATAACGTCGAAATTCTCCGAAGTAAGCTCTATATACTTTCCCATAATGTTCTCCTTGTGTTAAAATTCTGCGGATTATAGTTTATTATCTTAAATAAATAATAAAAATTCTAATTTAAAAAGATATGTTGGCGATAAATTTTATCTGCTTTGGATAAACTTCCACGACGTCGATCTGCCACGGCTCGTCCGTATCGCAGCTCATCAGATAAAATTCCGCCGCCTTTAAAATTTTAGCCATCTTGGCGCCAGTCACGCGCTCTGCGGCGTCATAATCGCCGCTTGTAGCCTTCACCTCGACGAAGTGCAAAATTCCGCCCTTGCGCGCGATGATATCGATCTCGCCGAAGCGGCAGCGGAAATTTCGCTTTAAAATTTCAAACCCTTCGCCGCGTAAAAATTCCGCCGCACGGTCCTCGCAGGCAAAGCCGAAAAGATATTCTTTTAAGCTCAACTTAGCTTTCGATCCTGATCATAAAAGGCTTTTGCGTGATGAAATTTTCGCCGCCGATCACGCTTATAGCGTGCTTTATGTCCTTCTCGCAGCACGTATGCGTCGTAAAAAACAGCGTCACCTCCTCATCCGTTTTGAGCTTAGGCTTTTGCAAAAAGCTGTCGATCGAAAGATCGTTTAAACTCATAATGTTCGTAAGCTTCGCAAGCACGCCCTTCTCGTCGCGCACGCGCAGCCTGAAATAATACTTCGTGCGGATCTGCTCGCTAGGCAAAATTTGCATAAAATTTTCACTAGGCAAAATTTTATAGCCGAGCATCGGGTTTTTGTTATCGCGCGCAATATCGATGAGATCGCTTATAACCGCGCTTGCCGTAGCGCTTCCGCCCGCGCCCGGTCCGTAATACATACTCTCGCCGACGCAGTCTCCGTAGATGCTCACGCCGTTCATTAC
>CALKQT010000032.1 GCA_937990735.1 uncultured Campylobacter sp. | reverse complement strand
TTTCACGGAAAATCCATTTAAGGTCAAATATAAATTCCAAAGCGTAAATTCTGACATTGGAGATATTTCGATAGACGAGCTTTATAAAATTTTAAATGAAGCCTTGTCTGAGTATGGTAGCGGCGGTATTGAAAATAGGGAATATGTTCCAAAAAAACACGAAGTAGTAACTTTTCTGCACGATTAAATATAAAGGATAAAAAATGACGCTATAACAATAAGCAAGGTGAGAATTATAAAGTCACGTTAATAGATGCAAGAAAAGGATAAATAGTTTTTTATCCGATCAGAGTTCAGCTTGGTAAATTTTAAAATTTAGCGTAGCTGAGGCTTAAATTTGATGAGAGATCACGGCGAGAAGTCTTGAAAGCGCCGAAATGAAACGCGATATAAAAGCCAAATTGATCTTAAAGACTATATGAATTAGGGATCAGGGTGATAAAAGATGTTCATTAAAAAATGTTTTGAGCTAAAAGGGGTGAGGATTTTATTCTGGATCGCCTTACTCTTTTTTACTATAGATTGCTTGGGCGTTATATTTGCCGGCATAGATGCGGTTTTTTGACGGAGTATAGCGGTTACGATATCGCGCATCCGTTTTCTATCGTTTTAAAAGCTTTTGAACTAACGTGGCACGAAGAAGCGAGCGATAGCGAAAGCGATATTTTCGGCGCTATGATATTGTATCTATTTTGCGCGACGGTAATTTTGCCTCTAATCATCTGCTGCTTTGTATTTTCCAAAATAAAGGCTTTTATTCTGCTAGATAAAATATCCGGCGCATCTGCATTTTTTATAAGTTTATTTTATGCTTATTCGCTAGCTGTGATAATCCTAGCAAAAGCCGATTTGACCTTATTGGGTCATCTGTTTGATCGCTCAAATTTTAATTTTAATATAATGATGATAAGCGCTTTATCGTCGCTAGTAATCGCATCTGCGACGGTTTTTATTCTAAAAAGAAGAGATAAAATTTAATACGGATAAGTTGGTTTAACCATCTTTTTTAGTTAAATTTTACGTAAATTAATACGTAAAATTTAACGAATAGAGCTTGAGAAATGGAAATTTAAAAGGGGCAAATTTTGAAATGATCTTAAAATTTGCCCCCGCTTCAGATTTAAAATTTTAAGTTTCGAGGTTTGGAATTTCGATCATCGACTTCGAATTTAAAATTCTAATCATGCCCGCCTTTTTAAATTTTATAATCTAAAATCCTTGCGCTTTTGAATCCTGCAGCTCAAAGTCACTGTTTCTTAAATTTGAAATCCTAACCTCTGGGATGCGGAAC
>CALKQT010000031.1 GCA_937990735.1 uncultured Campylobacter sp. | reverse complement strand
TCTTCATGGATTAGGATATGGAGATAATGCTAAAGCAGCGTTAATGACAAGAGGATTAACAGAAATCAGTCGATTAGGAGTTGCGTTTGGGGCAGACCCGCTAACCTTCATTGGACTTAGTGGTGTGGGCGATTTAATCGTAACTTGTACGAGTATTCATTCTCGTAACTGGAGATGTGGGGACCAAATCGGGAAAGGCATTCCGCTTCCAACGATTTTGGAAAATATGGGAATGGTTGTAGAAGGGGTAGAAACGTGTAAAGCCGTCTACGCTTTGGCACAAGAGAAGAATATCGAAATGCCAATTACAACTGCTGTTTATAATGTTTTATATAAAGGACATGATGTTCGCGAAGAGATTCAACGCCTAATGGGTCGTGAATTTAAATCAGAAGCATCGATTAAAGAACACCAATAAACCACTTGGAGGAACAGACCTATGACAAAAGTAAGAAAAGCAGTTATTCCAGCAGCAGGGTTAGGAACTCGTTTCCTACCAGCAACAAAAGCGATGGCGAAAGAAATGCTGCCAATCGTAGATAAACCAACGATTCAATATATCGTTGAGGAAGCTCTCGCATCAGGAATCGAAGATATTTTAATCGTTACTGGTAAGAGCAAACGTCCAATCGAAGACCATTTCGACTCCAATATTGAATTAGAGTCAAACCTTGAAGCAAAAGGAAAGACAGAACTGTTAGAACTTGTTCAAGAAACAACAGGAATTAACTTGTACTTTGTGCGTCAATCTTATCCAAAAGGACTAGGGGATGCGGTTCTTCAAGCGAAAGCATTCGTGGGTGGAGAGCCATTCGTGATTATGCTTGGAGATGATATTATGCGTGATGAGGTTCCTTTAACGAAACAACTGATTGAAGGGTACGAAAAAACTCATGCTTCAAATATCGCGGTGATGGAAGTTCCTCATGAAGAAACGTATAAATACGGAATTATCGATCCTGAAAGCCAAGTGGAAGATGGATTATTCAATGTACGTCGTTTCGTAGAAAAACCAAAACCAGAAGAAGCAGGATGGCTTTTGCTAAGAGCCAAATAACAAAGGGCGCGAAGCATAAAAGCCAAGTAATAAGAGCAAACAGAAGAAAATCAAAACTAAGGAGTAGAAAATGGAAATAAAAAGCTTTAGCGATATAGATAATGCGCTAAAAAAGGTGTGCGAGCTAAGTGTAGGTATCGAAAAGATCAACGGCGAAGTAACGCTTGAGTGCAACCGCATCAAAGAGAGCAGAAAAGCTGAAGTAGAGAGACTCGAGAGCGAGAAAAACTATATCGAGCAGCAAATCACGTTTTTTTGCGAAGAAAACAAGCACGAATTCGCCGAAAAACGCTCGAAGGAATTTACCTTTGGCGAGATCGGCTACCGCCTAACTAAAAGTGTGAGCTTGCCTCGTATTAAGGCAAAAGTAGAAAGCCTGCTAAAGGCGATCAAAAGCTACGGGCTAGCCAAAGAGTGCATCATATACGAGGAAAAACCTAATAAAGACGCTCTAGCGGAGCTAAAAGATGAAGATCTCGTAAAGCTGGGACTAACAAGAACTATAAAAGATAGCTTCCGTATAGTGCCTAAAATTGAGAGTTTGGAGGCAGGACAATGATAGAGCCAAAATATAGGATAAAAGATAAAGCCGATTTTGAGAGAATTTTTAAAAGAGCTGCCGAGCTTGATAACGAAAAACTAGGCGATAGCTTTATAGTAGAAGGCAACCACGATATAACCTACGGCAGCATAAAAGCTACTTGCGAGCTAATCGGATATGATTTGCTTCTTTTATCGCAAGAAACGGTGGACGATTTAGAAAGAGGCAAGTATTCGCATATCGATACTTTTTACATCGATATCGTCAATTTAACCATGCTGGATCAAAATTTTAAGGGTACTCACTCTTTGTTCGGTGGGGCCATCCCTGATGAACTGGACATAGATGACGATGGCACGCTTAGGCTATGGTTCGATTAAATTTAAAGGGCGTTAAGCCCTTTAACAAGCCTTTTAATCATCTTTAAAGGCTTGTTAAAAGGTTTAAATTTAAAGGAAAGAGATGACCTATATCGCAACCGTCTTTTCGGGAATAGGTGCAGCGGAGTTTGCCGCACGCAAAATTTGGGGCGAAAGCTTTAAAAATATTTTTGCTTGCGAAATCGATAAATTCGCTCGCATCGCTTATGCCGCAAATCATAATATAAGAGAAGCAAGATTTTATCGCGATATAAAAGAGTTTGATGCCTCTACGTTTCGCGGCAAAGTCGATATTTTAATAGGCGGCTCTCCTTGTCAAGACTTTTCTATCGCGGGAGAGCGAGCGGGTACGGAGGGAGATCGCGGCAATCTCATTTGGCAATACTACAGGATGGTGAAAGAGTGCCGCCCGGAGGTTTTCGTATTCGAAAACGTCAAAGGCTTTCTATCAATTGAAAAAGGCAGGGCATACGTGAACTTCCTGAACGCTTTGCGCGATCTCGGCTATCACTGCCACGCCGAAGTCCTCAATACCAAAGACTACGGCATCCCTCAAAACAGAGAGCGTCTTTATGTCGTAGGTTTTTTAAATGGCGACGAATATTACGCTTTTGAGCTCGCTCCGAAAACAAGCCATAATAAACTGGCGGATTATCTTGATGAAAACGTGGGTGAAAAATACTTTTTGAGCGAAAGATTACTAGCCTATTTTGAAAGCAAGCATCTTAAATTTAAAGGGAAGTTTTACCCGAAAGATGAAAATAAAGATTGCGCTAACACTTTGACTACGAATCCCGGTCATCGTAGGACGGATAACTTCATTATTCAAAGGCCCCATGGCTTTAACAAAGGTTGCGAGCTAGAAATTTGCCCTACTATTACGACAAGCAATTTTAAAAACAACAATCTATTAAAAACGGAGCGCATCCGCAAACTCACTCCGAGAGAGTGCTTAAGATTGCAAGGCTTTTCGGATGATTTTAAAATTGTGGTATCCGACTCCCAAACCTATAAACAGGCAGGAAATGCGATGAGCGTAAATGTAATAGAGATGATATTAAGGCAGATTGAGGCTGCAAAAGATAAACAATTCAAATTAGGAGCATAGACGATGACAGAGTTAAAATTCAAGGCGTTTTTTAAGGTTGATGGACGAATTTACGAGGCGCTAAGTATCGACTTCGCAAACAAAGAAGCTACGCTTTGGGATAAAGAAACGGCTGTAAATTTTGAGGCGAGTTTCGAAGATATTGAATTATTGCAATTCGCCGGTTTTAAAGACAAAAACGGCGTAGAAATTTATACTGGATACATCGTTAGATGGGATCTGTTTACTTATGAAATTTGCTTTGACTGCGGATTTTATATGCGTGAATTATCGAAATTCGCGCCTGATATTCCGATTACGAAAGGATGTAAAAATGCCTCAGGCGGGTTTGAAGTTCTTGGTAATATCTATCAGGGCAGAAAATGGGAGCAAAAATAATGCAGCTCTTTTTAATATTCGTAATCTTAGCATTTATCGTCCTCGGCGTTACGGCGGTCGTAGCAATTATGTTGCTGAAAGATTAAGGGGTAATCGATGACTAAATCCCAAGAAATTTATCGCAAGCAACTTTTAACCCGCATTCACACTACCGCATTATATAAGCAAATCAAGGCGGCGGATGCGTGGGAGGATTGGCTAGGCTTTCGATTTGGCGTCTATAGCTGCAAGGAGCTAAGCATAAGCGAGCTTGAGCGTGCGCTTGATATTTTATGTGGTCGTGCGCAGGATGGGACAGACTTCAAGCCCGACATATTGGGGCGAAATTTGATCTACAATGCAAGTGCGGATCGTGCGGGCGCGACAAAGCGAAGCGGAAAGGACGCAAAGCCCGCCGCCAAAAGGATAAGCCCGTCGCAGTTTGCTCGCATAAGCGCGCTTGCCGCCCACCTTGGTATGGACGAGCGGGGGCTTTTGGGCTTTACGATGCGACAATGTAAAATTTTACTTGGCAAGAAAGAGCAGCTGGCAAAGCTAAACGCGGCAAATGCAAGCAAGCTAATCACCGGGCTAAGCAAGATCGCACAATTTCGCGCCAGTAAAGGGCAAGTATGATCTGCCCGAAGTGTGCCTACGAAAAAACCTGCGTCATAGCCACAATCAAAAGCACTACGGTGCAGCGTTGGCGCAAATGTCCGAAATGCGGCACCAGCTTCTGTACGATAGAAATTTTAAAAACCGATGAGGAGCTAAATAGATATGCAAAAGAGGCCCTGAAAGAGAAATTAGACCGCCCCGAATAATCCCATAAAATCACAAAAACTCTACTTTACCGCCTTTTCTATTTCACGGATTAGATAGTTTTCTATATCGTTTTGCAGTGAGGGCAGCAGCGCTCCGCTTTTATCTATCGGCAGAAACGGACGAGCAGGGATATAGATGCCCCGACCCCAGCCGTTATGTGAGCCGAATTGATGCGTTAACCCATAAGGAAAGCCCTCATTTGAGCTATTATTGCTTATCGTGACGCTAGTTTCGCTCGGATCCACACTCCAATTCTCTGCCAAATGTCCGGTTAATCGCAAAATTTTCTTGCTGCCGCCGGCACCAAATTTTGCTAAAAACACGCGATTTCGCGCCCTTGCGCTTTTAGGCGCGCCACTTTTTCTCATATACGCTATGGCAGTATTTGCGCTAAGAGGTGCCCACGCCTGTCCGAAGGGGCTGCGCTCTCGCTCAAAGCTTAGCTCTATCTGCGTCTTTACCTTTTCGCCGATACTTGATAGCTTGCTTTTCATCTGCGCTCCGCTTAGGCTATTTTGCAGCGCCGTAAGCTTTGCCTCTATCTCCTCCATGCCCGTGATTTTTATTGACATTTTTCCGCCTTGGTGGTATAATCGCTTTTAAAGTAGCAAGAGATGCCCTCAGATTTGGCAGAGGGATACTCGCGAAAGCGACTATAAATGACTTGGGTTCGATGCCCGGCCTTGCTACTTTAGCCTTATATATCTCTTTTCATCTTTCAGCACACTTCGGTAGTTTCTAGACGGCATCTTGCTAATCGTCGCTATGAAGTTATCCGTCTTAAATTTTTTGAGCGTATAATCCAAATGGATTACCGCATAATTTATCGTTCCATCGCTTTGTGAGCTTTTGTAAAAATATAACAAAACCTTCTCTTTTTTATCATAAAACACATGTTCAGCTTTATCTAATACGCTCACGATCGCTTTAATCTCGTCCGCGTTCGGCTCTTTTGCCTTTGGCTTACTATCGCGTGTGATATGAGAGATAGTATTTTGATAGATCGCGATGCTTTGTGCCTTAGGCTCTATGCCCAGGGCAGATAATCCATTTTCGACGCTCGGAACAAGCATGCCTACTTGAGCGATCTGATAAATTTTTTCTTTGATGATATTGCCCGCAAGTACGGCATCTACCATCGCATCAAGCCCTTTTTGCCAAACGTAAAGATCGCGCTTATGCGAAAAGTCATTTAAATCATCTTTAACCGCCTTTTTAACGCTTTTTGAAACCGCGCGACTTTTGTTAAGCTTAGCTAACTTCTCCGTTAAAATTTTATCTAAATTGTCCGTCTTGCCGACGTTATAAGCCCAGTCAGGATGGATTTTAGTAGGCGGAATTTGCTTAGCTACGCTCCAGCCCTCTCGCCGCAGATCGTCGTCATCTACCGCCTGCACCTTGCAGCGGCAATTCCAACCGTTTGGCGGATAGCCCTTATCCCAAAACGGATGGGTTTTCGGCAGTATCAGTCCGTGCAGTGCGCGGTGACTCGCCCTGGTGCGATCATCCAGCACCGCGACATAACGAAAATACGGCAGATCCGAGTTCATCTGGCTTTGGTAGCGCGCAGCGGCATAGGCTACTCGCATATTGGTGTTATAGATATTTCGCAGCCTGCGATCGCCCACGTAAATTTGCTTTTGCTCGCCCGTTTTAGGGTCAGTTACCGCTACGTCCCCTAGCCAGCCTTTGCGCGCTAGGGTATCTTTAATGCCGCGCTTCCATTCATCAAATCCTTGCCCCTTTTGTGCGGCAAGGGCTAGGCTATCTTGAATGTCTTTCAGTAGATCGAGCCGCGTGATTTTTGCGACCGTAAAGACGCGATGATGAGCCTCGTGCATAATCTCGTCATAGTCGAAATGAAGCTGCGGTCGTTTATCTTTGATATATTTTACGACCTGCTGCGGCGGGGCAAAAAAGCTAATATTCATGATCGTCCGCGCCTAAAATTTCAGCGTTTGCTATGACCCGAAATAGCTCCTCCTCCAGAGCATCAAGCTTAAAACCTAGCGGATTTTTTGCAAGTATCTCATAAGCCTGCTCGTAGGTTTGAGCTTTATCCACCACGCTGTTTACGTAGGCGCGAATTTGTCCGCCCGAGCTGCTAAAATCGTGCTGCGCGGTTTGCCGCTCTATCTCGGTGAGATATTTAGCCGCACCGGCAGAGTTTTTCTCTGCGCCTATGCGCCCGTTTGATCCGTCGCCCTCTTTCGCGTCCGTAGCTTTTGTGCTTGGTGGCAGGTCGAATTCCTTTGCCATATCCTGCAGACTCATCTCGTATCCTAGTTCATGCAAAATTTGAAGCATCTGCGCGCGCTGGAGCAGATCCACGTCCTTTTCGATTTGAATGTTTAGATTTGCCCTTTTGCCAAGACGCGCGTATATCCGCTCGACTAAGCGGCTTGCAAATTTCACGTCCGCAGCGACTATCTCGGCACGATTTTGCTCGTGGGTTTTGCTCATTGCGTAGCTGCCGCTTTGCGCGGTATTCGCATTCGAGCTAAGCACCGAGCCGTTTATGACCTTAGCAATCTCTGCGTCGCAATAGCGCACAAACTCCATAAAGTCGGCTTGGCTTCCTCTACCCTCAAGCACTTTGATAATGTCGTTCGGACCTAGCACCGCGTAACTGCCGCTTTTGATACCCTCAAGCGCTTCAGCCATTTGGGTGATTACGTTTTCATCCCCGCTTGAGCTATTGCCGATCAGCGGTGGCACGCCTAAGAATTCCACAAATTTAAGATAATGGCTAAGTACGAAATGTTTGGCAAACACCAGCCATAAAATTTTAAGTAGCGCCGGATCTTCCTGCCTCACTACTATAAAAAACGGCTCTTTGGCTTCAATATCGCGTGAGCCTATCCGCAGATAAGGCTTGTTTTCTACGATATTAATATATATTCTATCTACTACGTCAAATTTTATATTTGCGTCCTCGTCCGCATACACTTCTAAAACGCTAAGACCGAAAATCCTAGCGCTCACCGCAGCCTTTATGATTTGCTCGATATTTTCGTTTTGATCCTCGCCTAGATCGTGGGTAAAAAATTTATTCTCTACCGAGCTTATACGCTTTTCTATTTCAGCCCCTACCGCGCTATCCTTATCCATTATGAGCGAAAATGCAGGGAATAAATAATTCTGTTGCTTGGTAAGCAGTGCCGCGCGGATCTTAGAGGGGCTCAGCTCTACATATCCCGCTACGTCGGTCTTGGAATAAGCTCCCTTGGGCCTTAGAAGCTTAATGAGCGATCTTAAATCTTGTTTTTTCATCCATCATCCTTAAATTTCATTTGCGTGCGTTTTAAGCGTCTTTAACCTCTTGGGCGATAAATCGCACGTCCAAAAATATTTAAACGCTTTTAAACGGCTTTTAAAAGCGTTTAAACGGCATTGTTCTTATCAGCTTTGCAACATATCTTTTATCATGTCGCGTTTGCGTTTCCGCTCTTTTATTATCTGCCTAGCCCTTGCATAATCAAACGCCGGTACCTTTGCGATGCGCCATGCCATCTCTAGCGCATCCAGCCCGTCATCATGCGCGCTTTTAGGGTAGGTATCAAGCTCGTCTATGAAAACGAGCGAGTTTTTATCGCTTAAAATTACGCCGTTATTTATGGGCGGGGTTAGGCTATCGATACGAAGCTGCTTAGGCACGCTATTTTTTAGCTCGATGATGGGCAGATAAAGCCCTAATTCGCGGGCTTTTTTATCGAGCATATCCTTAAAAAACTCCTGAAACTGAATAGTTTCGATCGCGATTTTAAGCGGGCGGTTAAGTCGTAAAATTTCAAGCGCCGCTGCTATGATGCGATCCATCATAAGCTCGGGCTTTACTTTTGTCATCTTAACGCTTGCATAAAATTTGCCCCCATACGCCCCAAGCGTAGCTACGGCGAAATAATCGCCCTTGCTTTTTCCTAATGCGGGGTCAATCCCCATATAATAGGCGTCGCAAAGAGGCATCTGCTCGAAAGTTTGATATCCGCTAAAGCTTGCCTCCTCTTTACTTAGCGGCTCGTTTTGATACTCGCTCATAAAGGCGCTTTTGGAGCTTAGAAACTCCTGTTTTATGCGCTCTTTATCCAGCCTGCTATCATCTAGCAGCAGCTCTTTCATATCCCACTTTTGCTCATCTACGTTTGCGGGAAAAGCGCGCACCAGCGGATAGGATAGAGTTTTGAAATCCGATCTTGCTTCGATGCGAAATAAGAGGCTATCGTAATGCAGCGTCGTGCCGACTACTACGATATTATAAGCGTTATCGCCGCGGGCAGGCAGCTTCATAATGGCCTTTTCAAACCACTCATAAAGTTTGTCGCGCTGCGCTTTCGTTTTGACGTTTTCGTCGTTTTCCAGATCGTCGCAAATGATAAGATCGGGGCGGAAGCCGCGCCAGTTTTCGCCGCGGATCTTTTTGCCTGCGCCGTAAGCGGAAATTTTAAACGCCTGCTTACCGCTATAAAATACGATCTCCTCCTCCGTCCATTTATCGCCCTTGCTAATGCCAAAGTCTCTAATCAAAAGTTCGTTTTCCTCAAGCTCGTTTTTTATAAATTCGATCGTCTTTTTGGATAGATTTATCGTAGCGCTAATGATTACGCAGTTACGCTTTCGCGCGGTTACCGCGGTATTAAAAAGCACCCAAAGCCTTGAAATCAGGGTAGTTTTGGCGGCTCCTCTGTAAGCCTTAAAAAGCAGATGCCTATTTTTCGTGCTTAGCTTCGCCTCATTTTTATAGAAATCGGCGCGAAATTTAGAGGTTTCAGGTAGGCGCACGTGAGCGCTAAAATAGATCCGTACGCACTCTTTAAAGCTTGCGCGCGCAGTCTTTATCCTAGCGTCTCTTTGCGGATCGATGGCGCGTCTTAGGGATTTGAGCTTGATGCGCAGCGCTTCAATATCTTCATTTGCAATCATTGCTTGAGCACCCGGCGTAAAATTTCATCCGCATTCGCAGCCAAAAACTCTGTCACGGCATCGCATTTTTTCTTCGTGGCAAGATCAGCAATCTCATTTATCGCGCGGCTTGCGGCGTCTAGCATTTGAGCCTTTATATCCGTTTTTAATGGGGCTTTAAGGCTATAATAGGTTTGCGTATAGTCTTTTAAAATTTCTAGTCTCTCTTGAGGCGGCAGCTCCTGCATCTGTGAAAACGCCCGCTCGAAGCTTTCTATCAGCGCAAGGATAAAACCTTGCTCGCTTTTGATGGTATTGCTCTGCTCCCTGTTTTTTGCAAGCGCTAGCTCATCCCAGTCCTCGCCCGCGGCTTTTGCTCTAGCCTTGGCGGTATAGATACTTTGGCGACTTACGCCGCAAGCAGTAGCGATGTCGGTGATCGCGTAACCCCTAATAAACATATCGCGCGCCGTTTTAACGTCCACATCGCTCTCCTTAAATTTTCTAAAGATGGACGGATTTCAAACGATTTTTTAGAGTTGCGCCGTGCTGCGACGGGACAATCTAGCCCGTCTCGCACGCGCACTCAAAAATCGCTTAAACTACGCCTACTTTATCCTAAAATATCGCCTGCATTTTAATCCGCTGCAATATTTATGCTTTTACGTTGTTTTACCTCACATTTTAGCTCGAAATTTTTTCCATTTCACTCTTGATAGCCCCTAAATAGAGTGATTTCAGCAGCATTTGTGCGTATAATACCGCCAAATTTCGAGACGGAGGCAGTATGAGACAAGGTATAAATAGCGTTTTAGAGCTAAATTTTAAGCAGGACGAAAAGGTAAAGGTTTCGCCGGTCGGCGAAGTGATAGGTCTTGACGGGCGCGCGTTTCGGATTGACGGCGCCGCACTGATAGCCTCCATAGAAAAAAACGCCCTTGATATCGCCCTTGATGAAAACCACAGCTTTGGCGCGGCTTTAGGGTGGTTTGATAAGGATAGTTTCGAGCTTAGAGATGGCGGGATTTACGCTAGCCTAAGCCTAAATAAAACGGGTGAGGAACTTATCGGCTCGCGGGCGTATCGATACCTAAGCCCCGTTTTTGATATGGGAGAGAATAGACGGGTGATCGGGCTTGATAGCGTAGGGCTCGTAAATCGCCCAAATTTGCTAAATAATGCAATCAACTCAAAAGGAGAGGAAGAGATGGATAAAGAAATTTCGGAGCTTTCGGCAAAAATAGACGCCCTAGGCAAGCAAATAGAGGAGCTTAGCGCAAATTTTGCCGCTAGCAACAAAGCAGAGGCTGTAAACGCAAAGCAAGACGATGCCGCAGAAAGCGAAGCGAATGCAAAAGAAAGTAACGCAATGGTGGAAAAGATTGCGGCGCTAGACGGACAGGTGCAAAAGCTTAGCTCCCTTTTGGGCGCGTTTTTCGGCAAAAAGGAGCTTCAAAAAAATAGCGCGTCCTCCCTAAGCGACGAGCAGAAAAAGGTGGCCTCTCTTTTAGGGCTTAGCGAAGAGGAATATGCAAAGGGGATTAAATAATGGCAAATTTTGAAGAGACATCGATCGGCTTTAAGGCGGTTTTTCAAAAGACTTTTAACGATACCAAAAGCGAGGCGGATGTTCTTGCTATGCGCGTAGAAAGCAACGATCTAAGCGAGAAATATGTTTGGCTTGGCAACTTTCCAATGATGAAGGAATGGGTCGGCGATAGGGATATCAAAAAGTTCAAGGATTACGGCTACGCGCTTGAGAATCAGCCTTTTGAAGCGAGCGTTACGGTGCCAAATACTCATCTTGAATATGACAAGGTCGGGCTCTATAAACCTGCGATCGAACAGATGGCGTTCAATGCGAAAAAATTCGGCGGCGCGCTAGTGGCGAAAATTCTAGCCAACGCAGCCGACTCCACAAAGGGCAAATGCTACGACGGTAAGGCGTTTTTTGCCGCCGACCATGCATCGGGTAGCGATACCTATGCAAATAGCGGCACCGGCGCGCTGGATACGGCGCATCTTTTGGCTGCGGAGGCCTATATGATCAGCATCAAAGGCGACACCGGGCAAGCCCTAGGCGTAAGTCCGACGCATCTAATCTGCGGCCCGAAAAACCTTGCCGCAGCAATTACTGCGGTAAATAAGGAGCATTTAACCGCAGGCGAAACAAACCCTACTTTCAAGCGCTATAGCTTACTCGTTTTACCTGAAATTACGGGCACCGAGTGGTATTTGATGGATCTAGGCAAACCGGTTCGCCCTTTTGTGCTTCAAGTTGCGAAAGATGGCGTCTTTGAGAGTAGCGACGACCATAAATTTATGAAAGACGCTGCACTATTTGGCTGCAAAAGCTTTATGAATGCAGGATACGCGTTATGGCAGCTTGCCTATATGTCCACTGGCAAGTAAGTTTGAGCGCCAATGGATGGGACTAATTTACAGGCAAAACCGCTGAAAATTTTAAAATTTTGCGAAGCAAAATTTATGAAACTTTAGGTGGGTCGAGGGAGCGCCTGCGCTCCCCGTCGCAGGGCGGGCTTGGCTCGCCCGAGAAATCAAAAAAAAGGAAATAAGATGCATTATTGTGCGGAGGATTTTTTAGAAAATGGACGAGGAATTTCTAAGCAGAGCGAGACAGAGTCTATTCAACAAGGCGGAAGTGAGCGAGGCTCTAGCGAAGCAAGCGATGGAGGAAGCCAGAGCACTGAGCAAGAAAAAGGCGATTCCGAAACCCTCGCTAATGGATCTGGCGATGTTTCGACTCAAGCTACTACTGAAAATAGAGCCGACGCAGCTGGATCAGATACTGGCAAACGAAGCTCTAAGAGAAGCGGCAGCGATAAAAAATGACGACGGCAGCGGCGGGATAATCAAGAGCGGGCAGCGTAAAAGCGAGCTTGATCAAATTTGATATTTCGTCGATTTTTAAGCCTGCGAGCGGGAGGGTAGAACCCCGCTCTCAGGGCTTTCGAGAAATATTAGGTCCCAGCGGAAGTATCGCAAGGCTAGGCTAGGAGAGATAAGGGCGCGAATGAGGCGGGCTGTATTGTCCCGCCGCAGTGAAGCGCACGCAATCGCGACGACGCATAGCAAAGCGAGACGACGCGCAAATTTAAAATAAAGGAGAAAATATGGCTAGCAGTAGCGATTACGTAACCCTCGGCGGCGGCAAACTCTATATCGACGTCTATAAAGAGGGCAAACCTACGGGCAGATTTGAATACTTCGGGCTCAGCTCGGAGGTAAGCATAAAGACCGAGCTTGAGAAGCTCGAGCATACCAACACCGAGGGGGCGACGCAGGCGATCGATAAAACGATCGTGAAGAGCCAAAGCGCTACGATGAGTTTTAAAAGCGACGAAATTTCCATCAAGAATTTGGCTAGAGCCTATTTCGGCGAAACGTCGCAGAGCGGCAAGACGGCAAGCGTTAAAATTACCGACGCGAAAGCGGGCGATATCGTAGATTTGGGAGCCGTAGGCGGCAATCTGAGCGCCGCCGTAGGAGGCGGCGGTACCGCTCCAAAAAAGGATGAGGACTACAAGTATCACGAAAATAGCGGGATAGTAGAGTTTTTAAAAGACGTTTCGGGCGAGGTTACGTTGAGCCTGAGCGCCGGTATCCAAAAAGAAAAGATGAGCGCCTTTAAAAATAGCAAACTGGAGTGCGCGCTGATGTTTATCGGCGAGGCGGCGACGGGAAGCGCGATGAAAGCGACTTTTTATAAGTGCTCCTTAAGAGCGGACGGGGATTTTGCGCTCAAGGGCGATGATTGGCTCTCTATCAGCTTTAGCGTCGATATTCTCAAAGATGAAACCCGTGCGGCAGGGAATCAATTCTTTGAAATTTGCGCTCTTTAAGGATAGGGTTATGCCTTTTTTGAACGCGCGGGCTTTGGGTTACGCTCTAATCGCAGTCTGCATGCTAAGCGCAGCGTGGATTACGAAGCTAAAATTTGAAATTTCGTCTCTTAATAGTGCCTATGCTTCAAAGCAGGCGGAGGCTCAAAGCTGCGCGGCAAATCTCAGCCTGCAAAACGCGGCGATAAAGTCGCTGCAAATCAGGGCAAGCGGGCTGAATGAAGATAAAATAAAGAGCGTTTCAAAAATCTATATAAAGGACAAAGGCTGTGAGAGTGAGCTTAGAGCGTATAAAATGCTTTTTAATAGCGCTTTTTAGCGTCTTTATGCTTGCAGGCTGCGCTAAAGAGCCGCAGATAAAACAGGTATTCATCCCTGTAAAATGCAACCTAAAAATGCCTCTGCGCCCTGCTGAGAGTTCGGACTTTGAAGCGCACAAGGCGCTAATGGCATATTTTCTAAAGTGCGAGCAGATCGCAAAAGATTGCACGCAAGGGGCGAACGAATGAAGCCTTTTTTGCTCTATCTACTGCGCGCGGTGCTTTTGGTAATTTTTAATTTAGAGCTTTTTACGCTACTTGAGCTTTTTATCCGCAATACGAATGCGCTATTTTTGGCGTGGTCGTGCTGCATAGGCATTAGCGGGGCGCTTACGGCGTCTCCCGGGCGCTTGAGCCCACACGGCAAAGCATGAGAAATGGAGTATCTAGCTTATGTCTGTGCCGTCGGCGTCGCAGGCAGCATAGTAGCATGGTTTAGGCGGCCTTCCGCAACCGAAAAATCGCCGGCGGTAGCGCTGCGCTCGTTTTTTACGAGGCTTTGCGACGGCTGTTTTAGCGCCTATATCATTTATGAGATCGCGTTTTTTTATGCCAAGGATATGCGCCTTAGCCTTGCGATTTGCGGCATAGGCGCTTTCAAAGGCAGCGGAATTTTAGATTTGGCGACAAGCTTTTTTAAAGAGAAATTTACTCTAAGAGACGATGAGGAGCCAAAATGAAAGAGACGCTGGAGTATCTAACAGCTAAGCTAAATCTTACGGCGGTAGCGAATACGGCGCTTATAGATCAAAACGGCGATTATCTGATTTTTAGCGGCTTTGAAAGGATCAGCGCGAACGAAACTAGCCTGAAGTTTCAAATCGTTTTAGCGCGCAATACTTTAGATTGCGAAATTTATGGAATTTTAGATGAGATCATGGCGCTTAGCAACAAGCTTTTAAAAGATGAGGCAGAAAGGCGTGTCATCATCTTAAAAAGTGCCGAGACGCGTTTTATAAGCGAAAGCCTATACGCCTACATTTTTGATCTAAATTTCCCTATAAAACGAGTTAAATAGGAGTGAGAATGGATCTGTTTAAAAAAAAGACGTTGAAAAACGGCATTACGATTAGAGAATTATCCATCGGATTAATTTATAAAATTCAATCGGGCATCATCAAAAACGACGATATAGCCGAAATTTTAAAGCAGTGCTGCGATCTTAGCGCAGATAAGATTGAAAACCTAGGCTATAGCGCCGCAAATGAGCTTTATGAGGAAATTTTGCGCCTAACCTACGGCGATCTTACCGCAAGCGGCGAGGGCGGTAAAAAAAAATAACCTTTTGGATCTGCTACCTGCTAAAGCACGGCTTGGCTAGGGCATGGGAGCTTCCTTTCAGCTTTGCAAAAGAGGCGGTAGAGGGCTTTTCGCAGATAGAGGCTCAAGGGCTAAAAGAAATTTCTGCGGCGGTTAGAATTGCGCGCTTCGCGGACGACCGGGCGTTTAAAAAATTTATGAGCGAGGGAAGGGATGAAAGAAGCGGTATCGAAAGGCTTAAAGAATTTGCTAAAGCTTGATTTTTATGAGGCGCGAGCAAAGCTTATTCCGCTTTTTCGAGCAAGCTCACGCACAAAAGGCTCGTCTTTAGGCGAAATCCTAACTTCGGCTCGCTGCTCGCGGCTAAATTTATCTATATTTTTAAATATAAAATCTATCTCCGAGCGGCTTAGGCGCTTTTGTGCTTCGATTTTTGCGGCAATCCTTTGCGCCTTTTTGCGCGCAAAATACTCTTTTAACTGCGTCGCTATCGCAAGGCACATTAAAAAGCCAAACAAGCCTTCGCCGTTTTTATCTGTAAAACCGAATAGATCCATTTGCTCGTCTCCTGAAAGCATATTATATCAAAATTTAAGGCAAAGCGCATGGCTGATTTGAAGATAAAAATAGGTGTCGAAGCAGACGCCAGCGGTGCCGAAAAGGTCAAAAAAGGGCTATCGGACGTAGAGGCTGCTGCACAAAAGGCGAGCAAAAGCACGGGTATGCTCAAAAGCGCGCTAGATGGGATTAAATCCGATGCGTTTGCGAATTTGACAATCTCGCTGCGAGGGCTCAGCTCGGTTATATCTAGCGCTACTCAGGGTGTTAGGGAGTTTATCGCCGCCGGGCTTGAGAATAATACCACCGTAGAAAATTTAAACGCTAGATTAAGAAGCCTGATAAATGTCGCGGAAAAAAGCGGCAAGCTCGATCCGTTTGAAAAATGGAAGCTGAGCGGACAAAAGGCAAGCGCGGCTCTTGAGGAGCTTAAAAAGCTCGATAGCGAGCTAGATTTCAGCTCTAGCGATCTAGCCGCGATGTTTACGAGCTTTTACTCTACCGCTAGCTCAAATATGAGTCTAGAAAAGGCTCTCGCGCTATTTCGAAATATCTCATACGCAGCTCAAAGCTCAGGGGCTGATGTAAACTCCCTAAAAGCGACGCTAGATAGCGTGGGCGCAGGCATTATCCAAACAAATACCGACTTCGGGCGGTTTTTGAAATCCTTGGGGCTTCAGACCGAAAGTCTAAAGGCTGCGATAGAAAACGGCTCGTTTTTCGACGTGATGAACGAAAAGCTTAAAATTTTCGGCGAGCAAGCCTCCTTTAGCGCTCCGAAATTTGAAGCCCTGGTAAGTACCTATAAGGCGTCTATGGCGGAACTTCAAGGAGAGGCTACTAAGCCTTTGTTTGAGGGGCTTAAAAATTCCTTTGCCGAAATAAATGAGTATCTCTCAAACGATGCGACACTTAGGCAGGCTTTAGCGAGCTTCGGCGAGGGCATAAATGAGATCGCGAGCGGTATTTTCAACAAAGATACCTTCGAAGCTGCCGCTAATGCTGCGGCGCTGCTTGCAAACTCTATAGGCTCGCTTATAAAAGCAGCCTCCGCTTTAAGCGATATAGCTATGCCCGACTGGCTCGCCGGAGAAAAGGATGCAGGAGTTTTTTCTACCGCGGCAAAGGGGCTCGGGGAACTCGCCGAGGCTTTCAATAACATATTTTATATCCCCGCAAATCTTAAATTTGACCTGCCTTCATATATGCTCAAAGCAACGCAAAATACCAATGATTTTCGCTCAAGCTTAGCAAATTTAGGTGTAGAACTAGAAAAGACGGGCAATGTATGGAACCTAGGCAAAAATGAAAATTTAAGCACGGAAGCTGCCGCAAAAGGGATAGCCGCCGCAGATGAAGCACTTAGAGGGCTTAGAGCAAGCCTTGAGGGGTTAAAAGAGGTAAGGCTTGATAAGGTTGTAGAAGCGGACGTCAAAAACGAGATCGAGCAACAGATCAATCAAATCGAGCGGCTAAAACAAGGTCTTGTCTCTATGGTGGATGCGCGCGAGGCGGCAAATAATGCGATTATAAATGACAATAAAAGGCTTTTAAACGAGTTTTTAAAAGATGCGGATGCGCGTATAAAAAGCCATGACCGCACGATTGCCTCACTGCTTGCAAAGGAGCAAAGCTACAACTCGCAGCTAGAAAAGATGGCGCAGCAGCGAGTGGGTATAGAGGAAAAATACGCACGCAACCGCGAGAACTTGGAATTTAGCGCAGCAGAAAAGATCCGCCTGGCAAATCAGGCAGGGATGAGCGAGGAAGCAAAATTTAACGACGATCGCCTAGCTCTATCCCGCTCGCTTAGCGCAGCAAAAGAGGCGCTCAATAATAAGGATTTGGAGAGCTTTAAGCGCTACGCCGATCAAGCCTCTAAAATCAACGATAGCTTGGGCGCGCAAAAGAGCCTAGGAAGTGGCAAAAACGCGCAAACTATCAATAGGGCGGCAGATTATAAAAATACCGTAAATGAAATTTTGGCGCTAAATTTAAGCGCCAATGAGATGCAAAAAAATGCCGATCTTGCTGCTCATGGCGCCAAGATGGCAAATATTGCTGCTGAAAAGGCGGCGGTAGAGGCTAGCTTGCAGAGTGAAAAGGCACTCTACAACGAGCTGATTGCACTAAAACAGAGGGCTGCAGAGGGTAAGATAGATTTTAGCGCTGAGGGTTTTGAGGATGTAAAAACCAAAATCGCCGAGCTAAAAGACGCTATGAACGGAGGGGCTAGCATCAAAATAACCGCGGACGACGCGGCGGCGCAGGAAGCGAAAAAGAGCCTGCAAGCTCCAAGCTCAAGCATCCATACGATCGATCCGGATGCCAAAGCGGCGCAAAAGACGATTGAAGCTCTTAAAAGACCTACATCATCGGTCCATACGATCCATGTCAAAACCATAGGTGGAGGCAAGATAAAAGGCACAAATGCCGCAGCTTTTGCTAGCGGTGGAGCGGTGGAGCTTTTTAGGCGATATAGCGGCAAGATCGCTGGGCATGATACCGCAGGCAGGGATGATGTGCCTGCGCTGCTAAGCAGGGGTGAGTTTATCCAAAACGTCAGAGCTGTGGACTACTACGGTGCTAAATTTTTTGCGAAGCTTAACGCTAGGGCGATCCCAAAAGAGAAGCTAGCTCGCTTCGCTAGCGGCGGACTTGTATTAGCTCGCCAAAATAGTGAGTTTATGCAAAGAATAGATATGAGCATAAGCTCCGCAGACGTTAGGAGACTAGCCAATAGGCTCTCCGATAAATTCTATGCGATGATCGATAAAAAGCTTTTCAGGAATGGGCTTGACGCAGTTAGGTCATGGAATAAGCAATACCCGGGATTTTTTAAAATCAAAGGGAACGATTATTTTACGAATTTCCGCGCTCTTGCCGAGGATCTGTTATCTAGAGCGAAGCAGGGTCTAAACATAGAGGGTTATGCCGCCGAGTTTTTAAAACCGAATGCCGCTGCTGCTAAAAATGTAAATTTAAACTTCAATCTAGGCGGAGCGAGCTATAAAGCTCAAACTGACGAAGATACCGCGGCGGCGCTTCAAAGATATTTAAAAGGGGTCGGAGTATGAAATTAAAAGCCGTAGAAAACGTAAAGCTCGACGAGCCTTTGTTTTTACAAGACGAGTTTAGAAATTACTCGCTAACAGCGGCAAGCGAGACCGCTATAAGCGGAGCGGAGATCGTATTTTTGAGGGAGCGTAAAAATAGAGCTCTCGTGTTTTCCAGCGACGAGATCGCATGGCAAAGCAAAAGCTGCATAGACGCCCTAATCGCTCTAGCCGAAAGCTCTGCTGATAGCGAGCTTGTATTGCTAACTGATACAGGGCAAATCAGAGCAAGATTTGATTATACGGACGCTGCAGTAAGCGCGGAACCGCTTTTTAAAAGCGCAGAGCCGCTCTTTTATCTGACGCTTAAATTCAGAGAGGTTTAAAAATTTTGCGAAAAGTCAAATTTATAAAAAAGGAGACCCAGTTTAATGGCAACGAATATAAATTTTTATAAAAACGAGGAATGCACTCAGGCGGTATCTACGGGGGATAGACCGTTTCCGGATCCTGCGATTTCGATTTTGGCCCCCTCGTCAAAAATCGACGAAGTAACGATCTATGCAAAAATTACGGATCTCGCCGCTACCTTTTATCCGCATATAACTCTAATCTATGAAAAGCGTAATATAGAGTATCTAGGTGCAAGCGTCGGAGGAACCGAGATGAAAATATTCGAAGTAAGCGGCGAGGGAAAAGACGCATTAGAGTTTAATTCCTTAAGCGGCGGTATGCCGACCGAGGGGGAATGTTATGCTTTTTCAGGCACGACAAACGCCTTGCGAGTAGATAAGGTAAATGGTAATAAAATAAGCTTTACGGGCGAGGATCTATCCTATATCAAAAAGGGGGAGCTCGCCTTTCTTTTGCTTCCTTTATTTGAAAGCGGACCTTCTGCGAGTAAGGCGGTGCATGCCGTCAAACTTATCAGGCGGGTAAGCTTTGCCGACGTTACGAAGCGGGTGGATTTCCGCTATTATTTAGCGGCGTATTGGAGCGACCGTGCATAAACTCAAATTAGGATATAAGGTAGAAATTTCGCAAACTCGTCCATGGACGAGATATTGCGATAGCTATACGGATAAGTATCTGAGTATGTTAATATTCGGAGCCATAAGGCCGAAGGGAGTCGCCGCTAATTTTTATCTAGCTACTAACGGCAATGCCCGTGGAAGTGCACAATATGACTTTAAGCTAGCCGTGATCAAAGCAAAAATTTATAATCTTAAAATTGAGGGAAATTTCATCTTAAAGCCCGCTCTGCACTCAAAAATTCTTGCTTTTTGCTGGAGGAATAGAGCCTACCGCCCCGCCGCTACGATTTATAAAAAGGTAGAGCGATGGTAGTAGAATACGGCTTTAAGGTCTTTGCCTTAAAAGGCGGCGTAAAAAGTGAGCTTCGCGGCATTAGCGAGCTTAGCATTTGTAGCGAGGAAGGCGAGCTGCAAGCTACGGCGTCTTTAAAAATAGCCGCTTCCTCTCTCTCTGCTCCGATAGATGAAATTATAATAAGCTGCTCGCATTTTGAGGATAGCCTTTTCGAGGTGAGCGAAGTTTTAAGCATAGATGCAAATTTTAAAAAGCTCGTCGCCAAAACCCCGCTTAAGTTACCCAAAGGGATATCAAGCTTAAAAGATTTAGCCCTTTTGGGGCAAAGGGTAAGCTTTCTTTGCGATGCACCGCAAGATACTCCGCTAGCAGGGCTTTCATATTCGGACGTTCAATCGCTAGCCTCGGCGCTAGAGGGCATAGGGCTTAGTTTTTGGGCAAACGATCGCGGAATTTTTATAAGCGATAGGTTCTATATCGCCCGAGACGGCGCGCCCGTAATGGAGTTTAACGAGGATAACGTAATTGATTTTAACCTTAGCCTTAGCGCGCCGCAAAATATTGATACGATAATTTTTAATGACAAAAATGAGGATATCTATTCCGAAGCCGGGCTTACTGCGGTGATCGATCCCGATCCCCACCCGGTAACCCCGAGGGAGGTTGTAAGATATAAAGATGATGAAAACGGCGATGTGTATGTGATCTCTCCGCTTCGTGCGGTAGGTAAAATTTTCGCAACCCCTGCTTGGGAGGCGAAAGATATTAGCCTAAACGTGCCCGATGCCTCATTCTTTGCCGATTATCGCGCGGTGGAGGAGTTTGAGCTAAGTGAGGATATCTATGTAAAACTTACGGGCTTTATAAAAAAGCTAATCGCCGTGAGCCTTGACGGCACGCCGATATACTTTAGCGCCCAAACGACGCAGGAGCAGAAGGGCAATATATACAAAGATAACGTCCTTTGCTTTGACGGGTCTCTAAGCGGAACGCTGAAGGTAAGTTATGAGAGCAATATCTATCTTTTCGTATGCCCCGCTCGCGATCTACCCTCCGCTCTAAGCATAAAAGCGGAGTATAAAAATTTGCAAATAGATCATCTGCATAGATACGAGATCACCAAATACTACCCTAAAGGTTACACCCACACCTTTAGCTTGATGCGCGATTTTAACGTAGATAGTGCGCTTATCGCGCACGCCGGCTTTAAGCTCGGCGCGCAAAGCTTTAGCGCCAATCCGTTTGGGGAGGTAGAGATTAAATTTAACGATTATGGAGCTTATAAGCTAGAGCTATATTTAGACGGAAAGCTGGAAAAGACGATGAATATAGGCTATTTTGCAAACGAATTTAGCTGTGATTTCAACGAGATTAAGGAAAAGGATTAAAGATGGCTGACGTAGTATTATACAAAGATGCCGCCTGCGAAAAGGCGCTAAAAATGGATTCAGGAGATATGAATTCAGACTTTAGCCTAAGCTCTAGTATTTTTAGTCGCAAACGCAGCAACGGTACTTCAAGCCCTAGGGGTCGCTTTACGGTATGGGCTAAGGCAACAAACCCCGTCGCTAGGGTTTATTGTGCCATAGTAGCAGATAGATTTTCGACCATACTGAGCTTCGACGAAGACGCATGGCAGGGCAAGCTTTATATACCCGAGGGCGGGAAGCTGGGCGGGCAAGATATCGAAGCGATATTGAAGCTAATAAAGTATTCAAGCGCCCCGGATACTACCGATCCCACAAAAACGCTTCATAGCTTCAAAACCCCGCTATTTTTTGTGAATGATAGAGGTAAGGCATATCGCCTTGAGGCGGTAGATAGTGCGGGCAATCCTAGCTGGTCCAGCGAGAAACCCGATGAAAAAAGTAGCATATACCATCTAAAAGATATAGGAGATTGCTCCAGACCTACGCCCATAAATATGGAGCTTACGGATGATAGCGGCGGGATTTACGCACAAATGGGAATTTTGCTAATGTGGGGCTAAGATGGAGTTTATAGCAGACGAAAGCAATGGCGGATATAGGGGACAAACCAAAGAGTGGATCAAGCTTGAACTTATTAATGGCGCGGTTAGCAGGAAATACTATAAGGCGCTTGAAGGCTCGTATCTGGTGCCCCTAAGCGGCAAAAAGCCCGGACACAATAGAAAACCTGTGGGGCAGAGCTATGATACTTATGCCCTTGGCGATTATCGCATCTATCTCGACGATCAAAAATTTGTACCGTTTTATAATGATAATTCAATCATAGATTTTGTGTCGATTCAGGCGTATCCTGACCGAAAGCAACAATATCACGATACCTATGATGTAAGAGACGATGAGCTTTTGATATTCTGCGACGACGGCAAAAAGATCCGCGTAAAGGAGATGTTTCGCTTCGCTTTAAGCAGAGAGTTATATTTTGCAGTTCCTAATAGCGATGGAAGCAAAACAAAAACTACGCCCTTTTTGGATTTTGCAAACAAAAGAGGAAAAAGCGATTACTTCAAAACCGTAAAAAACATGCTGAACGAATATAGATTATTTTTCTGCCAAAACCCACAAGGCAAAAGCGAAAAATATATCAAAAACGCCTTCGGCTTTGAAAGAGCTAAGCGCGCGTTAAAAAAGAAATTTTTAGCCGCAGTTTCTCTGCACTCGGTTTGGAAGGGGGAGGATGTATTCAAAGGTCCTGCACTGCCCGGGTATACGACCGCGCTTAGCCTATTTATCAAAGAGGGAAATAGACTAAAAATGGAGGTATATTATATTGGATTAGACACGGAATATTACCCAGATAGTCGTCGGGTCCGTGAATATACCTATAAGGAGGAGATCTCCCTTAAAGACGAATTGACCGAGATAGTATTATGGGCGGATGATAGAGCCATAAATTATTACGAAAGATGGTGGGGTATAGGGATTTTTTCGCAAAGCAGAACCCCTAAAAGGAAGGCTATAAAGCCGCCCAAGTATTGGCACTTTGCTAGGTTGCAAGCCCCCGGTCAGTATAAAAAGATCCGCGAAAAGCTCTATGCGGACATCTTTTTAAACGAATTTAACGCCCTGGCATATGTCTATAATATGACCGGCGAACATCCGCAAGAAGGCGATTTAGAAGCATTGAAAAAGTGGTATTGGTATTCTTGGGAGGAGGAGAAATGACGCAGATCAAAGGGAGTGAGAAAAAAAGTGCCAGGGGAGCAGTGAAGTTTATATTTGACCGAAGTGATGAGCTGCACGGCCAAATAAAGCTCGATCTGGATCAGGACGAGCGCGTCATAGAGGCTTATGCCCGCAAGTATTTTTTGGACCACGGCGCGCGCGTAAGCGAGGTTAGCTTGCGCGCTCCGCTTCAAAGCGTGCGCACAGGCGATATCATAAAGATAGATATGCCCCGTTATAGCGTGCCTGCAGCACCCGGGGAGGACAGATTTATCGTCACGGCGGTAGAGACTCGCGTCACGGCTGGCGGCGCATTCGTAAATATAACGGCAAAAAGGTGGGATTTTTAATGGGGCTAAAGCAGACGATAAAAAATATGATACGCGCGCAAATAAAAAGCGATACGCCGAAGCAAGGTAGCGGATATAAGGTGCTAGTGCGCAAAACTGGCGAGGCGGTAAACAAAGTCAAATTTATAAACAAATTTAGCTTTTGAATTTTTCGCTCGTAGGCGGGCTTAGCTCGCCCGAAAAGTAAATTTAAGGAGGATTTATGGTCTTGGAAATTACCAGGTTCAAGGAAATTGATGATATGACGCTAGGGCGTTTTATCTTACGCGATGGCGAAAAGGAAGTGTTAAAAGGCTATACCTGCGAGCCTGCGGGTCCTGATACTACACAAAGCGGCATGGATAGACGCATACCGCAAGGAAGGTATCAAATAGCCTGGCACGATAGCCCGAAATTTAGAGCTCGTCTGCCGCTTTTATGGAATGAGCTGGTGCCGAAAACTCGCTGCATCTTGATCCATTCAGGCAACAACGGGCGCAATACCGAGGGCTGCGTGCTACTGGGTTCATCTTTGGGCGCGCACGGAGTGAAAGACTCCCGTGCGGCTTTAAGCGCGCTGCTTGCCGCCGTAAAAGGGCAAGAATTTGCGGTGCAGGTTGTGAATCGGATAGGAGAATAGCAGTAGGATTTTTATTACGAATTATTTATGCGATTAAAGGCCTTTTAAACGGTCTTTAATCGTCTATACGCCGTATTCTAAAGCTCCGCGGCTATTTCGTCTTTGATGATCTCTTTGATCTTGTCAAATTTGCGGCTTTTGACGTAGCTTTCGATCAAAAACTCAAGGTATGGAGGAAACGACGTAGTGGATCCCCAGCCGCGCACCGTCGGGTATGGGATTTTAGAAATTTCGGCGAACTCTTTTTTGTTGAGACCCGCAGCATCCAGCATTTTTTGAAATTTTTCTTTATCCATTTTGCATTACCTATATTATATTTTTCGGAATTGTAGCAAAAAAATACAAGAAAATCAAGGTTTTGTATTTTTAAGATACACCATTAAGAAGTTTTTAAGTATTGATACGATACAATAATGCCATAAAAAGAGATTGAAACGATACAATCTCAAGAGATGCGGCGAGACCCAATAAAAAAACATCTCGCCGCAAGTTGCTCCCAAAGGAGCCTTTATTGTACCATAAAGGATAAAAAATGAAAAGCTACTACAACAAAGGCGAAGCAAACGCGATCCTCTCCGGCATCGCAAGATGGCGAAACGGCGTACACGGTGCCATAGACACCACTGGAACTTTCCCGTCAAACACTACGCTAGAGAGGATCGAAGTATTCATCAATACTAGCCTCTCCGCAGAGGACAGAGAGGCTATAAGACTAAACGATACCGACAAAAAGGTTTTTTCATGGTTCGTGCACAACCTAAAGAGCGCTGAAAAGCGGGCGGAGTATCAACGCGCGCTCGATATGGATGTCGATATCAATGCGCTTGAGCGTGTAATAAGGGGTAAATAATGGAAAATCTAGCTTTATTATCGGACGCAGAATTGCTTGAGCTCGTCACCCAAGCAAAGGCTATCATAGAGAGCCGCAAAGCGGACAAACAGTTTATTGTCGAGACGTTTGAGAGTATAGACCCTAGAAAAAACGGTCACGCATATATGGCTCGCCTCAGCTTTACGGACGGCAAAGTTCAAAGAGAGTTTATCGATTGCAACGGCAAGAACTGGGATAGCAAACACAAGTATTATGACACCTCTTTTACCTTCAGAGCAAAAGAAGGCGACAAATTTGAGGCTAGGCTTGATGACGGCAGCTGGAAAAGCGATAGCAAGGTTTGGTATATGGTCGTCAAAAATGAGAGCGGCGAGCTAGAGCTGAAACGTTTCGGGTCGCTCAAGGCAGTGCAAGAGGCGTGATATGACCCTCACAACTATAGCCCGAGACTATCTCGAAGCTCTCGGGCAGATAAATTTCGAGCAGAGCCGCAAGCAAAAGTTCGCGTTCTCACATACGAAATATCTGCCGAAAGATGCCGCCTGCATCAAGAAAGTGGATATTCAAAAGTGGCTAGCGGGGCTTGAGGAAGGTCTAGCCCCGAGCACTATCAAGCGCGTCGTGCTGTGCTGGCGCAGAGCCTGCGAGCAAGCAGTAGAAGCTGGAAAACTTGCGAAAAATCCATTTGTAGGCGCAAAATATCCAAAGATCCCGCGCAGCAAAACAGATCCATTCTCGGCGGAGGAGGTGGGTCTGATGCTTTCAAAGGCTAGCGGGCGGCTTGAGAGCTTTCTTGCTTTTGCGTTCTATACGGGGGCTAGATGCTGCGAAATTTTGGCTCTGCGCTGGGATGATATAGATATGGAGGCTATGAGTATATCGATCAGCAAGAGCCTCACGGACGGGCTTGTTAAACCTCGCACCAAAACCGGAGAGGATAGGATCGTGCCTATATTTGCGCCGCTGCTGCCATACATCGCCCGGCTTAAAGAGGATCGGGATTGCGAGTGGGTCTTTTCGGAAAGGGGAGATCATCTTTTCGGCTCTACGTCGCTTTTCGGCAACGGCAGGTGGCGTAAATTTCTAGCTGAATGCGGTATCCCATACCGAAGCGCCAGACACACCCGCCACACATTCGCAACCCATATGGTAGAGCGCGCGGTAAGGGGCGAAATCCCACTGAAATGGGTATCTCAAATCCTCGGTCACGCAAATTTGGATATGACGATCAAGGTGTATGCCCGGTTTCTACAAAACGAACATATGAAAATCGATCGCTCGATAAATCTATACTAAATTCTTTTTTAAACTCAAATATATTAAACTTTTAAAGGGTATTTAAAAAGCCGTTTTAAAATAAAAATTTACGTTTCAAATCAAAGTGGAA
>CALKQT010000030.1 GCA_937990735.1 uncultured Campylobacter sp. | reverse complement strand
AATTTTAAAATATGCCGCCGTAAATTTGAGCAAACTTGCGGCGGTTTTGTTAAATTTACGCGTAGGCTTTCGGCTCTAAATTTTAAAATTTAACCTAGGCGAACGCTTGGTACTTATCAATGTAAGCGCCAATGGGATATCTATTTGAAATTTTACTTATTACGCAAACAAGCCGAGCGAAGCGGAAACCTAAATTTAAACTCTGCACGTCGACATTTTTTAAGCATAAATTTTACTCTAGCGCACTTGTTAGAGTAAAACTCTGCCAAGTAGAATTTCAAAATTTACGTGATTACGCCGATAGCAGCATTTAAAATCCGCGAGGTTTTAATAACAAAGCCTCGCGGTGGGTGAAAGCGGAATTTATAATGAAGAAATTTTGTAGATGACGAGGTGAAATTTTGCCGCAAAATTTCAACAACAAAGCCAGCCGTCCTCACCTTTTTTTATACTCGCCAAGCTTTGCGACGCTATCGAATTTTGTATTTTATCCCTCAAAATTTATGACGCAAGCGAATTAAAAATAAAAGGCGGCTTTCTAAACTTACAAATCCCTCGGGTCGGCGATCTTGCCTGCGACGGCGCTAGCTGCGGCGACGGCGGAGTTTGCTAGATACACTTCGCTTGTTCTGTCGCCCATGCGACCTACGAAATTTCGATTAGTCGTGCTTACGCAGCGCTCGCCCACGCCCAAAATCCCCATATATCCGCCCAGGCACGCGCCGCAGGTCGGGTTGCTGACGACTGCGCCCGCTTCTACGAAAATATCCCACAGCCCCTCTTTTTGCGCAGCCAGAGCGATCTTTTGCGTCGCAGGCGTGATGATGAGGCGGGTTTTGCGCGCGACCTTGCGACCTTTTAAAATTTGCGCGGCGATCCGCAGATCGGAGAGCCTGCCGTTGGTGCAGCTGCCGATAAAGACCTGATCGACGGCGATATCATCGCGCACCGCCTCGCGCACGCTCTTGCCGTTGCTAGGCAGAAACGGATAGGCGATCACCGGATCAAGCTTGCTTACGTCGATCTGCAAAATTTGCTCATAGTTCGCGCCCTCGTCGGAGTAGTGAAATTTCGGCTCGGCGCGCAAGCTTTTATCCGCTAAAAATTCCTTCGTGATCTCATCGACCGCGACGATACCGCTCTTACCGCCCGCTTCGATCGCCATATTGCAAAGCGAAAATCTGCTATCCATATCCAGGTGCTTAAGCGCGTCGCCGCAGAACTCCAAAGCCTTATAGCGCGCACCGTCCACGCCGATAAGGCGGATCACCTCTAAAATAAGATCCTTGCCGTAGATGTGTGGCGCGGGCTTGCCGCAAAAGACCACTTTGATCGTAGGCGGCACTTTAAACCAATTTTTGCCCGTTATCATCGCAAAAGCAAGATCGGTGCTGCCCATACCGGTCGCAAATGCCCCCAGCGCGCCGTGGGTACAGGTGTGGCTATCCGCGCCGATGATGACGTCGCCGGGCACTACGAGCCCTTTTTCAGGCATCAGCGCGTGCTCGATACCCATATCTTTTTCGTCGAAATAGTTTTTCAAATCGTGTTTGTAAGCAAATTCGCGTGAAATTTTAGCTTGGTTTGCGCTTAAAATATCCTTCGTAGGGATATAGTGATCCATCACGATCGCAAAGCCGTCCGGGTTGGCGAGCTTTTTTGCGCCGCTAAGCTCGAACTGCTTGATCGAAATCGGCGTCGTGATGTCGTTGCCGATGACCATATCGATGGCGCTTTCGATGATCTGTCCCGCAAAAACCGCCTCGCCCACGTGCTCGCTAAAAATTTTCTCCGTGATCGTCTGCTTCATAAAATCTCCTTCGTATCGGTTAAATTTGCGCGATTTTAGCTAAAAAATCATAAATTTTTGCAATTTTATGTATAATTGAGCCGCAAGGAGCGAGACGATGGGAATTTTAGATATTTTTGCAAACCGCAGAAGCGTAAGGAAATATGCGGATACGCCGCTTGAGGACGAGGCGCTGGATAAAATTTTAAAAGCGGGCCTGCTTGCGCCGTCGGGGCATGCACGTCGCCCGTGGGAGTTCATCCTCGTGCGAGACAAACAGATGCTTGAGCGGCTAAGCGGATGTCGTAGCAGCGGAGCGAATATGCTAAAACAGGCCGCGGCCGCGATCGTCGTGATCGCAGATGAACAGAAGCAGGACGTCTGGATCGAGGACTGCTCGGTAGCGCTAGGTTACATGCACCTTGCCGCAAGCACGCTAAATCTCGGTAGCTGCTGGGTGCAGGTAAGGCTGCGTGCCGCCGCGAACGGACGCAGCTGTGAGGAGTTTTTGCGCGAGGAGCTGGACTTTCCGCCGAATTTCAAAGCAGAAGCGATACTGGCTCTCGGCGTGCCGCAGCGCAGTCCGAGCCCTCACGATCTGCAGAAGCTAAATTTAAGCAAAATCCATAAAGAGAAATTTTAACGCGTATGAAGTATCAAAACTTAATTCAGATTTGCGAGTATCTACGCGCCAAACGCTTCCTTTCGCACATTAAACGCGTAGGAGATAACCTTTTTAAAGTTTGCTTTGACGGCGACGAGACGCTGTTTTTTGATATGAATAAATCGGGCTGCAATATCCACGAAAATGACGCTTTTACGGAAGGCAAGGTTTACGCGGCGCCCTTTGACGTGCTACTTGCCAAGCGCTTCGTAAAATCGCGCATCACTTCCGTTAGCGTGCCAGAAAATAATAGAATTTTATGCCTTAGCGTAAGCCAAAACGCAAGCTACAAAACCCAAAGCTCAAATATCTACTTCGAATTTACCGGGCGATTTACCAACGTAATAATCACCGATGAAAACGATGTGATTTTAGAGGCGCTGCGGCACTTCGAAACGGAATTTAGACAGATCAAGGTAGGAAGAAAACTCCGTCATCTACCGCCTGCAAATATTAAAGAAGCCCCCGTGCCAAAAATTTCGGATTTTAAAGCATTTTTTCGCGCGGAATTTAACGCGCTAAATGCGGATCGCTTAAACTCGCTCAAATCCGCAAAAATCACGGCGCTAAATAAAAAGCTAGACTCGGTGCGCGAGGCTTTAGGCTCTTTGCAAAGCAGCGCCGAGCTACTGCGAAGCGCCGAGCTTTTAAGCGAAAAAGCTGCCTTGCTAAAAGAAAATATCTATAAAATTCCAACCAGCGCGCGAGAATTTACGCTGCAAAAAGGAGACGCCGAAGCGGTAGAATTTAAGCTGCAAAAGCCTGCAAGCGCCGCTTTGGGCGAGCTTTACTCCGAGGCGAAGCGTCTGCGCCAAAAGGCTGCAAATATACATATCGAAGAGCAAAATTTAAAGGAGAAACTCGCGTTTTATGAGAATTTAAAATCGCTCATTCTTGCCGCACAGGACGCACACGAGATCGAAATTCTAATGCCTAAGCGCACGCAAATTAGGCAAAAAAGCAAGGAAAAAAATAGCGAATATGTAGCGAGCTTTTATCTAGGGGATTTTAAAATCAGCGTCGGTAAAAACGAAAAAGGCAATGAGTTCTTACTAAAAAATAGCTCCAAGTCCGACTATTGGTTTCATCTTAAGGACATTCCAAGCGCACACGTCATCGTAAAGACAAATAAACAAAGTCTAAGCGAAGAGGTGATCGAATTCGCCGCTAAAATTTGCGTGAGCTTCAGTGCAAGCGGCAGCGGAAAATATCTCGTCGATTACACCAAACGCCAAAATGTCAAAATCAACGAAGGTGCTTTCGTAAACTACGTAAATTTTAAAACAATAAGCGTTTTAAAGCCGTAATAAGCGAGCTTGCGATATAATTGCTCAAAATAAATTCCAAGGAAATTCTATGAAGCAAAGAATAATCACGGCAAGCATTTTACTCGCCGTATTTTTAGCTCTAATTCTCATAAACGCCAGGTGGCTAAATTTCGCCGTATTTGCGCTGATACTTGTGCTTGCGTTTTTTGAAAGCCTCAAATTATGGGGTCTGGAGGAAACTAGCAAAAAGTGGCTCGCGCTGGCGATCGCGTTTTTTGCGCTACTACCATTTACGCAGACCGATGAGCCTTTCGTCTCAGCGCTAAAAGTTAGCATCCTGATGATCCTATGCGTCGCCTCTGTCGTGGCCTTTACCAAGGGCCCTAGTCTAAAGATCACGCTTCCTTTCATCTATCCCATTGCGCCGATATTTTTTATGTGGGCGGCTTATGATGATTTCGGGGAAGTTTTTCACTTCGTTTGGCTGATCTTTATTATCGTAGCTAGCGATAGCGGCGCATATTTTATCGGAAGAGCCTTCGGCAAAACTCCGCTAAGCGCTAGCTCGCCGAATAAAACCGTAGAAGGTGTGCTAGGTGGTCTTGCCCTCGCGCTTATCGTTAGCCTCATTTATGCGCGCATCTTTACCAATATGCCGCCGCTTGAAATTTTAGGAAAGACCATCATCATAGCAATTTTTGGCGTGTTCGGCGATCTGTTTGAGAGCTACCTAAAGCGCGCGGCGGGTCTTAAAGATAGCGGCGCGCTCTTTCCGGGACACGGCGGGATCTTAGACCGCATCGACGGCTATATGTTCGGCGCAATCGCGATGGCGATAGTCTATTCATGGTAGTTTTAGGCTCCACGGGCTCTATCGGCACAAACACCCTAGACGTAGCCGCGCGCAGCGGCAGTATGATCGAAGCGCTTAGCTGCGGGCGTAATATCAAGCTTTTAAACGAACAGATCGCAAAATTTCACCCAAAGCTCGTCTGTATCGCGGACGCGCAGCAAAAAAGCGAGGTAGATCACGAGCGCGTATTTTGCGGTGCGGATGGAATTTTACAGATGCTTGTGGAGTGCAAAAGCACGACGGTCGTAAACGCTCTCGTAGGCTTTGCGGGCATGATGCCGAGCTTAAAAACCCAAGAGCTCGGAAAGAGGTTGTGCCTCGCCAATAAAGAAAGCCTCGTCGTCGGCGGGAAATTTCTGCAAACGGATAAAATTTACCCGATCGACAGCGAACATTTCGGACTGAAATTTTTACTTAGCAGCGCCAAAATCCCCGTTTCGCGCCTAATCATCACGGCTAGCGGCGGCGCGTTTTACGACGTTCCGCTAACGCAGCTGGGCTCGCTCACGCCGCAAAACGCCCTCAAACACCCCAACTGGAAGATGGGCGCGAAGATCACGATCGACAGCGCCACGATGGCAAATAAGCTCTTTGAGGTGATCGAGGCGTTTTGGCTCTACGGCACGCGCGAGATCGATGCGCTTATCGAGCGCACCTCGCAGATCCACGCGCTGGTCGAATTCGCAGACGGCTCCACGACGGCGCATATTAGCAGGGCTGACATGCGCCTAGCCATCGCGCACGCGATGTTTAGTGGCGACGTACGGGAGCAGATCACCGCGCCCGTGGATCTGTGCGCCCTGCGACCGATAGAATTTAAACCGATTAACACGATGAAATTTCAAATTTTTACCCTCAAAGACGCGCTGTTAGCGAACCCCGATCTCGGCGTCGTCATCAACGCCGCAAACGAAGCGGGCGTAAATGCGTTTTTGCAGCAGCGGTGCCGCTTCACCGACATTGCGCGTGTCGTGTTAAAGTGCGTGGAGAAATTTAACTCGCCTAGCGTAACGGATCCGGATGCGCTTGTAGCGGTGGATGCGAGCGTGCGAGCGTATGCAAACGAGCTACTGAAATAAGTTTTTTTAATCACGGAATTTATGCTGCAATTTAAGCTTGGCGACAAATTTTACTGCGCGCGGCTCGCGCAAGTAGCCATAAAATTTAGCGGCATATAAACAGCGTGCACCTATTACGCCGTATCGGGCGCAGATTTACGCTGTACCGCAAGGTTGCGCCGTTAAATTTAATAAATAGAGGTTGGGCGTGGATATTAAAACCGTCATAGATTTAGAAAAGCAGCGCAAACGGCTTAAGAAAAGTCGCAAGCTTTGGAAAATTTTAAGTTATCTAGTAGCGTTTGCGGTTTTCGGTCCGATGCTTGCGCTCGCATTGATAATCATCTTTCTCGATTTTCCCAAACTCGATCTCGGCGTAGAAAGTTTATTTCTTTTAGTCGCGTCTATTTTAGCAATAATCGGTACGAGAGATGAATTTTACGAGTGGATTTTTGAGCGCAAAACCGAGCGGTTTTTGATGCGCTATAAAGAGCTTTATCTCAAGCCCTATATCGAAAGTCTGGGTTTTTCGTATAAAATGGGCGCGCTTTTTCAGGAAAAAGAGGTAAGGCAAAGCGAGATATTTGACGGATTTGATAGATTTTGCGCGGATGATCTGGTTTGCGCGAACGCAGGCGGAGTAGATTTTATGTTTTGCGATATAAGGCTAGAAAAGAACATCGGCACGGGAATTCCATTTATTTTTAAAAATAATTACGCCACATTTTTCGAAGGACCCTTTTTCATGGCAAATTTTAATAAAAAAATCCACTCCGACGTTTTTGTCTTCTCTAATACGATACTGCCGCCGTCTGAGTTGCGGTACAAGCTACTGGGTGGTCGCGAAATCCCGATAGATAACGCGGACTTCAATCAAAATTTTACGATTTATGCAAACGACGCAATGACGGTTATGTATGTCCTGACGCCGGCGCTGATGGAGAAAATTTTATCTCTTAAACAGCTCGTGAAATCGAACATCTCGCTGAGCTTCAAGCAAAATAAAATTTACATCGCGATAGCTCGAGGCGCCGATAGTTTCGAGCCGAGCCTGGATCAGCCGATACTCAATGCTCGCATCGCAAAGGATATCAAAGCGGATCTGGACGCGATGCTGCAAATCGTAAAAATTCTAAAGCTGAATGAAAAAATTTGGACGTCTTAGCTGGCGCAAGGCGGAGCGAGGCAAGCGGGTGAAATAAGGCGAGCAGATGAAACGAGGCGGGGCGAAGCAAAGCGACTAGATAAAACAAAGCGAGGCAAAATAGGCTGCTGGGGCGAAATACGCGAGTGGCGCACAAGCGCGATAAAATTCCGTGTGGGATTGCGAATTTTAGTAGCAGGATAAAATTCCGCGCGGAGCTTCGGCAAGATCACGAAATTTCGCGCAAAATTTCAACGGCGTTTTACGTCGCGGCGAAATCTTGTATAGAATTTCGGCGGAATTTTACGAAAAATTAAAATTTGCTTGCTATTGAGAGATTTTTTTGATATACTGCCGTTTCTTTTTGGCCCCGTAACTCAGTTGGTAGAGTGTCACCTTGACATGGTGGAAGTCGTTGGTTCGAGTCCAATCGGGACCACCATTTAAGCTATCTTTAAGTTTTAACCACTTCATTTTTGCGCACAGCACCTGTCTTAAATTTAGTTATTCCGACCTCTTTCATTTTTATTTTAGATATAATTTTTCAGAAATACTATGAGATCGATTGGCCGATCGATGAGGCAAATTCATTCGGCAACCGATTAAATTCAGAAAGGAGTATCGGCGCTATATGGGACAGTATGTTATAAAAACATTAGATTACTGCACAGAAAAGGGGCTGCAGCTACAATGGGAAAAGGACTTTGCGATCTCCGTCAATGCTTTAGGAAACGAAGTTACTATAAGGGCGAATAAAAGCGGGCTTATATCTCTTGCTAGGCATTTGCTTACTTTAGCACAAGATTCTGCGCCGAAACATTCGCATATACATCTGGATGAGTATAATTCGCTTGAGAAAGGCTCGTCAGAACTTATATTGGAGAAAATATGAACACAAACAGCATAAATGTGGATAAAAAAGAGTTATTATACCCCGCAATCGAAGCGATGGGATTATATTTAACGGCGCTTTATGAATGACGGCGTAGCGTGCAAAAAGGAGAATAAATCAGTGCTACCGAATAAAATTTATATAAAAGACGATCCTCTAACTATCGATGAGGAACTTATGGGGCATGAGTATCATAAATTAGATATTAAAATTCTAGAAAACAAAAAGCTTGTGGTATTGGGTTTTACTACGAATTTGGCTATGTATTATTTCGCAAAAAACATTTTAACATCATCGTATAATGAAAGGGTCTCATACCTAGAGCTTTTTCCTTATGAATATTGGGTGGGAGGAGCGCGATTTGCAAAAAATAGCGCTCAACTATGCATAGATATAGAGAAATTTATCAAAATGGACGAAGCGGAGTGCTATATAACGGACGATATGGATAAGTATAAATTTGAGCTGGATTTTAAAACATTCTACCAAAGCGTTACATTTTATTTCCCTAGTACGAAGGATTACATAAATTTCGCCAAATATCTGCTAAGTATGAGTATTTACAATAGAAAAAATAGGGTAAAATTTTATAGCGAAGATTATACGTTGATTTTACAATACTCCAGGTTTGTTATATGAGAAATTTAAAACGATCAAAAATAAAATTTATCTCCCGTAAAGCCCAAATTTAAGGATTGGGCGGTATGGAGCAACGCTATGAATAAAGCAAAGCATAACGAAAAGGAGCAGCAAAATGTTAGATAGAATCGCCTCTTGTTTAACGGGCATAATGTGCTTCTTATATCTTATAAATTTTACGGTACATAAACATGTAAAGATAGGCGAGAAATATATTAAATTTGATGATGCGGGTATTTTATGGATATTGCCTGCAATCGTATTTTTAATAATGGGTATTTACGGCTTTTATTTCGCCTTCCGCTCTGAAAAGAGCATAAAAAGATACCCAGAGTATATGTGGTGTGCAGACTGCGGTAAATTTTACCGATACGAGGATGTCAAAGATACGGATCAAATTTGCCCGGACTGCGGCAAAAAGCTTACTGAGTATAATGACGGCGACTATTGGAAAAGAAATGCCTCCGATCAAGGCGCTAAAACTCCGAAGATCAAAAAGCGTAAATTTAAAAAGAGATGAAATTTTGATTTGCTATAGAGGAATATATAAAAATGCTAAATAGAATTTTCGCATTAATCGGCTTTTTTGCTTTTTTTACATGGGGACTGGCGGCTGCTTTATTGGGGAAAGTCGATATAAAACCCGGCTTTATGGCATCGGTAAAGCTTGAAAACGCATATCTGCGTATCATCATAGGAATTTTATGCTTTGCGGCGTGCGCTTTCTTTTTATATCTCGCATTTCGCCCTGAAAAAAACATAAAATATTATCCTAAATTTATGCGCTGCAAAGGGTGTTTTAAATTTTATAATTTCTCGGACGTTAAAGATAGGAGTGTTTGCCCTAAATGCGGAGGCGAACTGCAAGATTATGCCGAGATAGAAAAGTGGAATCAAGCGGAAAAGAATAAAAAGCTTGAAAGATATTATAAATTTGAAAAGGAGTGGCTAAAGAGGGCGAGCCATGATAAAAATAATTGATGCGCAAGCAAAATCAAAAAGGTCATATGGAAAAAAATGAGCGCCAGGATAGGTTTAATACTTTTGGGCGCATTTTAGACGGGTATGATTTAGAATTGACTAAATTTTAAAAATTCCAGCTAAATTTACTTTGCAGATTTGCTGTTTTAAAAACAAACGCCGCCAAAGAATCTAAATTTAAAACCGAAATTTTATCGCGCCACGTAAAATACTCAAGATCAAAATTTCATCCAATCTCCGCCTAAATTTTAAAAAATCTATCTTTAATCTTTGAAATTTATTATTATTTAATCAAGAGAAATTATAATATAGCATTTGCAAATCATTCGCAAAATCTTAATTTTGAATAGGGGATAGTGATGTTTAAGAAATTTTATCTTTCAAATGCCGCGATCGCGCTAAGTTTGTGCGCCGCCTTGCAACTAAACGGAGCCGAAAATAACGCTACGTCCGCAAATATCGCGCCTAGCGCGCAAGCGGTAAATTCCGCAGCTCTTAAAAGCGCTTCTGGCGCGAACGCCACTAAGCTAGGTACCATCGTAGTTACCGCGACGGGCTTTGAAGATATGCTTAAAAACGAGGTTCGCAACGTCTCGGTCATCACCGCGGAGGATATGGAAAACCGAGGATACCGCGATCTGCGCGAAATTTTAGAAAAGGCGCCGGGGGTTAGCTTCCACGGCGATACGGTTGATCTGCGCGGACAGGGCCAGAAGGCAAATACCTCCGTCAAGGTCCTTCTTAACGGAGTCGCGCTCAATATGATCGACACGACGCCGACGAGCATTCCGATCGATTTAGTTCCGATCGAAGATATCGAGCGCGTGGAGATCATCCCCGGCGGCGGTAGCGTGCTTTACGGCAGCGGCACCAGCGGCGGCGTGATAAATATCATCACGAAAAAAGGCGCCAGATACCCCTACGCCAATATCTCCACCAAGATCGCATCGTATAATTACAATGATCTAAATTTGGGGCTCGGCGGAGGCGTGAGCGATAATCTGTTTCTAAAAACCGCCGTTAAGGGTTTTAAGCAGCGCGGATACCGCAAGGGCGAGAAAAATACCGGCTACTACGGCTCGCTCGGGATGCATTATAAAATTTCGGACGATCAAAGCATCTCTTTCGATCCGAGTTTTTATCGCGCCAGAACCTATTCCGTGCCTACTCTGGGTCTTGCCAAACTTAAAGCGGATCGCCGCCAGCAGGGAGGCGAGAGGACCTTCACCAAAAGCACGCGATTAAATTTTGACTTGGATTATGCGGTGAAATTCGGCGATAGATTTGAAGCAAATTTACAGCCTTATTACCAAGATATTAGAATTTTACAAAAGGGCTTTGTGATGAAAGACCGCAAAGAAGGTGCAAATTTAAAAGGCAAGCTTGACTACGACAGCGGCGAGTTCATAGCGGGATATGATTATCTCAAAAACAAGGGCTTTCGCAAGATTGACATTACCACTCCGATGAATCCTATGATGAGCCTTTCGCAGCTTACGATCTTTGATATGCAAAAGCTTACCCACTCGGTCTATGCTTTAGAAAAGCACAATTTCACCGATCTGTTTTCGCTTAGCGCGGGCGGTCGGTTTGAGCGCGCCGAATACAAAGTAAATCGCAGAGTTTCAACGACTATAAAAAGGATGGGAAACATAATCTTGCAGACGCAAAATAGCACCCGAGTAACCGATCATAAAAACAACTACGCTTTTGAGATCACGCCGAATTTTAATTATTCCAAGGATGGCAACGTCTATTTTAAATTTGAGCGCGGCTATATCTCGCCGGGTCCTAATCAGCTCATCGACAAGCTCAGCCCTAACGGCCCTTATGTGCTTAATAATCTCAAATCCGAAACCTTTAAAACCTACGAGATCGGTCTTAAAGATCTGATATACGGGCAATACGTAAGCGCTACGATCTTTTGGACCGATACGAAAAACGAGATCGTAAACGAACTGCTCGGCAGCGACATTACCGACGGTTGGCATTTTATAAATATCGACGAGACGCGCCGCAAGGGCGTGGAGCTGTATGCGGAGCAAAGCCTACTTTCAAATTTAAAGCTCAGCGAGACCTTTTCATACGTCGATGCTAAAATTCAATCCGGTGCGGATAAAGGCAAGCAGGTTCCGCTGGTGGAGCGCTCGAAGTTCGTTTTGGGTGTCGATTACGAGCCGATTAGAAATTTAACGCTGATGAGCGATTTTAAATATTTCTCGTCCTCGCACGACGGCAACCACGACAGAGTAGATTCTCGCACGATCGTGGATCTGGGCGCGGCGTATCGCTTCACAAGCGGATTTTTGATAAGCGCCGGGGTTAAAAACGTATTCGACGAGGAGTATAATTACAACCAAAATTTACGCGCGGACGTCTATAATCCGGCGCCCGGACGCAATTATTACGCGGAGTTTAAATACGTCTACTAGGGGCGAGCTCGCGTCTAAATTTAAAGCGGGTTTGAGAATGCGGCGGCTTTAAATTTACGGATTAAATTTAAAGTTTCGCCCGCGCGCGACTTCTTGCCGCAAGATTAAATTTAAAGCCTCGCGCGATGTGCTTTTCTCGTCGCAAGATGGAATTCAAAAAAAGGAGTAAAAATGAAGCCCGATTATAAAAACTGGGTGCCGAAAGGGATGATAGCGTCGTTTGCCGCCGCCGCGGGCGCAGCGTTAGCTTTATTTTTGATTTTCGGCGTTTGCGGCGCTTTCGTGGGTGGCGTGCTGAGGTGGTTTCTTGCGGGGCTTTTCGGCGCCGCGGCGCTGTTTTTGGTCGGCTTTACGATCTACTGCGTCGTGTGGTACCGCGCGTTTGATTACGGCGGCAAGCGCCAACTCTCTCGCGCGATCGTAGAGGGCACGGCAAAATACGTAGATCTGCCCGAGGGCGGGCACGGGCTGGACGTGGGCTGCGGCAGCGGCGCGCTAACGATCGCCGTTGCTAAGCGCAATCCGCACGCATCGGTGCTAGGCGTCGATCGCTGGGGCTTTGAGTACGCGTCTTTTAACAAGCAACTGTGCGAATCCAACGCGCGCGCTGAAGGGGTGCAAAACACTAGCTTCGAGCAGGCCGACGCCACGCAGCTGCCCTTTGAGGACGGCAGCTTTGATGCGGTTACAAGCAACTACGTCTATCACAACATCATGCGCAAGGACCGCCAGGCGCTGCTTTTAGAGACGCTCCGCGTGCTTAAAAAGGGCGGCAGCTTCGCGATCCACGATCTTTTTTCGCGCGGAAACTACGGCGACATGGATGCTTTCATCGCGCGACTTAAGGAGCAGGGCTACGAGCAGCTCGAGCTCATAGACACGACGCAGGGGCTTTTTATGGGCCCGCGCGAGGCGAAATGGCTGATGCTCGGTAGCTCAAAGCTTCTGGTGGGCAAAAAATAAAGTCTCTTTGCAAATTTTAAAATTTAGGCTAATTTAAAATTCCGAGGCGGCAGATTTAAATTTAAGGCCCCCGACCGCTTTTGTAAAATTTCGCTTTTAAATTTTAAAATTTTATGTTTTGAGCGTGCGGCACGGCGTGAGTTTGGACGTAAAATTAGCGCTTAAAATTTTAATATTTCTATGCAAATCTATATTATAAAATTTGGCGGAGATCGCCGTTTCTCATTTTAAATTTAAACGCTAGCTTATGTATTTAATTTGCGCCCGCACTTCCTTAACGTAAAGCCGCGAGGAATGCTTTAATACTGGTTTTATAAGTAAACTCGATAGAATTTTAAATTTAAACGCGATATAGGCTAAAGCAGCCGTAGTCGGTGCGCACGGCCAAAAATTCCTCGCCGTTTATGCGCTCAAATTTCGCCTCGCAGCGCTTCACGACGTGCGAGAGCTCAAAGTTAAGCCGCAAATTTCCGCTTTTTAGATCGATGATGCGAGTCTTGTCATAGCTGATTAATGCAAGCCGTGAACCGTCTGTGCTAATGCAAAGCTCGTCCGCTTCGGCGCATTCGCCTCGCAGCCACGCGGGCCTAAGCTGCTCGCCGCTTGCAGCGTCAAGGCAAACTAGCTTGCTCGCGTAGCGCTCCTTGCCCAGCACCGAGCCGTCCGCTAAAAAGCAAATTTTATCAAAAATGCCGAAGTCGCTTCCGATCTCGTTTAAAATTTCTCCATTTAGCGTGCTTAAAATTTTGATCTCGTTTTGCTTACAATGAAGCGCTAGCCGCGCGCCGTCACCGCTAATCGCGGCGCACAAGATCGGCGTATAGCTTTTCATTTCGGATTTGTACTCGCTAAGAGGCGCAATCTCGCCGCCGCGAAAAGTAAAAATTTGACCAAACATCGCAAACGCCGCCGTATCTTTCGCCGCGCAAACGAAACTCGTAAATTCTTTGTTATTTTTAAAGCTCATATCTTTAGAAAAATCACTAAATTCGCCGCTTGCGAGATCAAATTTAAAAATAAAATGATCCAGATCCAAAAGCAAAACCTCGCCCGCGCGCTCAGCCTGCCATGCAAGCGGCTTTGGCAGGACGATCTGCTGCTTTACGGCGCCGCTCGCGTCCAGCCTGATGAGAAAGTCATCCAGCGCGCCGCCCTCTTTGTAGCCGCCGCATTTATAGACGAAAAGCTCGCCTTCCGCGCCCGCAAATGCCAGCGCGCCCGTATATCCGCCGCCGATATAGACGTGCAAACTCGCCTCACCCGCTTTTGCGCCGCCGTTTTGCAGGACGTAGCCTTTTTTCAGGCTCTCCCACTCCTTTTTCACGCAGGCTTTTTGCGCCTCGTCTATGCTAGCAAACTCCTTTTGCGTCTGCCTCGTTTTGCCGTTTTTGATGCTCTCGCTGATTAAAATTTGACCCTGCACGCGCAAATTTAGGCGATCGCCGCCGCTTAAATTTATCAAATTTTTCATTTTCGCTCCTGCGGATTAGTTTTAAAAATTATCGCGAATAGGCGCTTAAAAGTCTCTAAATATCGATAATACCGAGGTGCGAGAGCAAAATTTTAACCCCGATTAAGATCAAAATCGCGCCGCCTAAAACGAGCGCCTTTGAGTGCAGATATTCGCCCGTTAGCTTGCCTGCGTAGCACGCCGCGACGCACAGCGCGAAGCAGACGAGCCCGATTACGCAATAGGCGTAGAGGATGTTTATCTCGCCAAAAGCAAAGGTCACGCCCACGGCCATCGCATCGATGCTGGTAGCGATCGCACCCAGCATCAGCTCCTTCGTGCTTAGGCATAGATCTGGCTCGTCCTGCTCGCGGCTGGATTCCGCGATCATTTTAATGCCCAAAAACGATAAAATTCCAAACGCGACGAAGTGGTCGATTTCTGAGATAAATTTTACGAAGTTTATCCCCAAAGCGTAGCCCGCTAACGGCATTATGAACTGAGCCGCCGCGTAGAAAAATGCGATGCGCGCAATCTGCGCAAATTTAAAATTCGGATATTTCGCGCCGTTTGAAATGCTAAGCGCGACGCTGTCCATAGCAAGCGCAAAAGCTATGAGTAAAAGCTCCATATTCAGCCCTTTTGGTATTATAAAAGCGTTGATTATACATTAAAATTTTCGAAATAAAATAATCAATCTTTAATTAGGGAAAAACTTTGCTTAAAAAATTAATCTTTTGTTTATTGCCACTATTTGCGACTGCTAGCTGGGAAGAGGTCGCCGTAAAGGGGCTGGATGTGATGCTTAGTGCGGGCGCGGGCGATAGCGAAAATTTTAAAAACTCACTAAGCACCCTGATAGAGCGTGCCGCAAATGAATACGAACGCGCTGGCGTACAGGATTACGAGCTCGATCTGCCTAGCTACATTACCGAACGCGCAGGCAAAAAAAGCATCGCCGTGCAGAATATGCAAAGGCTGGCGAGCAAGAAGCTAAGTCTTGCCGTAGAGCCGATCAAAAAGCTCGTACTCGCTAAAATAAAAGATATGTCCGAAGCCGATACTAAGGCGGTAATGAGCGGCGAGGTGTTATTCAGCCACTATCTGCGCACCAACGCCTTTGATGAAATTTACGAAATCATTCGCCCTTTGGCACGTGAACTAGGAACTGACGCGAGCTTTGCTAAAAGCTTTAAAAGTGCCGTCGGACGCGAGCCTGGAGATGATTTTAGTAGCGAATTCAGCAGCGCCTTCATCAACGAAAGCTTCGATTTTTTAAGCAAAAACGAAAGGGAATTTCGCAAAAACTCGGGCGCGATTTTAAACGCGATAAAGACCGTCAGATAGGCGCGGCTGCGCCAAGATCTCGGCGAAATTTTACTTTAAATTTATGAAAAATTCTATCTCGGAGCCTGCGGAAAATTTTAATTTAAAATCCGCTTTAAATTTTATTTTAGATCCGATTCGCGAGCGCGTGAAAAATACAGCTTTAAATTCTGCTTCAAATGCGGCGTTTGCGTGCGCAAAAAACACAGCGCGCGGCGGTGCGGCGAATTTTGCTCCCACTCTCTGCTTCAAAAGAAATTTCAAATTTCAAGACGCGGTCGCTGAGTTAAATTTCATCCGAGGGAGAAATTTAAAATTTTATCCCGCCTTGGTCGGTTTTGCCGTGCACAATCGCGCCTCAGCCAGTTTTACCGCGCGCAATCTCGTCGCGCTCTATTCCGCTTCGCACGTCAGAAATATCGAAAGAAAATCCGCTTTAAATTCCGCGGCTCTTGCGCTAAATTTAAAGTCCGCGCAGGATATGAGCCGCACCGAAAATAAAGCTTTAAATTCCGCGAAATCCTCCAAAACATATCCTTGCGAAAATTCGGCAAGAAATTTCAGACAAAATTTTATATTAAATTTTATGGGAAATTCCACTAGCAATGGCGCAAATAGCGCGGGTTTGTCGAGCCGTACGAGCGCTGCAAACGATCCAAATTTAAGCCTGGCAAAAAGCCTCGCTGACGCTAATACTCGACGCTCCAAGAAAAATTTTGCCGAGATCCTTGCAAACAGTCCAAGTTGCACTAATGCGCCGCAGAGCTTTGGATTGAAAAATTTTAAGGCGCGGAATTTTGCGAAGAAATCCAATTCGGCACAGAATTCTAGCTCCGCTCGAAGCTTAAATTCCGCGCAGAATTTAGATTTCGCGCAAAGCTCTAATTCTACGCAGAGCCCTGTTGCCGCGCAAAATTCTGCCTCTACGCAAAACTACACGAAAAGCTCGAATTCCGAGCAGAGTTTCGGGCAAAATTCTAATTCCGTGCAAAGCCATGCGCAAAACCCCGTTCCGCCTAGCAGGCTGTGGGATCTGGGGCTACTTTTCGTGGCGATCGTTTGGGGATGCACTTTCGTGCCGGTTCAGCGCGCGCTGCATAGCGGCGACGTTTTTAGCTTTTTATTTTGGCGCTTTTTGGCGGCGAGCATTTTTACCTACCTCGCCTGCCTGCGCTTCGGCGTCAAATTTGACCGCGGCACGATAGGGCGGGGCGTGTTTTGCGGGCTGATGCTATTTTGCGATTTTTCGTGCCAGACCATAGCGCTTGATTATGCGCTCTCCTCGACGGTGGCGTTCATTTTGGGGCTAAACGTCGTCATCGTGCCCTTTTTGATGCTTGCGTTCTTCGGTAAAAAGGTCGGTACGAGCGCCTTTGGCGGTGCGGTCGTGGCGCTTTTGGGGCTATATTTTTTAAGCGGAGCAAGCGGCGCAGTGGGATTTGGCATAGGCGAGCGGCTGACGCTGATTTCCGCGTTTGCATACGCGCTTCACATCGTCTTTACCGGCGTCTGCGCGCGCAAAAGCAATCTCTACGGCTTTGTGATCGTGCAGTTTATCTGCGTCTGCGCCTGTGCGCTGATCGCGGCAGTTTTCACTCCGCACGCGGAGTTTGAAGGCGAGATCAAGGTGCTTGGAAATTTGATCTTTTCGCCTAGCTTCGATTTCGTTTTTGCGCTGGTTTTGACCTCGATCTTTGCTACCGTCGCGGCGTTTGTGATCCAAACGATGGCGCAAAACCGCGGCGTAAGCGAGATAAAAACGGTGCTGATTTTTGCACTAGAGCCCGTAAGCGCGGGCGTGATGGGGTATGCCTTCGGCGAGAAGCTAAGCGCGCTTCAAATTTTAGGCGCGGTGCTGATACTCGCAGGCATCCTGCTTAGCGAGCTGGGCGGGCTCTTAGGCGCGAAGTTTGCTAAAAATCGAGCTTGCGAAAAAGCAGACCGAGGCGACTAGGATTATCGAAGCGCCGCTGGTTAGGTTGAGCTTAAAGCTCAAAATAAGCCCCGCCGCGCAAAAAAGCGCTGATAGCGCGCAGCTTATCGCCATCATCGAGCCTAAGCTTTTTGAAATTTTTTCGGCGATGAAGGGCGGGATCGTCATCAGCGAGATCACTAAGATTAGCCCTACGATCTGAATCGACGCGACCACCGCGAGGCTCGCCATCACTACGAGGACGTAGTAAAAGACGCTAGTATTTACCCCGCGCAGCAGAGCGAATTCCTTATCGAAGCTGATCGCTAAAAACTGCCTGTAAAAGCACGCCGTAAGCGCCGCAAATGCCGCGCCGCAAATGCCGATGAAGATTAAATTTTCATGATTTATCGCTAGGATAGAGCCAAACAGAAAGCTCATCAGATCGGATTTGTACCCGGGCGTGAGATCGGCGAAGATTATCCCTAGCGCCATTCCAAACGCCCATATCGCGCCGATTACGGCGTCGAAGCGCTCTGTGTTTCGCAGCGTGACGTAGGCGATGAGCAGCCCCAAAAACAGCGCAAATACGCTAGCTCCTAGCACGGGTGAGATGCCTAAAAATAGCGCGATGCCGATGCCGCCGTATGCGCCGTGCGCGATGCCCCCTGCTATAAAGCTCATGCGATTTATCACGACTAAAGAGCCCACGACGCCGCAGACTATGCTGACTAAAAGCCCGCCAAGTAGGGCGTTTCGCATGAAATCGTAAGATAAAATTTCAGCCATTTTCGCCCTCCTTGCAGCAGCATTCGTTAAGCGCGAGATCGACGGCGCAGAAGTGTCCGTGCTCGCGTCGCAGGTGCTCTAAAAATTCCGCTCTGCCTCCCGGATCGATCTCGTGGGTGTGCGCCGAGCCGTTTGCGACGTAAAGCGCGCGATTTGCGTAGTTTAGCGCGAGCTGCACGTCGTGGCTGATTAGAATTATGCCGCAGCCGCTCTCATTTAGGGATTTCAGAAGCTCGTAAATTTGAACCTGCCCCATCGTGTCGATGCTCGCTAGCGGCTCATCAAGAAGTAAAATTTTAGCCTTTGCGCACAGCGCCCGCGCGATGTAAACGCGCTGTCTCTGCCCGCCGCTAAGCTCGCTGATACGGCAGCCGGCTAAGCTCTGCATGCCTACGCGCTCCAAGGCTTGCATGGCTTGCTCGCGCTCGGATTGGGAGTAGAAGCCGAAAATTTTCTTATCTATCAGCCCCATTAAGACGACTTCGAGCACGCTTATGGGAAAGCTTTTGTTTATCGCGATGAACTGCGGTACGTAGCCCATTTGCGCCCTGGCAAGCGCGGGCGATCTGCCTAAAATTTCGATCGTGCCCGAGCTTGGTTGCAGCAGCCCCAAAAGCAGCTTCAAAAGAGTGCTTTTGCCGCCGCCGTTGGGCCCGAAAATCGCTAAAAAATCGCGCAGCTCGTAGCTTAGGTTTATATCTTTTAAAATTTCGCGTTTTTCGTAAGCAAAGTTTAAATTTCTTATCGTCACGTCCGCCATGAACGCCCTTTCGCCTAGATTTTGAAAGTATTTATTATAGCCCAAATTCGGAAAAATTGCCAAATTTTGCTATTATTACAAAAAATTTAAAGGCGAGCGGTGGAGAAAATCGGCGAAAAATCAGATGAAAATAGCTGGGATAAAAAGTCCGAAAGTTACGCTAAATTTAGCGGCGAGTTAGGGGATTTCGGCAAGCGGGTGTTTGAGATACTGCGCGGCTGGGGCGTGAGCTTTGCGGGCAAAAGCGTGCTCGACGTAGGCACCGGCACGGGGGTTTACTCGCTATATCTCGCGTCGCTGGGCGCCAAGGTCACGGCGATCGACAGCTCGGAGGGGATGCTGCGCGAGCTAAGGCGCAGCGCGGAGAAGTTTGGCATCAGCTTGCAAAACGTATTAAATTTAAGCTTTGCGGAGTTTTGTGAGCGGCTGAGCCGCGATGGCTTTGCAGGCGCGGCGGGCGAAAATTTTAAAATTTATCCGCGCTCGCAGAGTAAAATTTCAAACGCGCAAGCTCAAGAAGCCCGGGCTTTAAATTTTAAAGACGCTGCGGGTAAAAACCGTGAGAGCGAAAATTTTAAAATTCCCGCAGTTTTTGACATCGCGTTTCTTACGATGAGCCCCGCGCTAAAAAGCACGGAGGATTTTGAGGCGTTTTTGGCTTTGGGCGAGCGCAAAATTTATCTAAACTGGGCGAGCGAGCGCAATTCATCAATGCTAGCGCCGCTGTTCGAGCGTTTCGGCACAGGAGCTAAAAGACTTGCTACTGCCGCCGAAAAGTTCGAGGTGCTGCTCGGCGCGCGCAACATCAAGTTTAAAAGCGAAATTTTAACTGAAAAGCGCGAGCAAAAACGCAGCCTGCAAGAAGCTGTGCAAAACGCCGCGTGGCACCTGCATATGGACGGCGCGGAGGCTAGTGAGCGCGAGATCGAGGAGCTTTTGAAAAAGCGGGCTAAAGGCGGGATGATAAGCGATGAGATCGAAGCGAGCTTTAAGCTGTTTTATATTTAGCCTGGCGCCGGTTTTGGGGCTTTGCGGCAATCTTTTTACGCCGCTTGAGATGCCTAAATACGACCCGCAAAAGGCGCGGCTGGGCGCAAAAATTTTTACCGACGTAAGATTTAGCCGTAAAGGCCGCTCCTGCGAGAGCTGCCACAATTTTTATTTAAACGATTCGGGCGCTTCGGTGCGCGACGGACGCGTGCCTACGCTAATAAATTCTTATTATTTTGACCGCTACTTAGACGATTATAATTTCGCGGGCTTTGAAGCGCGGATCGCAGCGTCGGTCTTTGGCACGAACGAGCTTGATGCGAGCGAAGATAAAATTTTAGAGCTTATTAGGAAGAATTTAGCCTACAAGCAGGCTTTTGAAAGTGCTTACGGCGAGGCGAATATGGCGAACTTCATTGATGCGCTGGCGGAATTTTTAAAGTCCAAAACGGCGATAAATTCCAAATTTGACCGATTTTTGCGCGGCGAGGTTAAGCTAAATGATGCCGAATATAACGGATATATGCTTTTTGTGCGGCTGTGCTCGGCATGTCATAACGGCGTTAGCCTAGGCACCGGCAGCTTTACCAAAATTCGCCCAAGCGCGGAAGAGGAGGATGCGCCTAGACACAGGCTCACTTCCGATGGATTTGAGTTGCGCCGCGTGCCTAGCTTGCGCAATATCACGCAAACCGCGCCTTACGTAAACGGGCAGACGGATTTGCGTCTTGCGGTGCGGCAAATTGCAAAGGATCTGCTAAAATACGATCTTAGCGATGGGGAGCTTGATGCTTTGATGAGCTTTTTAGCTACACTTAAGGGCGAGATGACGGAGGCGCAGGATGAAAGATAAGATAATGTGGACTTTGATGGTGGGGATTATGATATTAGGCATAATCATCGCCGGGAATTATTTCTCGTCGCTAAGAGATGTAGCGGGATTTAGCACGATTTCGCGCGAGCTAGCTTTGATCGATAACGCCGATAACCGCTTAAATATATTATTTGATGCAAAGATCGCAAGAAGGGACTTTTCGATTGCAAATGCCGATATGCGCGGCATCTATCAGGTGCTGCAAGCTTTACAAAAAGACAAAATCATCGATAAAATCGGACTTAGCAGCGATGTGCGCGCGATCGGAAGCGCTTTTAGCGATAAAATTTCACTTTTGGACGAGCTCGGGGCTTTAAATTCGCAGAATTTAATCCTTTTTCAAAGTCTGCAGCAAAAATTTTTATCCAGTGGCGAAAATGCGCAAAGAGCAAATCTCTACTCTCAAATTTTAGGGCTTAATTATAAAAATCGCTCCGAGATCTCTGCTTTAAAAAGCGCGTTAGAAAGCGCAGATGCGTCAAGCCCCGACGAAACTGCGTTTATAGGAATTGCGCGGCAAATTTTAAGGAATTTCGAGCGTCAAAATATCATCGTAAGCGATAATCTCTCGTTACTCAACGAGCGCTTCGCAAGCCTGCGCGAGCGATTTTCTTACGCTAGCGAGGAATTTTACGGCTCGTTTATGCAAATGACGATGCTTTACACGGCGGTGTTTTTGTCGTTTTTACTGCTTACTTACATCATAAATTCCGATGCTTTGCGTAGTAAACGCGCCCTCGCGCCCTATCACGCACTATGCGAGGAGGCAGGCGAAGCGATAGTTTTAGCAGATCAGAGCTTTAAAATTTTATACGCTAATAAAAGCGCGCTTAACTTAAGCGGCTACGAACAAAGCGAGCTGCAAGGAAGCGATCTTGGAGTTTTGATGCCCAAAGATAAGGGGACCGAACTTCCTGCGATGGTAAATAAAAGCGCCAAAGATACGCGCCTGCTTCGTAAAAACGGCGAACTAGCCGATGTGAGCCTAAGGCTAGCAAATATCGCCACCGCATCCAAGCCGCCGCTATATGCGCTTTACGCTCATGACATCGGCGAGCGCGAGATTATGAAGCTAGCTCTTGCGAACGCAAAAGAGAGCTTAAACAATCAAGTCTATATCGATCATCTTACGGGCCAGGGCAACGAAGCAGCGCTATATGAGCTAATAAACGCCGAAAAAACGGGCGTAGCGATCTATATCACTATCGTAAATTTTGCAAATTTACGGCTCTTTTACAAGGCAGAGACGACGAATGAAATTCTGCGCTCCTTTGCGCGCACGCTTGCAATGTGTATCGAATCGCACGAGATCAAAGCTAGTATCTTTCGCATCCAATCGGATGAGTTTTGCCTATTTTACGAGGGACTAAATGTCGCGCGCGACGTGGAGATCATAAACAGATACTTCACCGACAAGGTTTTTAATCTCCATACGACCGAGGGCTTTGCCTCCGCGCCTTTAAATATCACGATGGGCGTGAGCGAGCGTGCAGACGTAGCGGGCGGCGCAAATAGGGTCTTTCAGGCGGTTATGGCGATGTATGAGGCGCAGAGCAAAAACGAGCACGTGGGCTTTTACTCGCGCCCAAATGCGATTGAGGAAAAATATCTTCAAAACCAGATTATGATCAACACGATTCAAAATGCGATCAAGAAAAATCAAGTCTTTGTGCTTGTTCAGCCCATATTTGATATCACCCACCGCGATCCTAGTGGTAACACCTACGGCACCGAGGGCGGTGATTATGTCCCGTTAGTATATGAAATTCTAATCCGCCTAATCGATCGTTCGGGCAAGACGCGCTGCCCGGGTGAGTTTATCGATATCGCAAAGCAAACCTCGCTCTACATCCCGCTAACTCAGGTCGTAATAAACGAAGCCTTTCGCTTGCTAGACCGCTTCGCAGGGACTTGCTTTAGCATAAATCTTTCATATTTTGACATCGCAAACGAAGGTATCAAGGAGCTTTTAGAGCGCAAGCTCGCATCCAGCCCAAATGCTTCAAATCTATTCATTGAAATTTTAGAAAGCGAGGAATTTGACGATTACGAGAGCCTACGCAGCTTCATCGCCGTAGCCAAAAACTACGGCTGCAAGGTCGCGATAGACGATTTTGGCAGCGGATACTCCAACTACTATAGAATTTTAACGCTTGATGTGGATTACATAAAGATCGACGGAGCACTCATCAAAAACATCGCAAACGATAAAAACTCGCGCGCTATCGTCGAAACCATCGCTAACTTCGCGCACAAGCAGGGCTACGAGCTCATCGCCGAATACGTAGAAAACCACGAAATTTCAATCATCTTAGAAGAGATGGGGATTAAATATATGCAAGGCTACTTCTACAGCAAGCCGATGGAGCCTTCGAGGATAAAATTCTAATCTCATCTCGCCGCAGCCTTATGGCCCGCCTTTTTAAATTTACGAGCCAAAGATCGTCTCCGTAAGGCGAGAAATTCTGTTTTAGCAAGCCGCTGCTTTAATTCATACGAAATTTATCTTGGCAAATACTACGCGGTTTTATCGCGAACTTATGGCGCGCTTTATAGCTAGGATTGGCTTGGCAAATGAAGTGAGAGCTAAATTTAAAATTTGATAGCGGATTTATGGATGAAATTTTGCGAAGTTCAAAATTTTAAAATTCCAAGCCGTAGAATTTTAAAATTTGAAATGCGCAAGCTGCAAATTTAAGGCTAAATTTTAAAATTCCGTAGCGATAAAATTTTAAATTCCGTGCCTTAAATCCGCCTGCAAATTTTAAAATTTTATGGCGCAAATTTTCAATTCATTCATATAATAAACATTTCGCGCGAGCTTTGCAAAAATAAAAATTTTAACGAGCTTTGCTCTAAGTAGCGATAGAGCTTTCAAATGCAGGCGGAATTTTTAAGTGCAAACTTTCTTGCTTTCAGCGAGAATGAGCTTAAATTTTAGGTTTTAGCGCATTAGCTCAAGCAAATTCGCTCTAAGCCTTCATACTCCCCGTATCCTTAAATCTTTGATGCCACGACAGCGCCTCGCTTAGGATGTGTGGAGTATGCCCCGCACATGGCTGCGCGCATGCCCGCTCGAAATAATCTCTCAGCGCGTCTTGGTAGGTGGGATGTGCGATGCTTATCATCGCGCGAGCCCGTTCGCGAGGGCATTTACCGCGCAGATCGGCGATGCCGTATTCGGTGATGATGACCTGGGTGTCGTGCTCGGTATGATCGACATGGCTCACGAATGGCACGATAGCGCTGATCGCGCCGCCTTTAGCGAGCGATGGGCTCAAAAATAGCGACAAATATCCGTTGCGAGCGAAGTCGCCACTACCGCCGATGCCATTTTTCATCTGCGAGCCCATGACGTTAGTGGAGTTTACATTGCCGTAGATGTCTGCCTCTAGCATGCCATTCATCGATACGACGCCAAGCCTTCTGATGAGTGCTGGCGAGTTGGAGATATCTTGCGAACGCAGTATGATGTGCTTGCGGTAGAAATCGATGTTTTTTTGAAATTCCTCGACACCTGCGGGGCTAAGCGATAGCGCCGTGGCACTTGCAGTACCTACGACTCCTCTTTTGATGAGATCTAGCATACCGTCTTGGATCACCTCGGAGTAGCACTGCAGCTCTTGGTAGCCAGCATTTTGTAGCGAGCTAAGCACGGCGTTAGCGACGTTGCCGATGCCCGATTGCAGCGGCAGTAGCTTTTTTGCAGGAAGCCTACCGCAAGCTTCCTCGTTTTTTAGAAATTTTACGACGTTGCGCCCGATCGCACTTGAAATTTCATCCACGGCGGTAAAATTATTGACGCGATCATGCGTCCTGGCCTCTATGACAGCGACTACTTTGGCAGGATCTACATGCATGTAAGGGCTGCCTACGCGATCGCCTACGTGCTTGATTGGCAGATCCTCAGCATGCGGCGGTAGGCGCAGATCCGTAACGTCGTGAATGCCCTCCAGCTCAAGTGGTTGGTAGTAATTTACTTCTAAAATCACGCGATCGGTGATATCGAGCCAAGCTTGGTTGTTGCCTAGCGACGTGGACGGTACGAGCTCGCCGCTTTCTTTAATCGCCACTACTTCGATCACAGCAAAGTTTAGATGCGGAAAAAAGCCCGCCTTAAGCTGCGCGGCAAGGCTTGATAGATGCACGTCTGTGTATCGCACGGCGCCGCTATTTATCGCACGGCGCATATCGGCATCCGTAAAAAACGGCGCGCGAAAGCTCACGGCACCTGCTTTTGCCAAAACTCCGTCTAAAAGCGGATCGGTCGATGCGCCTGTAAAAATTTCGATTTGATAGGGCTCGCCTTTTTTGTGCAGTGCTGTCGCTCGTTGTGCCAGGGCTTGCGGCAGAGCTAGCGCGCAGCCCGCCCCAACAAAGCCGCTAAAGCCCACCGATGCGCCGTTTGAGATCAGCTCGCAGGCTTCCTCGGCGCTCATAATTTTTGATTTTAGATATTCGTTTTGCACGCGTGAGTTCATTTTTCAGTCCTAGCCGTGATTTGGGCGAAATTATAATATTTTTGCGCTAAATTTCAAAATCTAAATTTCGTGCGCGAGCTAGGCTATAGAGCAAAATATGAGGCGCGGTCGGTTGGGATACGCCGCCAAACGCCTCCGATCAGGCTTTTTGCTTCGGCGGTTTGCAATACCCGCTTGCGCGAGCGCTCCGTAAATAGGGTTTTAAGCGTGATTGAAGCTTGGTTTAATGATCTAACTACGATATCATCAAACGTTCATTGCGCGCCGAATTTTGCGGAATTTAGGCGCAAAATTTCATCGCATAATTTGTGAGCTGCGATATTTAAATTTAAGCTTCCTTTTGCAATTTAATCGCTCACCGCACTTAAATTTAAATCCCCGCCTCGCAATTTTAAAATAGGCGTTTTAAAATTTATCGCTCGTGGCGTTTAAATTCCGCGTCTAGCGAGCCTTGAGCCCATATTTAAAATTACATCGCTTGCGGTGCACGCATTTGCCCGCCGCACCTATATTTTAATCCGCATTAATTGAAATTCCCTCTGCCTGAAATTCTTGCCTCTTCGCACAATATGGCAGTTTAAAATTTCAAATTTCGCGCTTTTTTGGGAGGGCGGTTCGACGTAGATACGCAAAATTTTGATATTTTACGCTTGCAAAATTCTAAAAATTATATCATCGTCACGACTAAATTGCAGATTTTGTTTAAATTCTGGTTCTTAAAATTTTAGCCTGGCCGTCACGCACGATTTGCAATTCAAAGAGCCTTACCGCGTCAATTTTAATCTCTCTAAGCCCAAAAATTGACGCCGCTTAATACATGAATTTAAACGCGTTTTAGAATTCAAAATTTAGCCCGCCTTGTTACCATTTTCGGTCGAGCTCTATAAAATTTTAGCAAATTTTATACTTGCAAAATTTTAAAATTCTACCGCCGTAAAATGGGGTAGAATTTTATCTCTGCGGCTTGCCGTCGCCGAATTTTGCGACTATCTCCTCGCTGCAGCTCTCCTTGGGAGCCCAGCCTTCGCGCTTCATCCGCGCCAGATTGTCACACGCCTCCTGTGAGCCGCCCTCGCAAAGCTCGTCGTATATCACGAGGCTGCGGCACTGCCCGCTCGCGAAACTCTCCAGCGCCGCCGCGTTGCCCAGGCAGGCTCGCTCGCGCAAATCGCTCATCGCGTGCTCGCCTGCGCCGCTCATTTTATCTCCCTGCCTCCGCTCGGCGAAGGTTGCGAGCTCGCACGCGTCTGCGAAAAAGCCCTGCGCTTTGAAGCGGTTTCGCACGACGCCGCGACCGCCCAGCTCGTATCTCATCGCCGCTTCGTAGCATGCGGCGGCGTCCTTTTTGCTGCACTTTGCTAAAAGCGCGCTAGTTTTTGCGCCGCTAAATTTAAACTCTTTGGCTTCACCGTCCGCGTTTGCCAAACTAAGCGCCAACGCCGCCGCCAGCGCAAGCTTTAAAGCTTTCATCTCTGCTCCTTTTGATTTTGTTTATCCGCTCGCGCGCTCCGATTTACTGCTTCATCGCACCACACCCACGAAAATCGCTTTAAATTTTAAAACCGAACCTCGCTCATTCGAAGCAGGACGGGGCTGCCACGCGGTGATAGGCGCCTTTAAATGCGGATCGCACGCTCATCTAGGTGCGAGTTGTAAAATTTAAGCTTTCGTGCGGCGAAATTTTCAAGGTATCCGGCAATCTACGCGGTCTAGCCCTAAAAAGCAATTCTGTGCCGCCCAAAGAAGCGCTTTGCCTCTGTCGTGCTAATTTTTCGGCAGTAGATCGAGCACCGCGCAGGCGCGCTTGTTGTGCATTTTGCACGCCCTATCTAGCGCCTCGCCCGAGAGCTCAAAGCTTTGAGGGGTGCCGATTCCTTGGAGATATTTGACCGACAGCTCGTAGCATGCTTCGCTGCTGCCGGCATCGCACTGCTCGCGAAAAAGCTCAAACGACGCCACGACGTCCTTTTCCATGCCCAAACCGCGTCCTAGCGCATCTGCATAGAAAAAGCACGACAGCTGATCTTTGCGCTCGCAGCCGCTTTTCAGACCGCGCGCGACGCGCTCGCAGGAGCCTTCGTCGCTTTTTACGATGCAGCTTTGCAGATCTGCCCGCGAAATCCCGTCCGTTTGGATGACCGCATCGGCGCTGCTTTGCGAGCCGGCGCTTGCTTCGCCGCTCTTTATAAAGCGCGCGCTTGTGGTCTCGCTGGTACTCGTTGTTTTATCCGTTTTGCTCGCCGCAGAAATTTTATCTCTCCGCGCGCTCTCGCCGCAGTTTGCCGCAAGGGCGCAAAATAGTGCCAAAAATAGAAATTTTTTCATACCCGCCTCCGTTAAATTTAGCGCCATTTTAATTAAAAATGCTGAATTTAAGAGAAATGCGCTCCGCCCTAAATTCCAGCTCTGTGTCGCAATGTGTTTGGAGCACAAAATTTAAAGCGCGCCGCCGAAGCGATCGATCATAGGCTCTTTAGCGCCGCAAGTACGTTTTGCGCGTCCTGCTCGGGCTCTACGATACGGCTAAAGCGCTTTATCTCCTTGCCGCCCCTAAAAATCAGGGTTTGGCGGTGGTAAAATTTCTTCCCGTCGCCGGTGGTGAAGGTTTCTAGCCCAAACGGCGCTTCAAGCTCGAATTTTTCGTCGTTTATGAACTCAAACGTAGCACCCGTAGCGCGCTTAAACTCGCTCGTGCCCGCCTCGCCCATGCTGCCTACGGCGATAAGCTCGAAGCCGAGGGCTCTTATCTGCGCAAACGCGCTCTCGTAGGCCTTGCACTGAAGCGTGCAGCCCGTAAGCCCCGCTGCGCCGCGCAACTCTGCGGGCAAAAATTTGCCGCTGTCGCCCATTTTCGGATAGGTAAAAACCACGCAGTTTTTCGGTAAATTTATCATCTCTCGCCTTTTGATCGAAATAGGTCGCAAAAATAGCATAAAAAATCTTAAACCCGCTTAACGGATGAAATTTTAATAAAATTTAGCGTAAAATAAGGGCTAAAATTTCGGCAAATCAAATTTGGAGTTAAATTTTGGATATTGACAAAGCGATAGAGGAGCTGGCAAAAAAGCAGCAGCAGTGTAAGATAAAATTTCTAAAACCGCTGATTTTATTGCTATGCATCGCGGTTTTTTCCGTCGGCTGGTTTATCCACGGCTTGATCCAAAACGAATACTCCTCCGCCGTGCTGATGTCTGCGATGATCCCGATAATTGCGGTAAGCTGCGTATGGGGGATTTATGATGATTCCATCGCCAAGTGGGAGTACAACGCCTTTTACAAAGACGCCTTCATCCGCGCTATCATTTCAGATATCGATCCCGCCTTTAGATACGAGCCGCAAAGCGGCATAGACGAAGAAGAGATCTGCAAAACAGGCATCTATCCGAACAATGAATTCGTAGCCGAGGATCAGATAGACGGCGTTTATAAAGGGGTGAAATTTAGCCTAAGCGAGGCGATAAAAATCTATGAAACGCGTGAGTCTATGGAGCTTGTAAAGCTATCCCAAAGGGCTAAAAGCGATCTTTCCGCAGCTTTTTTGCTGTCGGCGATCGCGCTTTGGAACGCTTGGAGGCTCGGCGAATACGTGCAGGCCTTTAGCGGCTCGGTTTTGGTGTGCGAGTTTTATAAGAGATTTAAAGGACAGACCATCATCGCGGACCGCTCGCCAGGCACAAAATTTTTAGGCGATCAGGAGTTGATGGACGACGTGATTTTCGGCAAGGAATTTCGCGTGTTTGCGAGCGATAAGATCGAGGCGCGGTATCTTTTGACGCCTAGCTTTATGGAGCGTCTCGGAGCTTTGAAGCTTAAGCTTGCGCCCAAGATCGCTCTTAGCGCGGCGTTTATGGACGGAAAATTTTATCTATTTTTGAACGGCGCGAAAAACCGCTTCGAAGCCGCGCTGTTTTCGCCGCGCACTACGCTAAGAGACGCCGAGCGGATAAAGGCCGAGATTTTGCAGCTTCTTGGTATCATTGATGAGCTGCGTTTGAATGAGGAGATTTTTGGCGGCGCAAGCGAGAGCGGCGAGCCCGCAAATAGCCCGCCACTCGTCGGCGAAGAGCTGCAGAGATTACGCGATAAAGGTTTGAGCTCGCGTGATCGCTGATTTGAATTTTAAAATGCCATCTCGCGGCTTAAAATTTAACGCTTTTCGTAAAATTTTAATCTCATCGTTCGCGTCTTTAAATTTAGCGGCTTTTGGAATTTAGCGTCTCTTGAAATTTAACGCGGCGCAAGCGGGTAAATTTTACGGCTTGCGGCGGTAGCTTGAAATTTTAAAATTTAGCCTGCGCAGCGCAAAGCTCGCTATGAAATTTTACTCGTTGTTTCCCGCGATCGTTTCGATTAGTTTGCGTTTGTTGCGGCGGTTGTAAAGCACCGACGAGACGAGCGACAGCGCGATGAATAATATCCCCACGGTGCCCGTTATGATCTCGCTTACTTCAAATTTCAGCTTGGCAAACATTATAAACGCCAAACACGCGATGGCGTAGTGCGCGCCATGCTCCAGATAGGCAAAGTGCGACAGCGTGCCGCGCGCGATGAGATACAGCGTGATGGAGCGCACGAACATCGCGCCTGCGCCGAGACCTAGCATGATGATGAAGATATTATCGCTTAGCGCAAACGCGCCGATCACGCCGTCGAAGCTAAAACTCGCGTCCAGGGTCTCTAAGTATAAAAAGCCCGCAAGGCCGTTTTTTACGCCGTCCGTGCCGAAAAGGCGGTCGAAGCAGGAGATGAGTAGATAGAGTAAGATCGCGCCGAAATACGCTGCGCCGAGCGTAGCCGAGCCCATTTTAGCAAGCAGCACGAGCCCTGCGGCTAGAGCGATCAGCGTGGGCGCGTTTGGAATGCGCTTTAAAAATCGCACGAGCCCGTTATTTTCGATTATGCCTAGCCAGTGTAGCTCGCGCTGCGTATCGAAGAAAAAATCGCAAAAGACCATCAGCAAAAACGCGCCGCCGAAAACATAAATTTGCGCTTCGTTCTCGCTTAAAATTTCATGGTAGCGCTGCGGCTGCTTAAGCGCCAGCACGAGGGTTTCCCAAAGACCCAGATGCGCGCTTGCGGCGACGATTAGCACGGGGAATAAAAACCTCATGCCAAAAACCGCGATCGGAATACCCCAGAGGATAAATCTGCTCTGCCACACCGGCGCCATATCTTTTAGCACCTTGGCATTGACTACGGCGTTGTCGAAGCTAAGGCTGATTTCCAGCGCGCATAAAAGCGCGCAGATATAAGCGGCACCAGCACCGCCGATATAAAACGCGATAGCAAGCGCAATTAGGCTTACTACAAAAGAGGAGTAAAAATATTTCATCGCTGTCCTAGTCGATTTTTTGCGCGATTTTAGCAAAATTTAGCCCTAAATTCTATATAATTGCAAAAATTCCAAAAAAGGCAAAAGATGCTTACCAATCCCGTATTTATCAGTATCTGTGTGATGTGCGCGCTGTGCTTGCTGAGGTGCAACGTAATGCTCGCGATCCTAATCGGCACGATATGCGCCGTGCTCTCAAGCAAGATCCCGCTGGGCGATGCCATAAATTTATTCATAAACGGCAATCCCGAAAACGCCGGCAGCCTCGGCATGGGCGGAAATTTAGAAACCGCACTTTCGTATCTGCTGCTAGGCGTCATCGCAAGCGCGATCTCAAAGACCAACTTAACGGCGATCTTGGTGCGCGCGGTGGCAAATTTAATCAGCGACAAAAAATACGTCTTTATCTTTTCGATCGCCTTTTTTGCGTGCTTCTCACAAAATTTAATCCCCGTGCACATCGCCTTTATTCCGATTTTGATCCCGCCGTTAGTTAAGATCATGAACTCGCTAAAGATCGACCGCCGCGCCGTAGCGTGCGCGCTGACGTTCGGCTTGCAGACGCCGTATATGGCGCTGCCGCTGGGATTTGGACTTATCTTTATGGGACTAATCGAAAAAAATATGAACGCAAACGGCATCGCAGTAAGCCTAAGCGACATATCGAGCGTAATGTGGCTAAGCGCAGTACCGATGCTTGTGGGTCTCATCCTAGCCGTGATCTACTACCGCAAGCCGAGGGAGTATGCCGAAACCAAACAGAGCCTGGATGCGCATTTTAGCGAGCTTAAGATGGGTATGCGCGAATGGGGCGCGCTAGCGGGTATTGCGGTGTGCTTCGCGGTGCAAATTTGGGTCAAATCGCTTCCGTTTGCCGCGCTTAGCGGAATTTTAGTAATGCTTGCTAGCAAAGGCATCGAGTGGAAAAAGCTCGATAGCGTATTTGACGAGGGCGTGCATATGATGGGCTATATCGCGTTTTTGATGCTGATCGCCGCAGGATACGGCACGATCTTAAAAGAAACCGGCGGCGTGAACGAGCTGGTGCACGTAGCGAGCACTTTAAGCGGCGGCAAGCTCGGCGGCGCGCTGCTGATGATCGGCATCGGGCTACTCGTGACGATGGGCATAGGCTCGAGCTTCGGCACGATCCCTATCATCGCTACGATTTATTGTCCGCTAGCCGCGCAGCTGGGCTTTAGTACGGCGGCGACGATCTTTATCATCGGCGTGGCTGCGGGTATCGGCGATGCGGGCTCGCCTGCGAGCGATAGCACGCTTGGGCCTACCGTGGGACTGAATATCGACGGCGAGCATAGCCATATGTGGGATACCTGCGTGCCGACCTTTATTTTCTTTAATATCCCGCTAATCATATTCGGCATAATATTTTCGATGATGTTATAGATTGCGGAATTTACGCGGGTTTTCGCGGACGGAATTTTAGAATTTTAGAATTTTAGAATTTTAGAATTTCGCCCGCGCGGCGCTGCTCGTAAATTTTGTAAATTTACAAATGCGGCTATTTTTAAATTTAGCTGCGCGGCTTTACTCTTAAATTTACCCGCGCGATTTTGCCAAAATTTATTTGCGTCACTTGTACGGTCGGCTTAAATTTAACCGCTCGCGGCGCGTTGATGAAAGTCATTGCTAAAATTTGAAATTTCGCATAAAATTGGCGAAATTTCATAACAAGGAGCGGTGGTGGAGCAAATTTATCCTTACGTGCAGATCGTCCATCTCATCTGCGCAATTATCTTTTTAGGCTATATATTTTTCGACGTCGTGATTTTTTCGCGGCTCAAAGGCGCGCTGGGCGCGGATTTTGAGCGCGTTAAAAAAGCGATCGGCTCGCGCGCGATTAAGATCATGCCGGTTTGCCTTTTTACGCTAATAATCACCGGCGGAATGATGATGAGCCGTTGGGTCGGAAGCGCTAATGGCGGATATTTCGGTACGCCGCTTCAAAAAATCTTTATGCTAAAAGTCACGCTCGCGCTCATCATCGCCGTGTGCGTAGCGATAAATTTAAGTTGCCGCGCGATGGGAAGGCCTGCGCCTGAGTTTTTGCGAGTAAATATCCACAAGATCGCTTTTGTATTCGGCTTCATCATCGTGCTTTGCGCCAAGCTGATGTTTGTAGTATAATTTATGGCGCAAAATTTAGCGCTGGCAGCGTGACTTTTATTGCGAAATTCTGCAGCGTGGCAAAGATTTAATTTTGCTTGCTTTTAAAATACGACGTTTGCTAAAAATTTTAAAATTCCATTTTGCTGGGCGGGAGTAGAAATTTAAGAATTTTAAATTCTGCTATGTCTGCACTAAAGCGCGAAATTTTAAAATTTCACTCCTTTCTTGTGCTGTTTTGCCAAATGTAACCTGCAAGATTTGATCTTATAAAATTTTAAAATTTCATCGCAAGCTTTAAAGTGCTCGTAAAATTTCTCGCCCAATCCTACGCTGAAAATTTTGTAAAATTCTGTGGCTTTAAAATTTTGCAAAATTTTAAATTCTATCGCTAGGATGCAGATGAAAATTCTAAAAAACTCGCGCAAAATCGAAGCAAACAATGAAAAAGCGAATTTATTTGGCGACTTTACTTACTATTTAATAATCATTAAAGATATAAAAAGCTAAAATTGCTTTTCGCCTGCGGGCAAATTTAATGTCTGCTTGCCATTCGGGCGGGATTTTGAGGTTTTCCGTAGCCGTGGCAATGGTTTTGAAATTATTTATGAGAAAGGAAAAGGATGAAGAAATTTCTCTTAAGTCTGCTTGTCGCAGCTTTGGCCAGTAGCGCGCTTTGCGCAAGATCGCTCTCCGAGATCAAAAGTAGCGGAGTGCTTAGAATAGGCGTTTATGACGCGCAGCCGCCGTTTAGCAAGATAGAAGACGGCGTGCATCAGGGCTTTGAGGTCGATATGGCAAACGCCATCGCTAAAGATATGCTTCCATCAGGCGGGAAGGTGGAGTTTACCTCCGTGCTTGCAAATCAGCGTATAAAATTCCTACAAGAAGATAAGGTGGATGCGGTTATCGCAACTCTTACCGTAACTCCGGAGCGCGAGAAGCAGGTAGATTTTACGACCCCGTATTTTAGCGTCAATATAGGCATTTTGACCCGCGTCGAAGATAAGATTAAATCCTTAAACGAATTGCAAGATAAAACTATTTTAGTTCTTAGCGGCGGTACCGCAGAAACATACTTTGAAAAGCAAGGCTATAATATCGCCAGATGCGATAACGCAAACGCTTGCTACAAGGCGCTAAAAGCTGGACAGGGCGACGGGTATGCCGATGATAACTTAGTCGTGCTAGCTTATCCGGTATTAGATAAAAAGGTTGAAGTAAATATCAAAAATTTAGGCACTTCGGATTTCTTAGCCATCGGCGTGAAAAAGGGCAATTCGGAGCTTTTGGATTTTCTAAACGGCGAGCTAATCAAGCTAAGCAAAGAGGGCTTTTTCAAAAATTCGTTCGATAATTTCATCGAGCCTTACTACAAAGGAACTGCAGAGAAAAAGTATTTCTTGCTGGACGATCTTTATAGCTTGCTGTAATTTTAAAAAAAAGGGGGACGCTATGAAAAAGATAATCTTGGCGTTGATGCTGGCTGCGTGTTCGCTTTTTGGCAACACTTTGACTCAAATCAAAGAAAAAGGGGTTATTCGAATCGGTATAGATGGCTCGTCTCCGCCGTTTAGCGTCGTTAAAGACGGCGGATATAGCGGGTTTGAGATACTCTTAATCGAAGGGCTTGTTAAAGAAATTTTCGGTGATAAAGGCAGCAAGATACAATATGTCGTAACGGTAGGCGATGACCGCATAAAAGCGGTGCAGGACAACAGAGTCGATTTAGATATCGCGCTAATCTCGGTTACGAAAGAGCGCGAGAAGCTGGTAGATTTCTCCGATCCATACTTTAGCGTAAATATCGGCGTGCTAACTCGTAGCGACGATAATATCAGAAAGGTCTCCGATCTAAACGGAAAGACTATACTGGCGCAGCCCGGCACTACTGTGTTTGATTACTTTACGAAACAGGGCTATAACGTAGTACCGTGTGCGAGCGCGAATGAATGCTTTAATGACCTAAAATCGGGTAAGGGCGACGGATACGGCGATGATAATCTACTTGTGTTCGCTTACGCTGTAGTCGACCGCAAAGTCGAAGTAAATATCAAGAATTTAGGCTCGACGGACTTCCTGGCCATCGCGGTGCAAAAGGGCAATACTGAGCTGCTTAACGCGGTAAATGCGGGACTAATTGAGCTAAGTAAAAAGGGTTTTTTTACAAAAATTTTTGATGAGAGTATTGAGCCTTTTTATAAAGGCACCATTGATAAAAAGTATTTCTTGCTGGACGATCTTTATAGCTTGTTTTAATTTAAAGTGGCGATGGATAGAATTCTATTCGCTCGCGAAATTTTAGTAAAATTTAAAGGAATTTTATGAAAAAGATTATATTTGCGTTGTTAATCGCTTCATGTTCGTTATTTGCTAACTCTTTAGCGCAGATCAAAGAAAAAGGGCTCATTCGTATCGGAATAGACGGCTCACTGCCGCCGCTTAGCGTCTCCGAGGACGGCAAATACAGTGGTTTTGAAATTTCGCTTATTGAAGAGCTTTCAAAGGAAATTTTCGGCGATAAGGGCGGCAAAATCGAATATGTTGTAACTCTGGGCAATGATCGTATCACAGCCGTGCAAGATAACAAGGTCGATTTGGATATCGCAGCCATCACGGTTACGAAAGAGCGCGAGAAGCTAGTGGATTTTTCAAATCCTTACTTTAGCGTAAATATCGGCGTGCTAACCCGCACCGATGATAATATAAAAACCGTAGACGATTTACAAGATAAAGAAATTTTAGCAGAGCCCGGCACTACGGCGTTTGATTATTTTAATAAGGAAGGCTTTAAAGTTATCTCATGCGCTAGTTCTAGCGAATGCTTCCGCGCGCTAAAATCCGGTCGCGGCAGCGGCTATGCGGACGATAATATGGTAGTTTTGGGCTATTCGGTCGTAGATCGCAAGGTAGAGGTAAATATCAAGAATTTAGGTACGTCGGAATTTTTAGCTATCGCAGTGCAAAAAGGCAACAACGACTTGCTAAACGCCTTAAACGATGGGCTTGTCAAGCTCAGTAAAAACGGCTTTTTCAAGAAAATTTTTAACGATAGCATAGATCCTTTTTACAAGGGCAAGGCTGAGAAAAAATATTTCTTGTTAGATGATCTTTATAAAATGTTTTAATTCAAAGGACGAAATATGAAAAAAATTCTATTAAGTATTTTGCTGGGTGCTGGCGCGCTTTGCGCTAACTCCTTAGCAGATATCAAGCAAGCAGGCGAAATTCGCATAGGCTTGCAAGATTCCCAGCCTCCGTTTAGCTTCGATGATAACGGCACGCTGAAGGGCTTTGAAGTTGACTTGGCAAACGAGCTAGTCAAAAATCTATTCGGCAATAAAAAGATCAAAATCGACTTTATCGCCGTAGCATCTAAAGATCGCGTTCCCTCACTGGAGCAAAACAAAGTAGATCTCATCATATCCAAGCTTACCGTCACAAAAGACCGCGTTCAGAAAGTCGATTTTTCTTATCCGTATTATTCAGTGCAAATTGGCGTGCTAAGCCGCAAGGATGATAATATTTCAAGAATCGATCAGATCGCGCATAAAAAAATTCTAAGCGTTAAAGGCACAACTGCCGAGGAGCACTTTAAAAACGCGGGCTATGAGATTGCGACATGTGCCGATGCCAATGAGTGCGTCACTAGACTAAAGGCTGGCGAAGGCATAGGCTTTGCCGACGATAACACGGTCGTACTCGGATACGCTAGAAACGATGCCGCGCTTGATGCGAAAATCATTAACCTCGGCAAGGTAGATTATATCGCCGTCGCCCTATCTAAGGGCAATACCGAGTTGCTTGATGCGGTTAATAGCAGCCTGGTAAAAATGTATAAAGCAAAATTTTTTCACAAGGCTTTTGACGAGGATATCAAGCCATACTACGGCGGTAAGATCGATAAAAAGCACTTTACACTAGACGAGGTTTATAGCCTGTTTTAAATTTAGACGCATTTAAAATTTTAAGGTGCCCTTTGGCGTCCGAACATACGCGCAGCTGCGATATTGATCGCAGCTCGCTTTTGCCGCCAAGGCTTCGGCGGCATTTATAATTTAAATTCCATATTTTTGCGGGCTCGGTCGATATAAAATTTTATGATATTTTGATATGCGGTTGCGAAAGAGTGTGGCTTCTAAAAGATAATCGGTTGCGCGAAATTCTAATCCGAGTAGTAAAATTTTATATCTTTTTTCAGTTGCGTTGGCAATATATTAAATTTAGCCCTAAAAATTTTAGAAAAATGCGATAAATTATTATATCCGACCATTTTGGCGGCTTCGTTTACACTTATTTGATCTAAGCTCAATAGCTCTTTTGCAATCTCAAGCCGTTCATTTGTCAGCATCGCATAAACGCTCGTGCCGAAATATGCTTTAAAATCCCTTTTTAGTGCAAATTCGTTCGTGGCGCAAAGATGAGCGAGCTCTTTAATGCTAGGTGGATTTTGCATATTTTCGAGTAATATTTTCTTTGCTTTTTGAACTATTTTTATGTGATTTTCATCAAGACTAAGCGCATTTTCTGGCTCATTAAATTTATGAAAACTTCTATAAAGCATCTCTAAAATTTTACTTTCCATAAAAATTTCGCGTATTTTGCCGTCGTATATCGCGGCATTTTCGAGCTCTTTGAGAATAATATTTTGCACGGCGCTTGTTTTAAATTTCTTCATGCAAACGGCTTGATCTAAATTCAAATTTTTTAAAATTCCCAGCTCATTTGCAAAAGCGGTGCTAAGCGCTATGCAGGAGCTTTTATAGTGTTTATTTTCAAGCTCGTGAACGCCACGCAATTTGCTTTGCATAGTTCCGAGCCAAAACTCACCTTTATTCAAGACGAATTGATCTTTATCCGATCTGAAGCAGATAGGATTTTCGCCAGTATTGAAAAATAAAAATGAATAGCGGCTACCTCGCTCGTGGCGATGCAAAAGAAAATCTCTGCAAATTATATCGCTGCTATAATATCCTATCTCTCTGCCCGTATAAAAAGAGCTAAAGCCGAATTTTATACTTTCGCTTTCAAGCTCGGTTTTGTTATACCCGCATTGCTTGGACGGCTCAATGTCGTTAGATATTTTTTGCAAAAAATCGTCTAAACTTATCTCTTTACTCATCTTATCCCTTTAGCGTTTAAAATAATCCCTCTGCCGTTTAGTATTTCTTGATAATGCATATCTTATTATAGTAAAATGAGTTTAAATTTTAATAAGAAAAGGGACGTTTGTGCGCGCAATATATAAATTATCGCTGATCGCTGCTATAGCGACAGCCGGGATATCGAGTGAGTTAGAAAAACAAGGCAAAAGTGTAAATTTGGGTGAAATTACCGTAGTCAGTGCTACGGGCTATCGGCAAAATATCCAAGACGCACCCGCTTCTATCTCCGTTCTTACGCAAAAAGAGATACAAAAACGTAACTATCAAGATATCTCCGCAATGGTAGAGGATTTGCCGAGTGCCTTTACCGCAACGCTAGGTGCTGCATCTAGAAAAGGCATAAGCCTAAGAGGTCTATCTCAAAAATATACGAAAATTTTAATCGACGGCAAGCCCGCGACCAGCGATAGCGCTTATAAAGGATTAAGAAGTATCGGCAGCAGTCAGAATTTCTTGCCTCCCGCAAATGCGATAGAGCGCATAGAGGTCATACGCGGTCCTATGAGCTCGCTTTACGGCAGCGACGCTATGGGCGGAGTAATAAATATCATCACTAAGGGCTTTTCAAATGAGCTTAGCGGCAATGTAAACGGATACTATACTTTTGCTAAAAAATCGCAAATAAAAGGTGATTATCAAACGGGTTTTTATCTAAACGGAGCTATCGTTCCGGACGTACTAGGTATCGCACTTTATGGCAGATTTTTTGAAAAGATAGAGGACAAAGAGCCTTATGCGAATAGAAATAATGAAGAGACGAATATGGGCGCAAAACTGATGTATAACGTAACGCAAAACGATGAGGTAGCGCTTGATTATCGTAAAGTAAATAATAAATTTAGGCGTACATACGGGCGTACGCGAACAACCTCGGGAGGCAATAACGATATTGCGAAAGAGGATATGAAAGGCTACACTGCAAGCCTGTCTCATCAGGGAAAATACGATAAGTTTATGATAGATAGCTATGCAAACTACGATAGCATGAAAGAAAGCGGCGCCCAGGATCTGCGTCTTAGAACGACTACGCTAAATTCTAAAGGCTCATATTTTTTCGATTCAAATGCTTTGAGTTTGGGCGTACAATACCGAAGCGAGAGATTAAACGAAGCCGCCACTACCGCAGATGAGGCAAATGTCAAAAGATGGGATTATTCGATCTACGGCGAGGATGATTTTTATCTAACTGATGATTTAACACTAACCGGTGGAATCAGATATAACCGCGATAAAGACTACGGCGGCCATATATCTCCACGCGCTTATGCCGTTTATCGTTTAAACGAAAGTTTTTCTATTAAAGGCGGCGTTTCGACGGGATATTCAACTCCGGATATTAAGCAACGTAGTGAGGGCCTTGCCCTGCCGTTTGCAGGAGGGCAAGGAGCGCAGATAGGCAGAAGCTCTCTAAAGCCCGAAAGCAGCATAAGCTACGAAGGCGGGTTTTCTTACGACGATAACGATAAATTTAACTTTAGCGCTACCGCGTTTTATACCGAAATCAAAGATGGAATTTCTACCAAATTAATTTGCCGTCCAAGACCGGGAAATCCTTGCGTGCATAACGGCAAAACTTACAGGCGCGGAATTTGGGATACTATAAATATCGGAGAAGCCGAGGTTAGGGGTCTAGAGCTAAGTAGCGATTATCAAATTTTAGATAATTTGAAGCTGCATGCAAACTACGCCTATACGAAATCCGAGCAAAAAACGGGTAACGAGAAGGGCAAAACCTTAAATAATTTTCCAATCCATTCGGTAAAGCTAGGATTTGATTACGACGTAAGCTCTAAGCTAAACTTATGGTCGCAAATAAATTATTATAGTAGGACGCGTGATAGCCTAAGCTACGATGAGGATATCCGCTCATACACGCTTTTTGATCTGGGCGCGAGCTATAAGCTCACAAAAGACGCAAGTTTAAATTTTACGCTTTATAACATATTCAACGAATTCGTACTAACGCGCTCGGGAAATTATCAAATGATGGTCGTAGACGGGATGAAGGCGCAGGTTGGATTTAACGTGAACTTTTAAATTCGCGGCGCATAAATTTCGTCCGCGGATTTAAAATTTAAGGAAATTAATGGCGATTTTAAAAAGGAAAAAATTTTGGTTCAACGTCCATCTTGTTTTGACGCTTATATGCTGCGTGCCGATCTCGATCGTAGCTCTTAGCGGCGCTATTATCTCGTATCATGATGAGATTATAGATGCGTTAAATCAAAGCAAATCTTTCGTGAGCCCGAGCGGAAAAGATGCCCTCGAACCCGCCGAAATTTTAAATATTTTCAGAAAAGTCAAGCCCGGTTTTACGCTCAGTTATTATAGAATTCCTCAAAATAAAAACGAAGCGATTAGGCTTTCCGGTACAGATTCTGGCGGCGAGTTTAAATCATATTTTATAGATCCTTATAGCGGCGAAATTACTTCGGAAAACATAGGCGATACGTTTATTGGCGTAGCGCTAAATCTACATACCAATCTGGGATTTGGGCTAAGCAAAAACGAAACTCTGCGGCTAATAGGCAAAAATATCGTGGCGCTTAGCACGGTTATGTTTATTTTAGTCTTAATTTCAGGCGCGGTGATCTATTATCCTAGCTTTAGAGGAAAGATTTTACGCGCATTTAGGATAAATTTTAAAGCGAGAGGTTATGCTTTTTTATATAGCTTGCACGGCGCGGTCGGAGTTTTGCTGCTGCCCGTTTTGCTTACGATAAGCGCTAGCGGGCTTTATTGGTCGTATGATTGGATAGCCAAAATCACCAACAGAGCGCTAGGGGAAAAGGAAATTTTTAGAAAAACGAGCTTTACCGAAGTGCGAGGATTTTCGCTTGAGGATGAAGATAAAATTTTAAATTTTCAGACGGCATTTGATATTTTTAAGCGTGAACGCGGTGAAAACTACGAATTCTTTAACATCATCGCTCAAAAAGATGGAGAAAATTTTATGATCTTTTATTTCGATAAAGGCGAAAAGAGCGAAGAGCATATGAATACGATGAGTATAAACGTTAAAAAGGGCATCTTGCGGCATGCTCGCTATGATGATGCGAAAAGCACCATGCCGCACCCTTTTGCTATACATAAAGCCGTTTTGAGCGTGCATTCGGGCTATATCTTCGGCGAGGCGGGCAAGTTCTTATTCTGCGTAGCGGCGATTTCTGTGTTATTTTTTATAGTTACGGGATTTTGGATGAGCATAAAAAGAATTTGCAAGAAAAGATAAATCTATGAATTCAAAGGGGAGAAATAGCTTATTCGCGGCGTAAATTTAAAATTTTACCCGAAGCAGTATCACTTCTTTTCAGCTAATAAAATTTTATGTGCAGGGTCTTTGTGAGCCTTGCGCCGCATCTTGATTTTGTTAAATTCGCTTCGGCGTTTTAACTGCATTCATTTGCCGCTCATAAAATCCCTAATATTTTGCGCGATCATCTTTATCAGCCGTTTGCGGGCCTCTATGCTCGCCCATGCGATGTGGGGTGTGATGATGACGTTGCGGCAATTTTTCACGCGCAGCAGCGGATGATCCGCTCTCATCGGCTCTGTTTGCAGCACGTCAAGCGCCGTACGTAGGCCTCGTTCGTCCACGGCGCGAGCCAGCGCGTCCTCGTCCACGATGCCGCCGCGGCCGAAATTCATCAAGATCGCCCCCTCTTTCATCTTCGCAAGCTCCGCCTCGCCGATTAATCCCGACGTTTTTTCATTTAGCGGAGCGTGGATTGAGATAATGTCGCATGCCCTCAAAAGCGCGTCTAGGCTCACTCTGGCAAACTCGCCGTTGTCGTTCGCGCCGCTAGTGGAGTAGTATCTCACGTTTGCGCCGAACGTAGCGGCGATGTGGGCGACCTTTGCACCGATCTGTCCAAGCCCGATGACGCCGAACTCTTTGCCGTAAATTTCGCTGATGGGCACGTCAATGTGAGTAAAAATTTCGCTCTCGCACCATTTGCCGCTGCTGCCGTAATCCGCGTAGTATCCGAGCGCGTTGGTTAGCGCAAACAGCGACGCGAAGGTCTGCTGCACGACGCTGTTCGTTGAATAGCCAGCCACGTTTTTCACCGCGATGCCGCGAGCCTGCGCTGCCTGCATATCGATATTATTCGTGCCCGTGGCGCTTACGCAGATCAGCTTAAGCGCGGTTTGCGCCATGATCTCATCCGTGATTAGGACTTTGTTGGTTATGACGACGTCGGCACCGGCTAGGCGCTGCGCGGTTTGCGCGGGCTCGGTCATCTCGTAGCTTTCAAACTCGCCCAGGCTCGCGATCTCGCTAAGATCGGCATCGCCTCCCAGCGTCGCGGCATCCAAACATACGATTTTCATATTTTCCCCTTTGCGTTTTAAAATTTTAAGCCGCAGTCGCGCGGCTAAATTTATCCGTTAAATTTCATCGCGCGATTTTGGAGCGCAGTACTTAAACGGAAAATTTTAACTCCGTGAATTTGGCTATTGCGGAAATTTGCTCTAGCGGAATTTTGCTATCGCAAAATTTACTCTCGCAAAATTTAACTATCGCGAATTCTGTCTTCGCGAAATTTAATGCTCGCAGCGCGCGGGGCGTCAAATTTTGAAATTCCAATTCATGCCGAAGCAGACGGTAAATTTTACTTCCGCTGAAATCTGCGTCTAAATTTAAAATTCTAATTTACGCCGAAGCGAGAAACGAATTTTATCGCTGCCGCCGTTCGCGTTTAAATTTTAAAATTTAGCTCGCACAAATCTTACTCCGCGCGGAATTTCAACTTACGCAAATTTAACCTGCACGAAATTTATCCGCGCAGAATTTTGGTCGCGCCGCTACGCTAAATTTTACCGTAGCCTCCTAGCGTTAAATTTTACTGCCAAGCGACAAATTCGCCGCTGTCGCCCGACGATAAAATTTACCGCCGCGAGACCCTTGCCGCCAAATTTATCGCCAAGAGCCGCCGCCCTAAAATTTCTCAAATTTTTAAAATTTGCCGTGCCGCTACTTCGCATCCTCGATGTAGTGCCCTACAAATTTTGAGAGATTATCAAGTATCTCGCCGCCCTTGCGGAAGCCCAGCGCGCAGCCTTCGTAGGCGAAAAATACCCCCGCTTGATAGCTCTGGGCGCACTCGTCTTTATTGAGCTCGTAAAATTCCTGATACAAAAATTTCTGATTTCCGTAGTCGCCGCCGTTTTCCTCTATCTTTCTGCCGTCGGCGTCGAAAATCGCCACATTCGCCCCCTCGCGCGCCAAAAACGGCTTTTTGATCATCTTTTTGCCGATGATCGGCGAAAAGGAGCTTTGCAGCAGCAGCGGGTGGTTCGGATAGAGATCCCACAGGATTTTCATAATCCCTTTGCTTTGGAAAAGCAGCGTGTATGCGGGGTTTAGGATGATCGCCTTTTGATTTTGCACGATGTTTTTTAAGATGAGCGCAAGCTCGCCCTCCTCGATCGCGATCACTTCCCAAGGGATGAGCTTGAACCAATACTCGTAGTTTTCGCCCTCAAAAAACACACCCTCTTCGTCGTTAAATTCCACCTCGTCCACGTAGGCAAAGCGCGTCTTAAAGCCCGCATCCTCCGCGGTCTGCTGCAAAAGCTTCGTCGTCTTTTCATCCTCGACATTGCCCGCGACGCTGCTAAATAGAATTTTCCACCCCTCGTAAAATTTAGAAAAATCGCTTAGCTCGCCGTCAAGTACCACGAGCCGCTTGAAATTATCGCGCAGCGCGTCGTAGAGGTCGTTGAACTGGCTCGCCTCGTCCATGCCGTTTTCTTTCAGCATCGCCCACTGGATGATTGCCGTCTCAAACACCGCCGTGGGCGTGTCGGCGTTAAATTCTATCAGCTTGATCGGCTTGCCGTCCAGCCCGCCCGCGAAATCGAAGCGCCCGTATAGGTGCCAGTGCACCTCGTTTTCCCAGCTTTGTTTGATGAGATCTACGAGGTTGAAGGGGATGCCGAGCTCGTGGAAGAGGTTGTTGTCGATGACGTACTGCGCGGCTGTGACAAACATCTCGTATAGCTCGTTTGCGGCCTCATAATACGCATCCGCCTCCGCAGCGCTCACGCGCACGATCTCGTCGCTAACGTAAGGAGTCTCGTCTGCGTCCGTGTGCCAGTAAAAGCCGAGCTTTTCGAGATATTCGTTGCTTAACGGCGTTATCTTTTTTAGTTGCATTTTTATCCTTTTTTTAAAATTTTAACTCATTTGTGCCGCGATCTTTGCGGCTTTTGCTAGTTTTAATGCGCATACGGCTTCGCGTAAATTTAAAGCGCGCAAGACGCAAGGCAAAATTTAATTAGCCGTAGATCATATGCGGCGATCATGTGTAAATTTAAGCCGCTCGAAAAGATACTCGCGGCTAAATTTAAACGGCGCGCTTGCGGTGTGGACCGGGCGTCGTCGTAAGAGCGATAAAATTTAGCTGAATTTTACAGCGCGTTTTTGAAAAATCTGCGTCAAATCAATGCTAAATTCGCGCAAATTTTAAAATTCTACGCTCTAAATTTAAACTCGCCGCGCAGAGCCGCCGTATGTTTCAAAGCGCGCTTAGCCGCCGAAAAATCCACCGCTTTTGCCGCTCTTGCTTCCGCCGAAAAATCCGCTTCTACCGCTTCGCGCCTTATCGTTTTGCTGCTTTGCTTGATTGAAGCTATCGACGCTTCTAGAATATGCGCTAGGGCTTTTATAGGCGGTTTGGCGCTGGCTTTGATAGGCAGGGTTGTTAAACAGCTTGCCGCCGATCCACGAGCCGATGATCGCGCCTGCAGCGCTTGCCAAGATCGCTTCGCCCAGGCTCATGCCGCCGCTGCTAAGCTGCGCGTTTTGGTTGGTTAAATTTGAAGTGCCGGCGTCGATTTTGGCGTTTTCTTCGGCCAGAAGGGCTTTGGTTTCCTCATCGCTTAAAATTCTCTCCGTGCCGTCGAGCGATTTTAAGATGATCTGGGTCTTTTCGCTCGGAAATTCCTCTAAAATTTTATATTTTCCCGGCGCGATCTCTTCGAGCCTGACGAGCGCGCCCTCTTGCAAGCGGACGTTTTGCTCCTGCTCCTTGTCGTCGCAGCCCGCTAGCGAGCCCGCCATAACGAGGCCGAAGCCGCTTACCAGCGCATAGCTAGCAATTTTGCGTAGTTTCATTTTTTTCCTTTCAATGATTTTATATCTAGGCTTTGATTTATCAAAAGTTCATTTCCCTCGACGCGGATAAACTCGCTCTTGCCGATGTTTTCGATGATTAGGCTTTGCGCTTTGAGGCGCTTTTTGCGTTTGAGCGATTTTACGAATTTTGCAAGGCTCGTCCATTCGCTACGATCGAAGGTTTTTTCTTTGATTTCGACATCGTAGGGTTTGGCCTCGCGGCTTTTGCTCGAAAGCAGCGGTTTATCGAAAAACGACAAAAAATACCTGAGCTTCTCGTCGCGCTCTTTATACATCAGCTTGATTTCATCTTTTGAGGCGATTAAAATTTCCTCTTTTTCTTTGTGAAGTCTGTCCTTATCGCTTTGCAGTGCTTCGATTTTGCCCTTTAGTTCGGAGATTTCTTTGATGAGATAGTCGATGAAGCTTTGAGTACCCGCCCCGCCGCCAGTACGCGAGCTTTTCGCAGAGCTTTGCGAAGCGGGCTCGCTTTGCATTTCATCATCTAAAAGCACGTAGCGTACGCCGCCGCTTTCCTCGGCGCGCAAGGAATTTCTGCGGATGCGGTTGTAGACGGCTTCTTTTGAAATTCCTAAAATTTCGGCTGCTTCGCCGATCGAGACTTTTTTCATACAAAGATGCCTTTTAGCGTTTTAGGTAATTATTGCTAAATTTGCCTAAAATAGGCATTAAACGCTTCGTTTACAAAGATAGATTCCGCTTTACCGCAGCTGGTGCGCGATAAAATTCCGCTCGCTTGCGCCTGCGCGATATAAAATTTCGCTTCGCTTGCAAAGCCGCGCAAAATTATTTCTTGCTGAGGTTTTAAAATTTTAGCCCAATAATGTTGCTTAATTAAGTATATTTTTTATACACTTACGAAAAAATTTTAGTATTTCAAAGGAGGCGAAATGCCCGAATCGCCTAAATATAAAAAATCCGAAATTCGCTGCAAGCTCATTTTAGACGCGGCGCTGGAGCTGTTTTTAGCCAAAGGTTACGAGGCTACGAGCTTAAGCGATATCATCGAGCTTAGCGGCGGCTCGCTATCGTCGGTTTATAAGTATTTTGATAACAAAGAAAGCCTATTTTTGCGCATCATCGAACTGCAAAGCAAAAAGCTTGATGAGCGAATGAACGAGCGCATGCGAATCAATAAAGACCTAAAATTGCGTGAGTATCTGCGAGAGTTTGCAGGGATTTATCTGGAGTTTCTTTTCGCTCCGGAGGCAATAAAATTCTATCGATTGATACTTTTCAGCGGCTTTAACGGCGCGCTTAGCGAGAGCCCAAAAATCTTTTTAAAAAGCGGCGTGCTAGGTTCGCCGAATGCGCTGGATGAGTATTTGGCGGCGCATGCGGACGAGTTTGCGCCCGGACGCACGGCAAAAAGCCTAGCGCTATATTTTTGCTTTTTACTTAGAGAGCCGCATTTTAGCAGGCTGCTATTTTTCGACGAAAAGCTAAATTTCAAAGCGAACGAGCTAATCAAAGACCGCATCAATATGTTTTTGCTAGGCGTAAAAAAGCGCTAGTAGCGGAATTTTACGGCGTAAATTCCGCGTTTTTCGTGCCTTTAAATTTTATGAGCGGTTTGGGGCTTAGAATTTGATTCTATCCGTTACCAAGCGCTATAAAATGCCACGTATCCCGCGCTTAAAATTTTAATTCTATCGATAGCAGAATTTTTAAAACGATTGGGGCTGAAAATTTTATTTTCCGCATTAAATTCTGTGCCGAAGTTAGAATTTCGTCGTGGAATTTCGCGCCTCTTGCCTGCGCCTTTAAATTTGCACCACTCAGATTTTAAATTTAATAAAACCTCTTATAATCCCGCGAAATTTCAGATCAAAAGGATTAAAAATGGATTATGATATCATCGTAATAGGCTTTGGCAAGGCGGGCAAAACCCTTGCCGCAAAATCCGCCGCACTGGGCAAAAAGGTCGCTCTCATCGAGCGCTCCCCGCAGATGTACGGCGGCACCTGCATCAACGTAGGCTGCATCCCGACCAAGCGGCTAGTTACGGCGAGCAAGGAAGCAGGATTCGTAAATTTCAGCGTGCTCGGAGAGTATTTCGTGCTGAGCATGCAGAAAAAGGACGAACTCGTAGAGGCGCTGAGGGCGAAAAATTTAGCTATGCTAAAGGATAACCCGAATATAGACGTAATCGACGGCGAGGGCTCATTTACGAGCGCGAATTCCGTGCGCGTGCTAAGCCCTGACGGGCAGACGCGTGAAATTTCAGCAGGAACGATCGTCGTAAATACAGGCTCGAGGGAGGTCGAGCCTAGCTTTGAGGTAAACTCGCAGATCGCTTATAGCAGCGAAGAAATTTTAAATTTAAAGATCCTGCCGAAGCATCTAGTAATCATCGGCGGCGGATTTATCGGGCTTGAGTTTGCTTCGATGTTTGCGGGGTTTGGCTCTAAAGTCAGCGTGCTGATGCGATCGAAATTTATGAAAAACGAGGATGAGGACGTGTCCGCCAGCGTCAAATCCGCTCTGCAGGCCCAAGGCGTGGAGATTATCGAAGGCTGCGAGTTTTTGGGCTTAAAGGGCGGCGAGCTAAAATTTAACCTCGCGGGCGAGAGCAAGGCGATCGCGGCGGATGCGTTTTTATACGCCCTCGGTCGTCGCGCGAATACGAACGATCTAAATTTAGCCGCTGCGGGGGTGCAGACGGACGCGCACGGCAATATCATCACGAATGAGCATCTGCAAAGCTCGACTGCTGGCATCTACGCAGCAGGCGACGTGCGCGGCGGAGAGATGTTTACCTACACTAGCTTAGACGATTTTAGGATCATTTTTAGCGCGCTTTTCGGAGACGGCGCGCGCACTACGAAAAACCGCACGCCGCATGCAAGTGTGCTGTTTACCCGCACGCCGCTAGCTCGCATCGGTCTTAGCGAGCGGCAGGCAAGAGAGAGTGGGCGCGAGATCAAGGTGCTGAAGCTTTCGATGGCGGCGGTGCCCGGCGCCAAGGTCGTAGCGCACGACGAGGGAATGATGAAAGCGGTCGTGGACGCAGCTAGCGGCGAAATTTTAGGCGCGGCGCTTCACTGCGTAAACGCGCACGAGATCGTTAATGAGCTGGCGATCGCCATGGCGCTGGGCGCGAAGGCAGACTTTTTCAAAAATCAAATTTTTACGCATCCTAGCATTAGCGAGGCGCTGAACGATCTTTTCGGACAGTTTTAAATTTAAAATTTTATCTCACGCTCGGTTTCAAAATATTTATTCTATTCGGAATGAAATTCCACGCTACGATAAAATTTTAAAATTTTATGCACGACGGAATTTTAGAATTTTATCTGCACCAAGAATTTTAAAATCCCGTGCTGCAACAGAATTTCATAGTTCAGGGCTTTTGCGCTGAGATAAAATATAAAATTTATCCTGTGGTGTAGAATTTTGCAAATAAGCGCGATAAATTTAAAAGGATAAAATTCCGCGTGAGGCGAAATCTAGCTCTAAGCAAAAGCGCAGTCGCCGCAGATGCTATTTTAAGCTTTCAGCGTTAAATTTTACTCAAACGCCTTGTAGTGCGCCTCGTCGGCAAACTCGAGCATCTCGCGATCGCCCCTGCTGTCGCCGTAAGCGATAACACGATCGAAAGCCTGCACGTCGTATGCCGCGCGCACGCGAGCGACCTTTTGCGCGCCGTAGCAGTTCTGCCCCTCGATCTCGCCCGTGATGATGCTGCCTTTGCGCCGTATTTTAGTGCCTAAAAGCTCTAAACCCTGCGCGTCGCACCACGGACGCAGCCAATCTTCGAGCGAGGCGGTGACGATGACTACCCTATCGCCCGCGGCTTTGTAGCTTGTGATCTTGTCCATCGCGCTTTGTTTTAGGATATCTTCGATGTGGGTGGTGGAGTATTTTTTGCAAATTTTATCAAATTTATCGGCGCTCATGCCCGCAAAAAAGTAGCCCAAGAGCTTTCTGCGCGTAAAATTATTGCTCGCAAGACCTAGTTTATACGCCACCAAAATGGGAGATAGTACCAAAATCCCGCGAAAGAATTTCTTAAATCCGACTACGTAGGCGACGAACTCAAGTAGCGAATCATCGCGCGTGATCGTGCCGTCAAAGTCGAATAAAACAAGATTCATTGTTTCTCCTAGCAAAATTTTAGCAGCTCAAATTTTAAAATTTGTCTATAAAAAAGGCGTGAAATTTAAAAGCTAAATTTCACGCCAAATTTTAAAATTTCATTTTGAAATTCTATTTTTTCGCCATTCGTCTGCGCGTCGTAGGATCTAAGTATCGCTTGCGCACACGGATATTTACGGGCGTGACCTCCACAAGCTCGTCCTCCTCGATCCACTCCAAAGCGCGCTCTAAATTTAATACTCGCGGCGGCACGAGCTTGATCGCATCATCACTGCCGCTAGCGCGGACGTTGGTTAAATTTTTACCCTTGATCGGATTGACGTCCAGATCGTTCGGGCGGCTGTGTTCGCCGATGATCATACCCAGATAGACCTTCGCCTGCGGAGCGATAAAAAGCACGCCGCGATCTTGCAGATTCCACAGGCTGTATCCTAGCGCTACTCCGTTTTCCATGCTCACGAGCGCGCCGTTTTGTCGCTTCTCGACCGCGCCGATGAAGGGGCGGAATTCCAAAAAGCTATGATTCATCACCCCTTCGCCGCGAGTATCGGTCAAAAACTGCGAGCGAAAGCCGATGAGACCACGCGCAGGTATCTCAAACTCCATGCGCGTCTGCCCGTCGCCGGTAGGATTCATCACCTTCATCTCGGCCTTTTTGCGACCGAGCTTTTCGATGACGGTGCCGGTGCAATCATCGGGCGCGTCGATAACTAGATGCTCGAAAGGCTCGCATTTTATGCCGTCGATCTCTTTGATGATGACTTCCGGGCGCCCGAGGCAGAACTCAAAGCCCTCGCGGCGCATATTCTCAGCCAAAATCGTGATCTGCAGCTCGCCGCGGCCGCTTACTTTAAATTTTCCCTCGCCTGCGTTTTCATAGCGCATCGCTATGTTGGTTTTCATCTCCGCTTCCAAGCGCTCGTCGATCTTATTTGAGGTTACAAATTTGCCCTCCGTGCCGGCTAGCGGTCCGTCATTTACGCTAAAAATTACGCTAAGAGTCGGCTCTTCGATATGCAGCGCATCAAGTGGAATCGGATTATTGGGATCGACGATGCTATCGCCTACGTCAAGCGCGTCAAAGCCCGCGATCGCCACGATGTCGCCGGTGCCTGCCGCGTCGATATCGGTGCGCTCAAGCCCGCTAAAGCCGATGAGTTTTGAAATTCTACCGTTAATGTGCGTGCCGTCGGCTTTGGCTAGCATAACGCTTTGGTTTTTGTTTATCGTGCCGTTGAAAATTCTAGCGATGCCAATCTTTCCAACGTAGTTGTCGTAATCGAGCGTGAAAACCTGTAGCTGCAAAGGATTATCGTCGCTACCACTAGGGGTCGGAACGTGAGAGATGATCGTCTCAAAAAGCGGCTTCATATCGGCGCTTGCGTCGTTTAGATCGTATTTTGCATAGCCGTTTTTAGCAGCGGCATAGATAACTGGAAATTCCAGCTGCTCGTCGTTTGCGTCAAGCGCTACGAAAAGATCGAAAATTTCATTTACCACGCGGTCCGGATCGGCTGCGGGCTTGTCGATTTTATTTACGACTACTATCGGCCTGAGACCCAAAGATAGTGCCTTTTTTACAACAAATTTTGTCTGCGGCATGACGCCTTCTTGCGCATCGACGAGCAAAAGCACGCCGTCTACCATTTTTAACACGCGCTCGACCTCGCCGCCGAAATCGGCGTGACCTGGGGTGTCGATGATGTTGATTTTAACGCCGCCGTAGTGGATGGCGGTATTTTTGGATAGTATCGTAATGCCGCGCTCGCGCTCGATGTCGTTGCTATCCATCACACGCTCGCCGACTTCTTGGTGATTACCAAAGGTGCCGGACTGTTTTAAAAGCTCGTCTACGATAGTGGTCTTTCCATGATCGACGTGCGCGATAACCGCGATATTTCTGATATTTTCCAAATTTTTCTCCGTTTATAATTTCAAAAACTGATGATTATACTAAAAAAATTCTTAAGATAAAAATTTACGAGTATTCTTTGACTTCGCAGACAAAAAACTCATACACGCGCTGTTGGATTAGCGCATCCTCGTCATCATCTCCAATCAAACGGCGTAGATGTGAAAAATCAATTTTTTTGATATATTTTTTGTTATTTTTGATATCTCTGTCGATCTCTTTTAGAAGCGAGTCTAAATTTAAGCTTTTATAGGTTTTCGCCTTTAAGATATACTCTTTTACGATAGAGACTAGCACGCCGATGCGCTGCTCATCACCCGGATAAATTTCGCCAGCTATATCTTTGATCGCGTCGTAATCCTCGTCGGTCTGCTTCTTTTTGGCAAGAAGCATTGCGGCAAAAATTTTGGCTCTAAACTCAATAGAGCGATGATGAGGGATAAAAACCTCGCGAAATACGGATAAAAGATGATTTTTGAAATTCATTTATAACCTTACTTTAAGAAACATTTCCATATAATCCCATTTGCCCTTTCTTAGACCTGTGCAATGCTTTTTTTAGGCACCGCTTCAGGGTAGGAATACAGCAGAGCACTTAGATCTCGCATGTGCCGCAGCCATCTGGGAAGGGGTTTTATAAATCAATCCTATTAAGCCCGAAATGCTTTTTGAAATCCTCGCAAACACTCTGAAAATCGACGCCTTCAATTTTCGGCTTTGATTTGAAAAATTCCAGCATCGAATTATACCCGCTAAGCAGCTCCTTGCTTTTCACACCGTAACTGATCGAAATCCCCGCCTCAAAAAACGCCGCTAGTTTGTCGCAATACTTAAGCGCCTTGCCGTCGATTGCGCGAAATTTATCTTCGTTAAACATCTTTAGGCTGCCTTCTGCAAATTTAGGCTCCTTGCCTAGCTCGAAGGTGCGGTTTTCAAACTCGTCTTTTATAAATTTACCGCCCTCTTTGCGTATGCCTAAAATATAGCTAAAATCATCTCTCATATGCTCTGGCACGAAAGGTAAAATTTTATCGTCTATTAGCCGCATCTCATATTCGCTGATGATGTCGCTAAGGCCCTTGACGCCGTATTTTACGGGACTAATGATGTCGCGAGTGAGGCTTTCGGGCAAATCGTGAAATAAAGCGCAGAAAAAATTATATGCCGTGCGCGAGCGGCACGCACCAACTTCAAGCGAGAAAAAGTAGCTTAAAATCGCAACTACCAGCATGTGTCCTAGCACCGATGTCTCAGGGATGCGCGGTGTCTGCGCCCATCTTTTTTGAAAACGAAGTCTACCACTAAGATCAACTATGCGGGCAAGTTTTTTGTTCATAACGATCTTTCGCACGCCGATTAGCTCGTAATAATCCTCAAGCTCCTCCTCGACCTTGGATTTTAGCTCCTCGATATCGTTTAAAAACTGGCTCGTTTGATATACGATATTAAATTCCCACCGCGTAGAGAGGTAGCTCGCCGCCTTTAAGATCACGGCTTCTTTCTTATGATCTTTAGAATTTAGATATTTTTTAAATCGCTCGAAAAACGCACCGTTTTGAACAGGCAAAAGATCGCTTTCTAGGACGCTTAAAACCCATTCGTTGATCTTTTTTTTCTTGGTTTTTTGTATCTGATGAAAAACGTCCGGGCGGATGTCGGTTACTACGATACGCGCTAAAAACTCGAAAATCCCCGCTTCTATCACGTAGTTGATATCCACATCGCGCTCAAAGCTAGCGATAAAATAGGCGATTATAAATTTATGCGCCTGCTTGTCAAGCTCAACTAGACTTACCATCTTTGGGTAATCGTTCCAGCGGCTAATGCTTGCGGATTTAAAAATTTGTTCGACTAAATTTGAGCTTATCATCGGTAAATTTGATCCGAGTTTATTTCGATTACCGTGTGGACGTTGCCGCGCGGATTAAAATCGCCCGTGATTTTCATAAATTTAGGCTTTAGCTTGCTTTGCAGTGCACCGTAAATTTCATTTATACTATCCTCGTGGCTGATGTAGCGATCCATAAAGGAATTTATGTAAAGTTTGATCGCTTTAAGTTCAACTACGAGCTTATCGGGGATATATTCCAAATAGATCGTCGCAAAGTCCGGATAGCCCGAACGCGGGCAGCGGCAGCAAAACTCGGGCAGGGTGATTTTTATTAGATAATCACGCTCCTGTTTATTGGGCCAAACTTCTAAATTTTCGATGTCAAATTTCTCAATTTTCTCTTCGCCGTATCTCACTATGATCTCCTTAAATTCGATATATCATTCGGTTTTTCGACGCAAAATCCCTGAATATAATCGATACCCATTTTATAAAGTTTCATTTGAAATTCCTGCTTATCTACAAAGCGCATTATGGTTTTGACGCCCGATTTTGCGCAGGCTTCGTTGATGCCTATAAAAATATTTTTTATCTTTTCATCGTCTAAATTTTTATTAAATTCTATGTCATAAACGATAAAATCGACATTTAGAAATTTTAAATACTCAAAGCTCGCGTTTGAGCCGCCGAACTGCGACAGCGCGAAGCTAAATCCAAGTTCGCGGAATTTAATTAAAATTTCATCAAAGCGCTTGATCTCCGAATAAATAAGCTTTTCGTTAAACTCAAACACGATCTTTTTCGGATCAATCAGATTATTATCGATGAGCTTTAAAATTTCATTGCGAAACTCGTTATTTCGCAGGGTCTGAGGCATGACCTCGATAAAAATTTTAGCGTCAATATCTTTAAAATAGATGATCCTAGAAATCTGCCTCATCATCGAAATATCGTATTTGATGTCATAATGATTTAGAAGCAAAATATCTAAAATTCTACTTTTTGTAATCTTTTCGCCGCTTCTTAGATCAAGCTTCGGGATCAAATTTATATGCGATTTTACGCCGTTTTTATCTGCAACGCGCTGATATTTGAAGCTGAAATTTTCACTATCGATCGCTTCCATAACGTCGGCGGAAAATACGTCGATTAGTACCTTTTCAACGTCGATCGCTTTCTCGCCGTGTTCTTCGTCGTCCAGGTGATTTATCTTATAAAATAACGCATTTACGATATTATGTAGATTGCGATCATAGGAGCTTGGAAGCATCGTAAATTCACTTTTTATCTCCACATTTTTGATCGTTTGACTTGAAATTTTATGCTCAAACATCCGCAAAATATGGCTTAAATTTGTAGCTTTTGATTCCACTCCGAATACGAAATAGCCATTTATAAAGCGCCCGATCGGAAGGTCTTTAAAACCTTGCTCCGCCATAAAATTTGAAAGTTCCTTACAATACTCATATAAAATTTCATCGCCGTTTTTATAGCCGTATCGATCGTTTATGTCGATGATATTTTTAATTCGCAAAAGAACAATATTTATTTGACGATTTTTGGCTAGATCGTTGCTTAAAATTTTCTCGATCTCCTCGCGCACGAATACGTGAGTAACGGGATCTATCAGCGTCTTTTGAAAGCCGAAGTAAATTTGATAGATGACATAATAAACATAGCAGATCAAAAGTAGTAAAAATAAAATTACGTCGTCAAATTTAAACTCGCCGTTTCGGAATAAAATAATTCCAAAAACAATCAAAACGCAGGTAAACGGCACCGAAATTTTAAGTGCCGTTATGAAACGATTTTCGCGCTCTTTGGTCTCACTAAATAGCATCTAAACGTCCAAATGTTTTACATCTTTTGCATGATCTTGGATATAATTTCGGCGCGGCTCGACCTCATCGCCCATGAAAAGATTAAAGGTATCGCTAGCACTTTGTGCGTCTGCAATGCTAATTTTTAAAAGCCTTCTATTTTCAGGGCTCATAGTGGTTTCCCAAAGCTGCTCCGGATTCATCTCTCCAAGACCTTTATAACGCTGAATATAAGCGCCTTTTTTCGAGCTTTTTTCGATTTCGTCTAAAATTTCAATAAAATCCTTGCCAAAGCTTACATCTCGCTCTTTGATCTTTGAATAAACTCTGATCGCCTCTTCAAAGATATAATTGCCGAATAAATTCTCATCTATCACAAGCTGTTCCAAGCCGCTCGGCGTCTGGACATAAATTCTAATCCCTTCATCATTTACGTAGGAATTCAAAATATTAAATCCTTCACTTTCTAAGCGCGGTTTTAAAATTTTAAATAGCTCCTCATAGCCGAGGCTTCTCGCTTCGTCGTTTTCTATCAAAAATCTGATCGCGCTAAGCACGCTGAAGCGCTTTTTAAGTTCATTTAGAAGTGAGCGATAGTTTGAGACAATTTTTAGATAATCGATCAAATCCTCGTTGCCGATGCCTTCAAACTCGCCCATATCGATGCCCGTTTCGATCAAAAACTCGCTCAGCGCCTTTTCGTCTTTTAGATAGATCTCTTTTTTGCCCTTTTTATATCTAAAAAGCGGCGGCTGTGCCAGATAAACATAGCCGTTTTCCACGATAGGACGTAAAAATCTAAAGAAAAAGGTTAGAAGCAGCGTCTGAATGTGGCTGCCGTCGACGTCCGCATCGGTCATAATGATAATTTTGTGATAGCGGAGCTTTTCTTCGTTAAATTCCTCGCCGATACCGCAGCCAAAAGCCGTAATCATATTTTTAATCTCTTCAGATTGTAAAATTCTATCTAGGCGCGCCTTTTCTACGTTTAAAATTTTACCTCTAAGCGGCAATATCGCTTGAAACACGCGGTCTCTTCCCTGCTTCGCCGAACCGCCCGCGCTATCGCCCTCGACTAGATAAATTTCGCTAATGCTTGCATCCTTACTCTGGCAATCTGCTAACTTTCCCGGAAGGGTGCCGACGGAATTTATATTGTCTTTTCTGCGCGTTAGATCGCGCGCCTTCTTCGCCGCTTCGCGACCGCGCGCGGCTAAAAGAGCCTTATTCATAATGGCGCGTGCTTCGATCGGATTTTCTTCAAAATATTTACTAAGCACCTCAAAGGCCATCTTTTGCACGATCGGCTTAACGTAGCTAGAGCCCAGCTTACCTTTAGTTTGTCCCTCAAACTGCGGCTCGGGAACCTTTACGCTAATTACCGCGATAAGTCCCTCGCGAACGTCGTCGCCGGTGATTTTCGTGTCCTTTTCACGTGCGGCCGCATTTGCAGCGACATAATTTGTTATCGCGCGCGTAAGACCCGCTCTAAAACCCGCCTCGTGAGTTCCGCCGTCCGGAGTTTTGATATTATTTACGAAGCTCAGTAAATTTTCGCTATATGTTTCGTTATACATCAGCGCGAAATCCACCATAACATCTTCCGCACCGTCGCTAAACGATACGGCTTTGGATATGGCAGGCGCTTTATTCATATCGTTTACGAAGCTCTCCAAACCGCCTTCAAAGTGAAAGTGTTCGTCCCTGCCCGTGCGGTTATCTTTAAAATTTATCGTAATTTTTGGATTTAGATACGCTAGCTCGCGAAATCTTTTTGATAAAATTTCATCGTCAAATTCTAAAATTTCAAAAATTTCGCTGTCGGGCCAAAACTCGATCGTAGTGCCCGTGCGATTAGTAGTTTTTATATTTTCAAGCTCGGTAGTAGGAATTCCTTTGGCAAATTCTTGTCTATAAATATTTCCGTCACGTTTGATCGTAGCAACGAGCTTTTTTGAAAGCGCATTTACAACGCTAACGCCAACGCCGTGCAGACCGCCGGAGACTTTATAGGTGTCTTTATCAAATTTACCGCCTGCGTGAAGTACCGTAAGAACCACCGTCGCGGCAGGAATTTTTTCAGTCGGATGTATATCTACGGGTATTCCGCGACCATTATCGCTAACGATACAACTTCCCTCGTTTGTGATTTCGACGTCGATTGTGTCGCAGTACCCCGCCATCGCCTCATCGATCGAATTATCTACAACCTCATAAATCATATGATGAAGTCCGCCGATATTGGTATCTCCAATATACATTCCGGGGCGCTTTCTAACAGCCTCAAGACCTTTTAAAACTTTAATATTACTAGCGCCGTAATTTTGCTTCATAATTTTCCTTTAAATATTATTTATCGGCATGACGACCGTTTTTAATCCATCCGCGCTGAGCACAAACGCCGTATCGGAGCTGTTAAAATCAAGCTCAAAAATTTCACTCTCGATATTACTTAAAAAATCAAGCAGAAAGCGATTTTTAACGCCAAAAACTATTTCTCCGTTTATATCGATTGGCGCTTCGATTTCGGTCTTTGCCTCGGAATTATCCTCATTAATGCTCTCAAAAATCATTCCGTCCTTCTTAATGATAACCTTCATCTCTTCGCACATCGCGTTTATCGCTCGCACGCCGCTTACTATCTTATCGCGTGGGATTAAAATTTTATATGCCGTATCGCTTGGGATAACGCGCTCGTAGTTTGGAAATTTGCCGTTAATGAGCTTTGTAAAAAACTCAAAATTCTCGCTCACTGCTAGTAGCACGTTTTCGTCGTAGTAAATTTTAATTTTATCCGAAAATAACTTTTGAATTTCGCCTATCGCCTTTTTAGGAATCAAAATTTTAGTATCTAGCTCGCCCGCTTTTGATTGAGTGATCAGCTTATAAACGCTAAGTCGCTTCGTATCGGTTCCGACTAAATTTAAAAAGCCCTCTTTTACGTCGATTAAGGCTCCGTTTAGCTCATATTTTGGATTGTTCGTATCGATCGACGGATATATTTTTTTAAGGCTTCTGCCTAAAATTCCAGCATTTACGTCAAAGCTGTTTTTACCATCTATTGTAGGAAAGCTCGGAAAATCCCTCGTCTCAAACATCGGAAGCTTGTACTTTGATTTTTTTTGCTTTACGAAGAGCGCTCCGTTGACAGTTTCTAAAGTAACGCTATCGTCGCTTAAGCCTTTGATAACGCTAAGGAGTTTGCCTCCGTTTGCCGTAGCTTCTCCTTCCATTTCTATTGAGACATTTTGTAGATTATAGCTTAGACCAATTTCATGATCGGTAGCTTTTATACTAAAAATTCCATCTTTAGCACTCATTAAAAGATGTGAAGTTATCGAGCTTAGATCTTTTTTATCAAGATATGAGCTAGTATTTGAAACTATCTCTTCTAAAAGTTTTTTAGTAATTAACACTTTCATATTTTTATCCTTTTAAATTTTTATCGTTGTAGTAGTTGGTAAGTGGTTTTTGTGAAAAACTTATCCTAAAGCTTGTCTTTAGGTAGTTTATCCAGTGAGTAAGTAGCTTTGTTTTATTCACTTTTATTCACCTTTTTTGTTTTATTTTCATAAAGTCTAAATTTCATTCTTATCCTTTTTGGTTATTTTGTTTTTTAGCTCCTCTATTTTTATCTTTAACATCTCATCGGTTTGTATGAGTTCGTTGATTTTTTTGATATTTTTGCTGATAGCGCTGTGATCTTTTAGATTAAAAAATGCGGCGATTTTTGGCATTGAGTTTTGAGTTAACTGTTTGGTTAGATATATGCAAATTTGTCGCGCTTCGACGACGTTTTTAGCTCGCGTTTTACTCTTTAGCTCGCTAGGTTTTACGTTCAGTTCTTTTGAGATCACCTCTATAACGTGTTCAAGGCTTACACTTGAATATTTTTGATGGATCTGATCTTGCAGTGTACTTTTGGTAAATTCTAGTGTGATCTTTGTGCGAAGTATCGAGGAATATGCATTTAGTTTATTTATTGCGCCTTCGATTTCGCGGATATTATCACCCATATTTGCGGCGATATATTCTACGACGTCGTGTGGAATTCTAACGCGATTTTCTTCACTCTTTTTATTGATAATAGCAATTTTAGTTTCTAGATCCGGCGGGGTTATGTTTGCTATTATGCCGCTTTCAAATCGCGTTGTAAGACGACTTTCAAAACCTTTTAGAAATTTTGGCGGCAGGTCGTTTGTTAGCACGATTTGGCAGTTTTTGTCTTTTAGCTCGTTAAACGTATAAAAAAGCTCCTCCTGAGCTTTATCGCGTCCTATTAAAAACTGAATGTCGTCGATGAGTAAAACATCGCAATTGCGGTATTTTTGTTTAAATTTATCGATCGAGTTGTTTTTAAGGTTAAAGACGAAATCATTAGCGAACTGCTCGCTAGTGACGCAAATGACGGTTTTGCCTTTTTTAATGCAGTAATTTCCGATCGATTGAAGCAAGTGAGTTTTTCCAAGCCCGCTAGGTCCGTAGATAAAGAGCGGATTAAAGCGAATTCCGGGCTCTTTTGCGACTGTAATAGAGCACTCAAAAGCAAATTTATTTGAATCGCCGATGATAAAATTTTCAAAATTATAATTTTCGCTTAGAATCGTGCTCTTTGGCTTTTCCGAGATGATTTTTACCTTTTCTTTCGGCAAAATTTTAGCCTTTGAGGTGATTTTGACGATCACGTCATTAAGCCCGAACTGTTTTTTGATAAGCTCTTTTATTTTAGTGCCGTATTTTGTCTGAGCGTATTTGGCTATAAACTCGTTAGTAGCGTTGTAGATGAAAAACCCTGGTGTCGAGTTTTTATCGTTAAATTTCAAATTTTTAATGTATCTAGAGTATTCGGTAGGTAAAATTTCCTTCTCTAAATTCGATAAAATTTCTTGTGCTTGCGACGTCGCCATAAAATTCCCTTATAAATTAAGCCGCTATTTTAGCTAAATTTCACTAAATTTGCGGTAAATTTAAGTTTATTCACTTGTGATTAAACTGTGAATAAGTGTGAAAGGTGGCTATGAAAATTTTAGGAATTGATCCCGGAACTAGAAATTTAGGCTATGCTATTTTGGAAAAGGACGTGAATAAGATTGTTCTTATTGAAGCGGGACTTGTGAAAATGAAGGCCGAAAACGTGCAATTTCAAATGACGCAGATGAGTGAGGCGATTGATCAAATTTTTAGCGCTCATAAGATCGATGAGGTCGCGATAGAATCGATGTTTTATGCCTATAATCCGCAGTCTGTTTTAAAGCTCGCTCAGTTTCGCGGCGCGCTAGCCCTTAAAATTTTACAAATTTTTGGAAATTTTGCCGAATACACGCCGCTTCAGATAAAAAAATCGGTCACGGGCAAAGCAAAGGCGGCGAAGGAGCAAGTTGCGTTCATGGTGAAGCGGATCTTGGGGATTAATAAGGAGATTAAGCCGCTTGATATTACGGATGCTATAGCTATCGCGCTTACGCATGCAAATGTTATACGCTTAGCGCCTAAATAGGAGGATTTATATGAAAATCGCTATTTTGCAAATGGACGTGAAAATGGCTCAAAATTCCGTAGATTGCGAGCAAAATTTTATCCGCGCGCGCAGGCTGATCGATCGCGCGTTAAAACACGGCGCGGACGTAGCGGTCCTGCCCGAGGTCTTTAACACGGGCTTTTGTGTACAAAATTTCAAGCGCTTATCCGACGCGGGAGCTGCGCGAACGAAGGGATTTTTAAGCGAAATTTCTCGAAAAAGCGGCGCTGTTTTGATTGGCGGAGCGATAAATTCTAGGCAAGATAAAATTTACAATTCCGCTTTTATCTATCAAAACGGAGCCGAAATTTTACGCTACGACAAGATCCACGCCTTCTCGCTCGCTCACGAAAACGAGATCGTAAGCGGCGGAGATAAGCTAGGCATTTGCGAGATAAAATTTCAAAATCGCGCGTTTAAAATCGGCGTCGCGATCTGCTACGATCTGCGCTTTTGTGAAATTTTTCGCGCCTTAGCGCTTCGCGGCGCACAGATAGTTTTTGTGATTGCGCAGTTTGCGCAAAGTCGCATAGAGCATTTTATCATGCTCGCTAAGGCCCGCGCGATCGAAAATCAAATTTTTATCTGCGCGGTAAACGGTTGCGGCGATACGGGGCAGGGCGAGAGTTTCGGCGGAAATTCCATGCTGATCGGTCCCGGCGGCGAGATCGTCGCGCGCCTAGGCAAAAAAGAGGCCGTGAAGATCGCTCGGGCGAATTTAGATGAAATTTTAAAATTTCGCGCTAAAATGGATCTTTTAAAAGATATGAAACCTGAAATTTATAAGGAGTTTTGATGAAAACTTTGGTATTTGTGATCGATATGCTAAACGGCTTCGTAAAATTCGGCGCGATGGCCGATCCTAGCATAGCAAAGATTGCTCCTGCGGTGCTTAAACAGATAGAAGCGGCGAAAAACGTGCATTTCATCTGCGACGCTCACGCCGAGCGGGATTTGGAGATGAAGCGCTATCCGATCCACTGTCTAGTTGGCTCGCCCGAAGCGGAGGTGATCGAGGAACTCGCGCCCTGCGTAAGCGAGCAAAACGTCACTTTTAAGCGCAGTACGAACGGCTTTCATAATTTGGATAAGAAAATTCTGGACGGCTTCGATCGCTTTGTGATTACGGGCTGTTGCACCGACATCTGCGTGATGCAGTTTGCGCTTAGCCTGCGCACCTATCTCAATGAAACTGGTGAGGATAAGGACGTCATCGTTCCGCGTGATGCAGTAGCTACCTACGATGCGCCGAACCATGAGCGCGGCTACTACGACGAATGCGCGCTAAACTTAATGCAAAATGCGGGGATTTTGGTAATTTAAGCTGCGCTTGGTTCAAATAGAATTTTAAGCAAAATTTTGTAGCGTATAAATTTTTAAAATTTAGAGCCGCTCTTAAAATTTTGAAATTTTTTGAGCGGTAGAATTTTCAAATTTTGTGTTACTCGTAGAATTTTAAGACTCTAACCCTTTACGGATTTTAGCTTTGTTTTACCGCGACTGCTTTTGCGACGAAAAATCCCACTACTCCGGAAATTATCGAGCCTAAAAATACTGCAAGCTTGTCTGTGTAATGATACATATCACTGCCGCCATATGCGAGGCCATCGACGAAAAGCGCCATCGTAAAGCCGATACCACAGATGATTGCTACGGCGTAAAGCTGCGGCCAGCCCGCGTTTTCGGGCATGTAGGCGATTTTGGCTTTGATTAAGATCCAGCTAAAGGCAAAAATTCCGATCTGTTTACCGAAAAATAGTCCGAGCATAATGCCCATCGGCACCGGACCGAAAAGGAAGCTAGGACTAATGCCTGCTAGCGAAACGCCTGCGTTTGTAAAGGCAAAGATCGGCAAGATGAAGAAATTTACTGGGTAAGCTAGGCCGTGCTCCATATCCTTTAACATCGAACCCGAGCGGGTCTTAAGCGGGATGCAAAAGCCCGCAAGCACTCCTGCGATAGTCGCGTGGATACCGGAGTTTAGTACCATCACCCACAGTACGACGGCTACGATGATAAACGGAAGCTTTTTATCGACGCCAAGTCTGCTCATCGCTAGCATTATTGCGACACAGGAAGCCGCGCCGCCTAGATAGATTGCGTTTATGGTAGAGGAATAAAACAAAGCGATGATTAAAATTGCACACAGATCGTCCATTATCGCAAGTGTCAAAACAAAAATTTTAAGACTAGCCGGGATTTTTTTGCCTAAAAGTGCCATCACGCCCACGGCAAAGGCGATATCGGTCGCCGTCGGGATCGCCCAGCCCTTCATCGCGACGGCATCGCCCCAGTTGATGATCGAAAATATGATCGCAGGCATCATTACTCCGCCTAAAGCCGCGAAGCTAGGAAGTAGAATTTGAGAGAAATGGCGCAGCTGCCCTTCGATCTTTTCGCGCTTTAGCTCAAGTCCGATGGCAAAGAAAAATATCGCCATAAGCACATCATTTACTAAAAAATGCATCGATTCATCAAGTTTCGCAGAACCCACGCCTATAGTGAAGCTTAGATGTAAAAACGCTTCGTAATATTTCGATAAAAATTCTACGTTTTGAGCTACGATCGCAAAAACCGCGGATAGAAGTAATATAACGCCGGCGCTACTTTCGCTTGATAAAATTTTCTTAATGATATGTTGCACATGCTTCCTTTAAAAATTTTGCCTTAATTTTATGCAAATTTTAATTAAATTTTTATCAAAACGGGCTAGTTGCTCGGTAAATTCGGCATTATTAGCATTGCATAAAGTATTATAAACATTATGATCGTAGGGCCTTCGTTGATCGCACGGAAGTATTTTCCGCTCCTGTGACACTCGTTTTTTTCAAATTTATACATATAATAATACAGCCACAAATGATAACAGATTAGCAAAACCCCGGCTAACAACTTTAGATGAAAATACCCCATTTTCATAAGCCCCGGATTTAAAACGATAAGCATCACGCCGCTAAAAACCGTCACTGCCATCGCTATCCAGCCGATCGCGTGATACAGCATCCGCTCCATTTTTTTAACGACCTTTACGAAATCCGGCTTGTCTAAATTTTCAGCGTGATAAACATACAGACGCGGCATATAAAATAGCATCGCCATCCATGAAATAAAGCCCGCAAAATGGACAAATTTAAACCAATAGTAACTCATTTTAGCCTCCTTAATCTCTCATTAAAATTTCTTTTCGCGCTTCGAATTCCTCTTTGGAAATCGCGCCTTTTTGATACAGCTCATAAAGTGCATCGACCTTTTTCAGACGCCCCTCATAGTCGTCCTCCTCCGTCTCGCTTTCAAAAGCATTTAAATCTTCTACCCAAATTCCTACGAAAAATATGTCTAGCAAAATCCAAATTCCCCAAATCGCCCAAAACAAAAAGCCCACCAAAAACCATAGTGTAAAACTTCCCAGCCAAAATAGCGCGATTTGAGCAAATCCGCTGATAAATTTGCCGCAATAAATTCTATGCAGTCCGCCGCCAATCGGCATAGCTGCGATCCACGAAAACGCACCTAAAAACCAAAGCGCGTAAGCGATATAATTATTTCTCTTCATTTTTCTCCTTTTTTGCGGTGCGTAAGCCCTGAAAAATAAAAATCACTACGGCCAGATCTATCATCACGTCGGCAAAATTAAACACCGCAAACTCAAACCATTTATGCCACGCGACGTAATCCACGACGCCACCGCGAATGAAGCGATCAAGTAAATTTGAGCAACCTCCCGCAAGCATCAGCGCAAACGGCATCCAGTGTTCGCAAAAGAGTTTTTTATGACAAAATACATACGCCGCAAGCGCCAAGATCAGCACGATCTGGATAAATTTTAAATTTTCGCCCAAAAACGCAAACATCGAAAACGCAACGCCGCGGTTAAGCGTAAGCTCTAGCGAAAAAAACTCCCCCTGCCACGAAAAGCCGTTTAAAAACAGAATTTTGATCGCTTGATCGATCGCGAAGATCACCGCAAAAAGCAGGATAAATTTAATACAGGTCTTAGTCATCTCGCAATCCAAATTTAAATATATAAAGCCTGCGTTTTTTGCCTGCGCTTTTCGTGTGGAGCTGGCAGTTTGCCGCGCCGAAAAATTTTATAAAATTGCTATTCATTTAGGGCTTTGGTAAAAAATTTCTCGACCTCGTCCATTCGCTTTTGCAGCAGTTTTTCGTTTTTGCCCTCGATTAAGAGGCGGATAACGTTTTCGGTGCCGGAGTAGCGAAAGAGCGAGCGGATCTTATCCGCTTTGAGGCTTACTTCAAGCTCCTTTAGCCCTTTTAATTTTTCAAGCGGCTTTTTATCCGCGATCTTTAAATTTCGTAAAATTTGAGGATACGGCTTAATCATCCCCGAAAATTCGCTTGCCTTCTTTTTCATATCCAGCATGCAGGCGGCGAATTGCAGCGCGCTTGCGATGCCGTCGCCCGTTTTGGCGTAATCGCCGAAGATTACGTGCCCGCTCTGCTCGCCACCAAAATTTGCGCCTAGCTCGTGCATCGTCTCAAGTACGAATTTATCGCCTACATTGCAGCGATGAAGCGCGATGTCGTGTTTAGCTAAAAAATCCTCCAGCGCGGAGTTACTCATCACTGTGGCTACCATTTTATTGCCTGCTAAGCGATTTTTTCCTTTCAAATAGACTGCTAAAATTCCAAGCAGCGCGTCGCCGTGGATGATCTCGCCGTTTTCGTCCACGACTACGAGCCTATCGGCATCCCCGTCGAAGGCAAACCCGACGTCCGCCCCCGACGCCTTGACCTTCTCGATCAGGTCCTGGAGGTTCTCGCGTTTCTGCGGGTCCGGGTGGTGGTTGGGGAAGCGGCCGTCCGGCTCCGCATAGAGGGGGATGCAGGCGCAGCCCAGCGACTTGAAGAAGCGCTCGGCGATGGGGCCGGCGGTTCCGTTGCCGCTGTCGCAGACCACCTTGAAGGTGCGGGAGAAGGGTTCGAACCTGGAGGCGAGCATCGCCAGATAGTCGTCCGTGATGTCCCGCGCCGTGACCGTCCCCGGGCCGACGGTCGGAAGGTCCGACTCCGTCAGGCGCCGCACCTCCTGTATGCTGTCGCCCCAGAGCGTGGCGTTGTCGTAGCCCAGCTTCAGGCCGTTCATGTTGGGCGGGTTGTGGCTGCCCGTGATCATGACCGCGCCCCTCAGGTCGAGGTGATGCATGCTCCAGTAGAGCATGGGGGTCGTGACGGTCCCGATATCGACAATATCGATGCCCGAGGCGGTGAGCCCCCGGACGACGGCGGACCGGATGCGCGGGGTCGAGAGCCTGACGTCTCCCCCCACGGAGACGCGGCTGACCGCCCTCTCCCTCAGCCAGGTGCCGTAGGCCCTGCCTATGGCCTCCACGACGCCGTCCGTCAGATCCCGTTCCGCGTCGCCCCGGATGTCATACTCCCTGAATATCTCCGGCGAGATGTTCCCTTTCATTTGCTCCTCAGAACCTCCCCGAGAACCTCCATGCCCCTCTTCACCAGAGCTTCGTCGGCCTGGCTGCCCATGTGCCCGATGCGGAACACCCGGCCGTCCAGCGACCCGTAGTTTCCTCCGGCGACGAGCCCCTTCTTCCTCAGCGCGGCGTCCAGTTCCGGCCATGTCCAGCCGTCCGGAACGTTGAAGGCCGTCACGGTGGGGGAGCAGATGTCCTCCCGCGCGGGGAAGAGCGTCAGCCCCGCCTCGCGCCCCATCGTCCGGCAGAGGCTCGCCGCTCGGGCATGCCGGGCGTAGGCGTTCTGCGGCCCCTCCTCCATGATGGCGTTCAGGGCGACGTTCAGCGCCGTCATCCCCTGCCAGTCGTGCGTGTAGGGCATGGCCCGGACCTCGGGGACCCTGCGCCAGGGCAGATAGGCGTCGTATCCACCGTACCCGACGCGCTCGAAGACGCTCCAGGCACGCGCGGAGACGGTGGAGACGGACAGGGACGGGGGAAGCGACAGCACCTTCTGGCTTCCGAGAAGGCCGATGTCGATGAGGCTCTCGTCCACCCCTATGGGGGCCCCGCCCCCGCTCGACACGAAGTCGACGACGAACAGCGCGTCCGCCTCACGGGCGATTTCGCCCAGTTCCCTGAGATGGGGGTTCAGGGTGCCGCTGGGGGTCTCGCAGTGCACGGCGGTGACGACCTGAGGGCGAAAACGCCGGACGGCCTCCCGCACCTTGCCGGGATCGGGGACGTCGTCATAGGGGAAGGCCACGACCTCGGCCTCCGCCCCGATGGCGCGGGCCATGTCGGCGAACCCCTCGCCGAAGAGCCCCGAGGCGACGGCCAGCAACCTCTCGCCCGGACGCAGGGCGCTCTTGACGCCGCCCCACAGGATGGACATGGCCTCCCCGGAGGTGATGACGACGCTCTCCTTCGTCTCGAGCAGCGTCTGGACGAGCTTCTGGTTTTTTGCGTACAGGTCGAAAAAGTCGGCCTCCAGGTCGGAGCTGCCGAAGTCGGTAAGCCACGCCTCGCGGATCTTTGGGGGCACCGAGACGGGACCGGGTACGAGACCGATGGGATAGGTGATCATGAACTTCGCTTCCTTTCAGGAAATGAGCCCTCGTCGGAAAATGATTGTCCGAACGTTCTTCAATTATACGGATAGGCGGGGAAAATTGCAAAAAGCGCGCTTCATGCCTGACAAAGGGGCTTAAGGAGGGTAAGGAACCGCGTCAGGATTTTGGGATCAAACGCATTTGAAAAAGATCCCTTTGCCTTATAAAGTGTAGGACATACAATTTGCAAACAGCGCTTGACAATCTAGCGGCAATTAAATTTCACCCTTGCTCTGATGTCGTTCTTTGCCTTGGGAAATTTTGTGAAGAATTACCTCTT